>JALWMA010000041.1 GCA_027081015.1 Campylobacterales bacterium | reverse complement strand
ACGGGTACGGGTCGGTCAGTATGCACCTCTTCTCCCTGACGGCCCTGTAGTAGTAGGCGCGCATCGCCCTGTTCTCGCCCTCGCCGGTGCGGTATGCCTGTATTCGGCTCACGTTGTTGACTATCTGTCTACCCTTCGGATCGAGCACGTAGAGCGTATGTATCTCCCTGATCTCCTTTTTTATCTTCTTCAGGGCAGCCATTATGGTTTCGAGAGTCACTTCCGGCGTTCTGTTCGGAATGTTCCTCGAAAGCAGGTAGCACAGATATGCCCTCGCCTTAGGTCGTACTTCTGAGTACTGCTGAATCTCTTTTATCTGCAAATATCATCCTTTTGCTTTTTATCTAAACCAATGTTACGCAAACTCCGGGCAGAGCCCGCAATTTGGCAGGGGGTGAGCGGCCCTACAACCCCCTGAAGCTTCGAAATCAGAGATTTCGAGATGATTTTACGCTTTCTGCGTAAGCCATCCATGTTACGCAAACTCCGGGCAGAGCCCGCAATTTGGCAGGGCCTGGACGGCCCTACAACCCCCTGAAGCTTCGAAATCAGAGATTTCGAGATGATTTTACGCTTTCTGCGTAAGCCATCCATGTTACGCAAACTCCGGGCAGAGCCCGCAATTTGGCAGGGCCTGGACGGCCCTACAACCCCCTGAAGCTTCGAAATCAGAGATTTCGAGATGATTTTACGCTTTCTGCGTAAAATCAGTATTTGAAATTGTAGCGCAAAAGTTCCTCGGTGATGCCTTTAATGCACAACCGAGAAAAACAATTACGCAAAAAACAGAAATATTTTCGAAAAGAGGCAAAACATGCAACTCACGGTACAATAGATTATATTCCGCCAAATAAGCGAAAGTGAAATCCCACCACCGCTCTTCTAAGCCCGGAAAAGATTGAAACAGCACCATAATTTTGCTTTTTTATCGATTTCATCAATTTTGATATGTTTTATTTATTATTAAAGAACATCCTCCTATAATTTGGGAGAGTGCGAATCAAATTTTAGCAGGAGTAAACAATGAACATACAACGAAGGCAGATAAGTGCAGTCGCCAGTGCTATACTGGCGGGCTCAATAATCTTCAGCGGATGCGGCGGCGGAGACGATAGCACTCCCCCTGCAACCGCGAGTGTAACCATAACCGGTAAGGCGGTCGACGAGCTGATTCTCAACGGTATCGTCGAAGTACACAAAGGCAGCGCCGCAGGAGCAGTCATAGGCAGCGGTAGAACCGACAGCGGCAACGGTACATATACGATCGATCTCAACGGTTACGAAGGTGTTGCGGTAGTCAAAGTGACATGTGATGCAACCTCGAGCCTCTACTACCCGGATACCGACACGACTGCACCCTGCCCCACGCAGACACAACTCTACTCGGCGGCCGATGTAAGCGGCGACGTGGATCAGACGGTCAATGTGTCGCCCTCTACACATGTTATGTATATGATGGCTACAGAGGGAGATCCAAGCAGTGAAATCGACGGGCAGAAACTTGAGGAGGCACGCGTGGCAGCCGCTCAGATATTCGGTACGGATCCGATAACTTCCGACCCGACCGAAGGAATTTATGCCGATGTAATCAAAGCGTTCCACGATGCCGCGGATGAGGCCGGTCTTTCGATTCAGGAGATTGTGGAAGATATAGCCGAAGATGCCGCAGACGGAATCTTGGGAGACGATAACAATGCTACGGATATTCTTGCACTGAATATGCTGCAAAACAGTGTAATAACTCCATTTGTAGTAGCTGCAGAGAACAATGAGACTTTTGTTCCTGGAACGGCGGACGAGGTAGGCACTATCGATGATGTACAGGCTGCAAAAGATTTTTTCCAGAATCTGCGCACCCAGGGAGACAGCCTCTTTAACGATGGAGGCCTATTCGACGCTGAAGCGAAAGGTATGGAGTCAGCCGTAGTAAATGTAACACTTAACGGCGATCTTGCCGGACTGGTTCTTGGAAACCTGCTCGCTGCCGTAAGCTTCGGAATAGACAACAACCTGACCGAACTCAACACCACACTGGTAGCGCTTGCGGATAGAAGCAGGGATGCGAACCTGAAAAGAGCGGACCTGAACGCAACTCTATGGGACTACACGATAACGGACACCATCATTGCGACCGGGGCAACAACATCTGCCGGTAGTGGAACTATAACACTCCCGGCAGCTGATCCGTCAACCATAAATCCGGATAGTTTCACGACCCTGACTGCAGCCTTCGACGGAACCATTCCTGCAACGATGCTCTACGAAACGAATCAGACCCAGCAGACCCTGCAGGCCAATGCCACCCTCACAAAGACGACCGATGGGGCATCCATTGATGTCAGTGACATCAACCTCTCTACTGCCGACGGCACTATGCTCGGAGTCAAAGGTTTCAAGGCGGATGTCGGATATGACTACAACGCATCCAATCTCAACGATCCTTTACAGTTGAACTACGTAAAACTGAACGAAATCACGCTCAACGGCGCACTCGACAGCAGCTATACGGCTTCAGGCACCCTCAAAGTCGGCTACGCCATGAACTCCTCTCTCGCTGCGAACGGCGAATTTACCGAGGTCTTCACAACAGAAGTCAACGGCTATGTAGGATGTTATAATGCAAACGATGGTACACATGACAGCTTCAACAACAACTCTTTAACAGTGACACTGTATGATAACTCGACCTACACACTATATACGGACAATAACGGAAACTTCTATGAAACAATAGCCGGAGAGTATTACTTTAATGACTTCATTAACGCTGCAATTACATACGACGGCAACTGCTCCAACGGCGGCACTCCGAATATAGAACAACTGTGGGTCAACACAACCGGTGACATCAAAGGTGGAAACAGCGGATATATTCCTGAGAGTATGACACTCGACGGCATTATCAAAAACCTCACTACACAGTCAGAGTTTGACGGAACGTTCGGCGTCACACTTATGAATGCGGCAGATATGAATCTGAGCGATCTGGATCATGTAGTAGACAAACCGCATCTGAAAGCGACAGCAGGCGGAGTCCTGAAGCGGACAGGGTTTGACGACATGAGCCTGAATCTGGAAGTTGAATATAACCCGGACACCATTACGACAAACAGCAGTCTGGCGTATGTCTATGGCACAATGACCGTAAATGCCGTCTCCAGCATAGATGACAACGGCGACGGAAACGTTACCGTAACAAGCGGAAACGGTCTATCGATAACCGTTGTACTCGACAACGGCGATATAAACTATGACACGACCACCCCTCTTACCAAAGACAACAAAGATGTAGGCTACCTGGATGATGAGACAGGTATCCCGAGAATCAAGTATATAGACGGTACTTTCGAATCGCTTCCGTAAAAGAGCGAACTTGCGAAAGCTACTAATTCTCGGTATCCCGCTGCTGCTTACAGAAGCGGGAGCCGGTCTTTTTACTCTTTTCGACCCGTTAAATTCCGACAAATCAACTACAGCTTCGGTAAAAGTTGAGGCGTTCGTCGCAAACGACCCGGTCTCGCTCGGCGACCTCATCGACAAATGGCACGGTGAATTCCATCCCAAAAGCGGAACGAATCTGGCTATAGACGATATGAGATTCGACATAGGTGCATCTTCGAAGAGGTGGGGATACCTGGGTTACACATATAGGCATCAGTCATTCACGGCTGCCAACAAAGATACGGTAGAGCTGGTATGGCAGCAGCTAAACGATATAGGCTTTACCGCCGGAAAACTATACAACCTCGATATCTCCATCGAAGGGTTCGAAGCCGACGGTATCGTCTACGCCAAAAGCTTCGAGCTCATGAGCGGGACCGAAGAGTCGCTGAAGATAGGAGTGGGCATTGAACTGCTCAGGGGCCGCAACATGCAGGACGGTTACCTAAACGGATACGCAGTGGCCGACTCTGCAAAAGATTACGACTTCAGCGCAATAGCCGACTACCGCTACACCGAAAACTACCTCTACAAACTGAATGTAGAGAGGGCCGAAGGTTTCGGCTACACTACACATTTAAGCCTTAGCTACCACTATAAAAACGCTATATTACATCTGCTTGTAAATGATATATATAGTAGAATGGAGTGGAAAAGACTACCATACAGCTATGTAGTTATGAACTCTTCCAACAAATCGTATGACGAAAACGGTTTTGTCGTCTACAATCCGACCGTTTCAGGCATAGAGAAATATATAGACTACTCCCAAAAGCTATATGCAAAATATAGAGTGGAGGGAAGGCTTACAACCGAAGAGAATACACTCTTTACAGCCGGTAGTGACTATGTCAAGGGCTTTTGGTTTCCATACTTAGAGATCTCACATCTGTTTGGAAGCGGGATCAAAACAGCCGTTTCGTATGAAAGCCGATTCAACAGCGTAGGAGTCGATATCTCCTACAGCGGTCTCCGCTTTCTGTTGAGAGGAAACGATCTAAGCGACCCGTCCGCGCTTGGAGTATCCCTATCGTATATCATAACCTTTTGACTTCTATCAATCTACAAAAACGACCGAAGCTCTTCGCACATAGAGACTCCATAAAAAATACCTGACGAAACACCTTCAAATCAGAGCCCAACAGTGCACTTTTCACACGTGGCATAGAGACCGGTTAATAAATAGTTAACAGATATCTGTTAAAGTTCTGGTTTAACTTTAATTTCAGGAGTAAAAGAATGAAAAGAGTCTTACTGCTCTCCGGCCTGGCTCTATTTTCTTCGATCGCTGCGGCTGAAGATATCACCCTCGATACGGTAGAGGTAGAATCTTCGACAATCGAAGATATGGCCTCCGACCCGAAAACGGAGGTTTCGACTGTAAATGTCATAGATGAGCAGACATACGAGGTCATAGATCCTAAAAATATCGGCGAAGCTCTTCGTACGATACCGGGCATTACCGCCGATGTACGCTCCGGTGATACGGTAGAGATTCATATACGCGGGGTCAACCAGCAGGAGTTCATGTGGGAAGATACAGGTGTAGCCGTCGTTATCGACGGGGTACCCGTACTTCAAAACGGCGGGAAAGTGAAATTCAACCTCGACAATATCGAAAGCATCAAAGTCATAAAGGGTGGCGCTTCCTACCTCTTCGGTCCCAACGCCATGGCCGGTGCCGTGATCATCACCACCAAAAAACCCAAAGGCAGTAGTAGCGTTACCGCAAGTGTAGACTATGGAACGTTTGCCTATCAAAACTATATGGCTACTCTGAATCATGCGACAGAGCAGTACGCTTTGATACTCAACGGAAGCTATCGCTACACGAACGGTTACTGGGACATGACCGAAAACTGGACAGGCTCAGGGAACGGTAAGCTTACCTGGTTCCTCGACGATTCGAGCGATATAACGTTCGGGGCCGAATATACGAAAAAGTTTGAAGAGAGCTCACGCGGAAGCGTCACCGGTGTCACCAACGCACAGATAGACCCCACGGGAGCCAGCGACAACGATCTTCCATGGAACCACAACTACGACTCTGATATTCAAAAATACTTTGTAACCTACAACAAAGACCTCTCCGATACGAACAATCTGATGGTAAACGGATACTACTATGCGGACAAATACGAATACGAATCTTCCCCGCAAGACTTGACCGGTGACGGGAAAGATGACGACTGGACACTTGACAACAATGAAGATATCTATCAGTACGGCTTGAAATCAGAGTATCGCGGAGTTTACCAAAAGCTGGGTTATATGCTTGGACTCGATATCGGTCAGAGAAAGCTCGAAGACTACTGGATAAGAACCATAAGCTATTCATCAAGTAGAGGAACATATTATGCCGGCGAATCTAGCAGCGACGATACCACTGAAGATCGTTTCGGTCTATACGTCGAAACCAAACTTATGGTCACAGATGCGTTGGCTTTCATTCTAAACGGCCGCTACGACTATGAAAGCTATCAGCTCGACTCGCTCAACAGGGACTATAACGGAACGGTCTGGACGACCGATTCGATCTCCCGTGAAGACTCTTTTACCAATGGATCGTACCGTGTCGGTTTGGCGTATCAACTCGACGATACGACAACTCTCTACACCAACGTATCGACCGGATTCAGAAACCCTCGTGTCTATGAGCTCTATGCATACGATTTCGATCCGGATCGATATAGCCGGAACAACCCCGATATCAAAACGGAAAAGACCTACAACTACGAAGTAGGCGTCAGGGGAAGCCGCACTATTTTTGAAAATAGCGTTCGCTATGAGTTTTCCGTATATCAGCTGGATACCAAGGATATAATCGCCAAAAACGCCGGTACCTACTACAGCAACGGCGATGTCTATTTTGACAATGTCGGAAACGCCAGGAATCGCGGAGTAGAACTCTCTCTAAATACAGATCGAAACAAAAATATCTATTTCGATCTCGCATATACCTACCTGTACGCCAAATATACCTCCCACGACCCTTTTACGGTGGATTTGGCTCCGACCTACAGATCGACGGGAGATGTAACATACGATATCAGCAACAACGTATTGCCGCGAACACCCAAACATAAGTTCGACCTCTATACCTACATCCGCATCCCTACGGCACCGGAATGGATGATTGTCGCAGAAAACTACGGACAGTCGGGATACTACGCGGATGAGACCAACCTTGTCGAGATGCCCGGCTACGGCATAATGAATCTTCAGCTTCGCTATAACTCCAAAATTCACGGCAATCCGTTCGAGTTTTACGTGCGATGCGACAACATTACCGACAGGCAGTACTACAGAACCGTATATCTCTTCTCCGACAGAAACAATGACGGCAAACTCGATGCGGAAGATGCCAGTATTACGGTCGATCCCGGTCGCGTCTACTACGTCGGTATGAAATACAGATTCTAAGAGAGGCGGCTGTTTGGAAGCTGTTTCGTTCGTATCCGTCTTTTTGATGGGAGTAGCTTACGGCTCGAGTGCCTGTATGCTCTCCTGTTCACCGATATTGGCGCCTCTTCTTGTCCACAACTCAGGATCGCTTGGGGAGTCGATGCGAATAGTCACCATATTTAGCACAGGGCGCATCGTCTCATACATTTTTATCGCAACGACGGCATCGTTTGCAGCGGCCGGTATTCGATCAGCCCTGGCAGATCCCGAAGGCGTACGGCTTCTTATGGGATCGGTCATGGTCGTTACGGCGCTCTGGCTTATATTCCGGCAGTTTTACAGCACACGGCACAGCTGCGGTGCGGCGGCCATCTTTGCCCGATACGGCCGGATAGGGCCGGGTACAGCTTTTGCGATGGGGATGCTTCTGTCGCTAAATCTCTGTACTCCGCTACTTTCACTGGTCTCTATCGCAGCGGCCGGCGGATCGACCCTGAAGGGAGCGATCTTCGGACTGGCATTCGGCCTCGGTACGGTACTGGTCTCGCTCTTTTTCTACGGCTTCATTCTGGCCTCCATCACAAAAGAGCTGCTTATTCAGTTCAAAAGACAGAAAACCTATATAGAAACCGCTGCATCACTGCTTCTGCTTCTGGCAGGGATGATGGTTGCGACCGGTCATCTGACACTTTAAGGAGAATAGAATGGTCCACTATATCAAACGGGCAGGAAACGACCTCTTCAAAAACCGTCTCTTCCGTTTCATCTTTAAGAACAAACGGTTCGTTTTCGTTCTGCGCACAATGGTCGCACTCCTCTTTTTCTACGCCATATTCATGGGCTTTTACGATACTTCAAAAGAGAACATTTTCACAACTGCACTCTTTTGGGGTATCTTCTGGCCATTTTTCATCGTAACGACACTGCCGACATTCGGACGCATCTTCTGCGGTATCTGCCCCCACGGTTTTCTGGGCAAGTATATCACCCGCTACGGAATGAAAAAGAGTATGCCCAAATGGATGCAGAACCGTTTTATCGGTATCATGCTCCTGTTTCTCGGCTGGTGGGGCATCTACTACGCCTTCCCCGGCGTTTACCGGACTCCGCTGGGAACAGCCCTGCTGTTCGGCGTCATGACGCTCGTTGCATTCGTACTCTACTATCTCTACAAAGATATGAGCTACTGTAAATATATCTGCCCTATAGGCACGGCTCTGCGCGGGTACGGCAAGCTCTCGTTCACATGGTTCGGCTCGTACGGCTCCGCCTGTGGGGAGTGCAAAACTTTCGACTGCGCCAAATCGTGCCCCTACGGACTCAGCCCATTCAACTTCAACAGGAAAAACTCTATGGACGACTGTACGCTTTGCATGGAGTGTACACACGCCTGTGAAGCGATCAATTTCAAATTCGTCCCGCCGGGATACGCCATATACCGTAAATTCAAAACGCTCAAGGCGGAAGTGTGGGTCTATATCCTTATTCTTGCCGCTATTCCGATCTCTATGGCCTTTCACCACGGTCTCGGACGAAGCAACATCGCCGACCATATGCTCTGGGTAAAGACGGCGAACCTATTCGAACGCTTCATCGATTTCGGCCACATAAATGCCGTCGGGCTCTTTGCCTTCCTGTATGCAACGCTCTTCACCGTCGCTGCCGCCGTAACCGGCATGTGGATCGCATCGAAAATTCTCAAAAAAGACTTCAACAGCGTCTTCTATACGCTCGGTTACGCCTTCGCTCCGCTATTTATCCTTGCATCGATGGCACATGCATGGGAGTACTTCTTCACCGGCAACTCGGCACGTATCGTCGAAGGCCTTGCCTGGGGGTTCGGAATAGACGTCGATGTCGAACCCATTGCAAAACGCGGTGACACATGGCTGCAGGTGTTCCACCTGTTCCGATGGCTGGCCGTCTTATGGGCACTCTATATCCTCTACCGGCGAATGGCATTTATAGAGAGTTCAAAAATTCGTAAAACGGTCGCATACCCGTTTGCGGCGATGTTGATTCTCTTCTTTGTCGGTGTCAATCTCTACAGGGATCACGTAATAGACACTTATGGCCGAAAAGCACGCCACGCTCACGGCTCACATCGAGGCGGAAACAGCGCCGTGATACATCGCCACGATACCAAAATTCCTCAAATAGAAGCGGGGGTAGACGACACGGTGTGGCTGAGTGACCGTATGCCGCGCCCGGTACATGCCCGTAGCGACCGGCATGGTATGAATCGCGGACGAAACGGAATCCCTTCCCGCAAAGTCTACCTCGTCGGCAACGACCTCCTGCAGCCGGCCTGTGTTGCCGATGCACACGGATCCTTTTATGTTGTAGATACGGAAAACAGGACCAAAAAAGTCTCACCCGAAAAGCGCGGATGCATTACGATATCTTTCCAGATGCCGAAAAACGGCTATTATAAAGTCTACTATGTAGATGAAGCGAGAGAAGGGGAAGAGCGCTTCGTCCGTGTCGCAAAATATGAGTTCAAGCGGTTCGACCACAGCCGGGAAGAGTACAACCGCCAAAAGATGCGCGCAAAAACCGTCGATGAAGTCCCGTTCGACATACTTCGGCTGCGTCCGAAGGATGAAACCTTCTACTCCCGTCCCGTAACGGGTGACAAAATGAGATTCAGGGTGCTTCTTCACGGCCGACCCGTCACCGGCGCAAAGGTTACTTTCACAACTCAGTTTGGATGGATGAAGAGAGTCGTTACCGATAAAGACGGAATTGCAAGCTTCACCCTCATCAAAGACTACTACCCGGAGTGGAACAGATTCAATAAAAGGTTTCGCGAAAGGTTTGTCGTAGAAGCGGAATACGAGAAAGGTGGCACCAGGTACAAAATTACACAATCGGGAGTCTACGGACGCTCGAAAAGCGAATATCAGTCGAGCGCCTACGGCCTGCTGCTGACCATTCTCCTTCTAATCGCGATCGGGGGCGGCGTGGCACTATACCGCTACCGCACCAGAAAACCGTTCAAAGAGGTGGTTATAGATGAAAATAAATGACCTGCTGCGGAAGATCGACCGGGTCGATATCAGAAAGTTCCGGTTCTGGATCCAGCTCTTCTTCTTCATTGTCTTCGTCTACGGCGGCTATCTGGCGATCGACCTGGGACGCGAAATTCCGGTCTTCGCTTGCGGATATGACCGGGAGGCTGGAGGCGTATGCTACTTCATGCCGCTGCAGCACCAGCTGGCCAGACCGTGGGATAGGCTCTTCAGTATTGCGAGCATCGGTGTATTGACGGCATTTTTGACCTTTCTGCTCTGGTTTATTGTTTTCAACAAAGCCTGGTGCGGCTACGCATGCCCGCTCGGAACGGCCCAGGACTGGATTACAGCACTTCGAAAACGGCTGCGTATTCCCTACAGTGAATATAGCGAAAGCAACTACAAATTTCTGAAAAAGATCAAATATATCTTTCTGGTCATAGTAGTCATATTTCCCCTTCTCGTCGGTGCGGGGCTGCTGGATGGAGAGTGGCGTGCCGCTTTTTGCAAAATGTGTCCCGGCCGTCTCATCACCCCGATGTTTGTAGGAGACTTCAGCCAGTGGTACATCGACTTCTCTTCCGATACGGCAATTTTTCTCACCGGCTTCGGCATCGCGTTCACCGCACTCTTTATCGTCGGTTCGTTCGTAAAAAAGCGTTTTTTCTGTTTCTACTGCCCAATGAGTGCCATGCACTACATATTCAGCCCGTTCGCGTTTTTGAGGCTCAAAAAAGAGGGTGACAAATGCACCAGGTGCGGCGACTGCTACCGCGTCTGCGACATGCAGATTTTCGATATAGCCGACGATGTAAAAAGCAAAAACATACTGCGGGATGACTGCATTTTGTGCCTGAAGTGCATAGCAGCCTGCCCGGAGGAGGATGCACTCCACCTCGATATCGTAAACATGGCGATTTTCAGATCCACAAAAGATGGTTTCGCCAAACGGATGGGACTTCAGGAGAAGGATCTTTTCGATGAGAGATAAAAGAGTTGAAAAGCCTGACCGAAACCTAAAAACGGAAGCACCGGAAAAGGTACAAAAACGGAAGCACCGTATCGAAGATCCAAAAGCTCGCCACCGGCGGCACGAAGCGATGGAGGCCATGCAGATGCTCGACCATCTGCGCCACGACTTCGCAAGCCCGCTCAAATCTATGGACTACTTCTACGATCTGTTTGAACGGGTATACTGCAACGCAGAGATCCTGCACGAAGACAAGCCGCTGGTCGGAACCCTCTGCATCCAGATCCCCTATGAAATCATATATGCGATGGATGCCGTGCCGGTGAGGCTCTGCAACGGGTTTCATACGAACGAGCAGAGCGGCGGAGAGTTCATGCCGGCAAAATCTTGCTCTCTGGTTAAGGCAACGCTTGGGATGCTGCAACAAAGAGATCTCCCTGCTGTGGAGAAGATGGACTTTCTCGTCCATCCGACTACCTGCGACCAGAAAACAAAAGCGATCAATATGATCGAAGAGATGGACTACGACGTATACCACATGGAGTTCCCCCGAGTCAAAGAGAGCGAAGAGAGCCGCGAATATTGGCGCAGAACAGTACGAAAGTTTACAAAAGATCTCTCAAATGAGCTTGGCAGGAAGATTACGCGAAAAAGCCTCAAAGAGGCTATCAGAAAAGTTGGACGCGCACAGCTTGCATACCATCGCCTGAATGAACTGCGAAAGCTCGACCCGGTCCCTGTTTTGGGAAAGGATCTCTTTCTAATCACCAACGCCTTCTTTTTTGACGACATCGAGCGCTGGACCGAAATGACGCTTAAAGTATGCGAAGAGGCTGAAGAGCGCGGAAAAAAGGGGTTCAATGCCGCCGGCAAGAGATCGCCGAGGATCCTCTACACCGGCTCTCCGCCGATTTTTCCCAACCTGAAGCTCCCATACATGATTGAGCAGGCCGATGCGGTAATCGTGGCCGACGAGAGCTGTTCGGCCAACCGTCTCTTCAACGATATGGTTTCGGTAGACGAGTGGTTTATGTACGATATGGTCGATGCCGTGGCAGATCGCTACCTCAAAGGTTGCACATGCCCAATCTTCACCAAAAACGAAGATAGAAAACGGCGCCTGAGGGAGCTGTGCGAACAGTACGATGTAGACGGCGTCGTCTACCAGTCCTTTGCCGGATGCCAGGTCTACGAAATGGAGCAGCGAAGCATTCAGCAGGAGATGGAAAAACTCGGTATTCCGATGCTCTACGTAGAAACAGACTACAGCCCCGGACAGGGCGGACAGCTTTCAACCCGTATCGAAGCCTTCATAGAGTCACTCAAAGTACGTAAACGACGCAAAAAGCATAAAATGCAAGGAGAGGGATGATGCACTACTTCGCAGGTATCGATATCGGTTCGACCGCCATCAAAATCGTTCTCATCGACGAAAACGAATCGATAGCGGGTCAGAGGGTATCAGGAAGCGGCAGCATGTTCTACAAATACGCAAAAGAGAGCCTTGAGCAGCTTACCAAAGATATCGGAATTTCACTCGATGATATCGCATATATAGTATCGACCGGATACGGGCGCAAACTTTTCAAAGAGGCGGACGAAACGATCAGTGAAATTACAGCCAACGCCGTCGGCGCACGCAAAGCGGGTGAAAAGTTCGGCACCATCCGAACCATCATAAACATAGGCGGTCAGGACTCCAAAGCTATCGGCCTCGATGAAGAGGGAAACGTGGTTAATTTTGCGATGAACGACAGATGCGCTGCCGGAACGGGAAAATTTCTCGATGTCGCCGCGGCTAAACTGGAGATCGATGTAGAGGAGCTGGGGGACTACCACTTCCGCGCCGGCGGCACTCCGCTGTCGATCAACAGCACCTGCGCGGTTTTCGCCGAGTCGGAGATCATCGGCCTGCTCGGTAACGAACACTCAAAAGAGGATATCGTTGCCGGAATTCACTTCTCCATCGCCAAACGGATAATTCGTCTTACGAAAAAAGTGGGGCTTAACGATGTCATATACTTCGACGGCGGACCTGCCCTCAACGCAGGCCTCGTCGCAGCTATTGAAGATGAACTTGGACGCGAGCTTGCAATACCGGATTATCCGCAGATCACTACGGCACTCGGAGCCGCACTCCTGGCAAAAGAGGGGTACTCCTTTCTAACCTAAAACCTCCCCGGGAGTGACGACAACCGGCAGTTTTGCCCTCATCCGGATCTTGCCGGATCATACCCGATACGGATCAAGCCCCTCTTCCGAATACCGTTTTTATATCCTCTATCACCATGTAAAGCGCCGGAACGATAAGAAGTGTTACAAAGGTGGCGAAGAGTACTCCGAATCCCAAAGAGATAGCCATAGGTATCAAAAATTTTGCCTGCTTTGATGTCTCGAAAATCATAGGCATAAGGCCGCCGAAGGTGGTGACGGTAGTAAGTAGAATGGGACGGAAACGCTGAACGGCAGCTTCTCGGACAGTTCTGAGGGCCGAAACTTTGAGCTTACGGCGATAACGGTTGGCAAAATCTACAAGTATCAGCGCATCGTTGACAACTATACCGCTAAGTGCAACGATACCGAACATACTCACGACGCTGAGACTGTACCCCATAATCAGATGGCCTATCAACGCACCTATAATACCAAACGGTATCCCGGCCATTACTATGAGGGGCTGCAGATAACTTCTAAATGGAATGGCAAGCAGAGCGTATATTGCGAATACTGCCATAATGAAAGTGGTTTTGAGGGTGGAGAAGCTATCCCTTATCTCGGTCTGGTCGCCTTCAAAACTATAAGTGAGTCCCGGAAACCTCTTTTGAAGTTTGGGCAGAAAATCGGATTGGAGATCATTCATGATCTCGAGCGCTTTACTGCGTGGGCGTATGTTCGCTTCGACGGTTATGACACGCCTCCCGTTTACACGCATGATCCTGGTATATGCATGACCCCAGGACAGATTTACAAGATCCATAAGAGCGACCTCTTTCCCATCCTTTGTAAATAGCCGCAAACCGTATAGGGTTTCAAGCAGTTCACGCCGTTTCTTGGGCAGCTTTACCATAATTTTCGTCTCATCTTTCCCTATGAGGAGCCTTTGTGCTTCCGCACCGTAAAATGCGGCCCGCACTTCTCGACCTACGGTACGTGCATCGAACCCCATGGCATACGCCGCAGGTTTGAGACTGAAGTTGATCTGCGCTTTACCCTCCTCAAAACCGTCCGAAATATCATAAAGCCTGGGATACCGCCGCAACTCGTCGGCTATGAGACGACTGGCACTCTTCAAGATATTCAGATCTGTATGGCTGATCTCCAGTGAAATGGCGCTACCGTGACCGGGACCGCCTGCATAGGCTGAAAACTGTAGCAGCTCAGCGCCGGGTATCTCGCCTGTCTTTTCACGCCACAACCTGACAAATTCGGCATTTGAAAGGGTTTTGTCACGTATGGACGCCGGCGGCAGATATATACGGATAAGACCCTCATGCGTCCCTTCCCTCCCGATGCGCGCATAGATGCCACGTATGTAGTCATCTATCCCTTCCTCTTCCTGCACCGCATAGGCCGCATCGACAATCTTTTTGACCGTTTTGCGAGTGACTTCCGCCGGAGTACCGAAAGGCATCTTGATTATCGCCTGTGCGTACGAGGAGGGTGTCCTGGGGAAAATCTGCATTCCCATTCGCCCGCTTGTAGCGTAGGTGACCGTAACGACAAGCAGCGTCAATGCCGCAAAGATAAGCAGATAGCGGTATCGAAGCACCAAATCCAGAAAAGGGGCAAAACGGAAGCGTACCCACGCCCTGAAACCGCGGCTGAAGCGCTGCTGGTACCGGTGGATAAAACGTATCAACGGATTTCGCACATCCTTTTTCACCTCAGCAAGATGAGCCGGCAGAATAAAAAGCGACTCTATCCACGAAACGACAAAGATCGTGATAACCACCACCGGTATTACCTGGAAAATCTTTCCCGTTGTTCCGGGTATGAAGTAGATGGGCATGAAAGCCACAATATTTGTCAATATCGCAAACGATACAGGCACGGCCATCTCACGTGCACCTTTTATGGCCGCGGCGAGCGGCTTATAACCCCTCTCCCGATAGTGATAGATATTCTCCCCCACGACGATGGCATCATCCACAACTATTCCGAGTGCTATTATAAAGGCGAATAGCGAGACCATGCTGATTGAGACATCGAGAAAAGGAAAGAGGAAGAATGCTCCGATAAAAGAGATTGGAATACCCATCATTACCCAAAAAGCAAGACGTATCTCCAGAAACAGCGATAGTGCAACCAGTACGATAATCAGGCCCATCGCGCTATTTTTGAGCAGGAGCTTCACCCTCTCTTCAAAAACGGCGGCCTGATTGGTCAATATTTTAAGCCGGATCGAAGGCGGAAGCTCCCTGCTGTACCTCTCAACCTCTTCACCGACTATGCGCGAAATGGTAATGGGTGAGATATCCTGCGGATTGCGGATTGCGATTCTAAGAGCCGGTTTACCGTTATATAGTGCAAAATAGTCCTCATTTTCAAAGTTTTTGCGGATAGTCGCAATATCGCCGAGACGGACCAGGCTCCCCGTAGAAGTTGCTATAACTATCACGTTTTTAAACGCTTCGACCGTTTCACGCCGCTGGTGAAGCCGTACCAGAATCTCCTGATTGCTCGTTTTTATACTTCCTGCGGGAAGATCGAGACTGTCCGACATGATACGGCGGGCGATCTCTTCGAGTGAAATTGCATACTTTCGGAGTGTCGACTCATTCACCTCTATACTGTATTGAAGCGAAGATACTCCATAAAGATCGACTTTGGATATATCCGGGGACTGAAGCAGGCGATCTTTAAACTGCTGAGCCACTCTATAGAGTGTCAGGCGATCAGTATCTCCGAAAAGAACGAGTGACATAGTCTGACGTTCGTAGCTGCGCATCGAAACTTTCGGACGCTCTATATCGGCCGGAAAGGTGCGGATACGATTGATGGCGTTTTGGACATCGTTTTGAAGCAGTTGCAGATCGTACCCTTTGCGGGCCTCTATATTTACACTACCGCTCCCCTCACCCGCAACTGCAGTCACTTTTTTAATACCGTCTACACCGCTAAGCGCCTCTTCGATAGGCAGGATGATGCCCTCTTCGATCTCTTCCGGGCTGGCCCCGGGATAGGCAACGCTGACACGCACTTCATCGTGTTCGAAGTCGGGGTAAACCTCCTGGCGAAGATGACCCATCATGAGCAGTCCGCCCACAAGCGCGACGATCATCAGAAGATTTGCGGCAACCGGGTGTGCCGCCATCCATGCGATCGGCCCCCCTTCGAAACGTCTAAAACGTTTCATTGGTGCCCTCGGCCGGATCGCTTCTCCTCTCGGTGCGTGACACTCCCTTCACTTCCGGCACGCCATGAAACCTTTGACGCCTCCCCATCCGCGATACGCAGTTTCATCCCGTCTACCGGTGCCTCTATGACTGTAGTAATCACAGATTCCCCAGGCTGCAGCAGTTTTGCGTCTATCATGAAACGGCTCTCCTCCCGCCACAGTATCGGAATCTTCCTAATTTGCAGCGTATGGTCGGGGCGCAATATCCAAATCGTCCCGTCACCGCGAAGCGCGGTTGACGGAATGACAAGAACATTTTTGAGTCTCTTGCCGACAACCCGGACTTTGACGAACGAGTTCAAAAGAAGCGGTCTGTGTGCGGTGTGCAGCCCAAGAGGGTCGTCGACACGAACGAGAATATATGCCATTTTACTCGAATCGTCGACCATCTTTTCAACCGTTTCGACGACACCGGTCAGATCAGCGGCCGAAGATGGCCAGAAGTCGTGCCGTATCTTCACACTTGATCCCACGGAAGCGTTGTAACCGGGAATATCTATACCGTCCAGCTCCCGAGGAGAGAGTGCTATACGGACCCAGAAACGGTCCGCTTCGGCAAGGGTTGCCAATGTTTTGGAGCTGCTCACGGTATCGCCGATCGCAACTTCCACATTGAGGACCACGGCATCGAAAGGAGCTCTTATACGGCATCTCTCCAGATCTGCTTTCGCTTTCGCATAGGCGGCTTCAGCCGATGCCAATGCCGCTTTCGCAGCGGCTATATGGGGATATCTAAGAAGATATCTCTTCTGCTCTTTCGAAATATTCTGGTCGACCAACGAGAGCTCGAAAGCCGCACTTTTGCTGTTTTCGAGCTCGGTTTCAAGCGCAAGACCGGCGTTTGCTACTGCCGAAGCGCTCTGCCGGAGTGCAAGCTTATAGTCGGTCTCATCGAGCGTAACAAGCAAATCCCCCTTTTTTACGATTTCTCCCGGTATGAGATGCGGCGAAAGGGAGACCACCTGCGAAGTGACCCTGGATGAAAGTGTCTGGCTGCGGTATGGGATGACTTTGGCATAGCTATCAATTTGTGCCTGAACATCTACGGCACGGGGATGAACAACTTCTACAAGAGGAGCGGTAACCGTACCTTTTGAATGCCATTTATGGGCTTTCGGCTTGTTAGTGAGCCAGATATACGAATAGTAGATCCCGACTGCAAGAACTGCCGTACCTATTAACAATGAAAACAGATGCCTCAGCCATTCACCATTTTGTCGACTCCTCTTCTCTCTCACCTCTACTCCCTCCTTTCGGCCGACCAGATTCCATCAGCTGGTTCCCACCCCGACGCCGTCGAACGCTGAAGCGCCACATAGGCGTTTATCAGATCGAGCTTTGCACGCAAAACTTTTTGTTGTGTCGAAATCAGCGTCATTTTCGCATCCAGATAGCGTTTGAAATCTTCGGTACCGTGCAGATACCCGCTTCGATAACCGGCAACCCTTTTTTCGTCGATACTTAGCTGTTTATGAAGAGTTTTGTAGTTGCGGCGACCGATCTCTATCGCCTTAAGCGCATCGCTCACTTCAACAGAGGCATCTATAAACAGCTTTTTGAGAATCAGCAGACTCTCGTTGCGCCTCTCAAGAGCCATCCTGGCGTCAGCATCACGACTGCCGCCGTCGAACAGCGGCGCGACCAGCGAAGCCGAAATAGAGGTATACCAGTTTTCGAAAATATCGCTGAAACGCATATCGCTTTCCCCTGCCGAAGCACTCAGGGAAAACCTCGGGTACTGGGCCGAAACCGCTGCGGCAGCACGCCTGTCCTGCGCTTTTAGTGTTGCAAGAGCCGCTGCTATATCGGGCCGGGCAAGAATATGCCGTGACTCAATAACCGGTGTACTAAAGCCATCAACATCCGGAAGTATTTCGGGCCCTTCACAAGAGAACTTCTCCACATTCTCCCCCAACAGCAGAGCGATAGCACTGCAGTGGCCATACTCCTGCAGCTCCAAACTCTCAAGCTCCGATTCCATCTGCTTCAATGCACTCTCTTGCGAAAGAAGATCCACAATACCAGCCTGCCTGGTGCGGTAGCGCTGGCGAAGAAGCTCCACCTCTTTCTTCGCAAGTGCGATTTTTCTCTCAAGGTATCGGATATAGCTTCTGGTATATCCTAAGCCGTACCACTCATTAACCATCATGGCCGTTATAGCGACCGTCATAGCCTGGCGGTCGAAACGGCTTCGGTATTCATCATAGATCGAGGCCTCGCGCAGATCGTCGAGTCGTCCCCATATATCTATCTCGTAGCCGGCTCTTAAAGAAGCCGAAACTGTATTGCTGCTTTCATAATAGCTGTTGGAGTGTTTGATATCTACACCCGCATCCAGTGTCGGATACATTGGCGCATCTGCTTTTTGCCTTGCTATATTTGCTTGAACGATGCGGCTTTCGGCGACCTTTAAATCGAAGTTCTTTTCAAAAAGTCTCCGTATAGTCCGATCCAGCTTTGGATCGTTGAAAGCACGCCACCAAACACCGGGGCCTTCGGGAAGTGTCAAATCTTCGGCCGGAGGCAAGATGTTCGGATCAATCGGGCGATAGGCGGTACAACCTGACAGGAGTACGACAGGAAGAATGAAAGCTGGTAGTTGACGTATCAAACGTAACAAGTTGCCGCCTCCTTTTTTGGCTACCGGTACCGTGGCGATTTGAGCTATGGAAGTCTCTTCGAGAAAAACCGCACAACTCCAATGATCCGGAGATAGCCGGCTTTTCGATTTCAGACAATCAGATCAATTCATGATGAATCGATAACCGAGACCTTTTAGATTTGCAATTCTCTCTTTGCCGATGATCTTTTTCAGTTTCGTGATATAGACCCTTATAGAGCCGAAACTCGGGTTTTCCATAGGACTCCAAAGCTTTTGCATTATCATCTCCCTCGTGACGATTTGATTCGGGTTTTCGAGAAAGAGCTCCATAAGGTATATCACCTTGATCGGAACCTGAAGAGGAACACCCTTTTCAAAAAAAGCCCTCGAATCCCTGTCGTACCAAATGAAAGGAGAGAATTTCACGATATTTTCGCTCATCTTCCGGTTACGGGCTATGACTGCCTCTATGCGTATTCTCATCTCGTCGAGATCGAAAGGTTTTTTGATATAGTCGTGACACCCATAGGCAAAGCCACGTTCCAAAGCGGCAACCTCCCTGTAGGAGGTGATGAAAATGGCTGGAGTATCGTCTTCCGATTCACGAAGAAGTTTCAGAAGGTTGAGCCCATCTATTCCCGGTACGTTTATATCGAAAAGATAAAGATCGAAATTCCGCTCATAACACTTTTTTAGAACCTCGGCTGAAGTATGGCACTTTTCGATCTCAAAATGGTATTCGGAAAGATAGTCTTCTATTGTCTCAGACAATAGAAGATCATCTTCAAGTAGAAGAATTGAGTTCATAGCCACTATTGTATTAAAGATCTGTTAAACACGTGTTAACGGTTTGTATAAAGGGGTAGACAGCAGAAATGATAGTTATAGCCGATATATGCAGTTTACAATATTATAAGATTTATAATACTTTCTAAATCGATAACGGCACCGCAAAGATAGATTTTGGTGGAGTTGAGGGGAATCGAACCCCTGTCCAGAAACAAGCAACTTCCGGCGTCTACATGCTTAGACGACATTGCTGTATTTGACACGGCTTCGCGCAATGTCCAAAGCTGCGCCGTGCGAGCCTCGAAGGTTCGTCTGCAGGCGAGACACCCTGCAGATATAGCCATAAAGGTGTGATACTCTCAAAATCCGCCTATATGGCGTCGGCGGAGAGAGCAGCCCCAACAAGGGTTAAACTTACGCTACGGCGTAAGCGGGGCGGTAATCTGTGTTG
>JALWMA010000040.1:5149-58536 GCA_027081015.1 Campylobacterales bacterium | reverse complement strand
TATAGCGAGGGGGTCCTACCCGGTCCCATACCGAACCCGGAAGTCAAGCCCCTCAGCGCTGATGATACTGCACCCCTCGGGTGTGGGAACGTAGGTCGGTGCCGGACTTGAGGCTTTCTTCTTTATTTACAACTCTTTTTGCTTACTCCCAATATAGATTCATGGACTCGACGTAGAACCCTTCTAGCGAGGATTCTGGCACATAAACAATCTGTTTGAGCTTCCATATATACTTTCCATTCATCTCACAAGATGAAAACCGATAGCGCAGTTTATTTCCACACCTTTTCTCTTTCAAACATCTGTCTTTGTTAGAGGTTGCCCGCTACAAGTAGTCTCATAGTTCGAATCATGGTAGACAGGAAGAAAGTCGTATCTATTATCACTGCCAACCCACCTGCACTATTAATAGTCATGAATTTCATTGTTGATTTATTCCATGAATTACAAGTAAAAAATTACAACAAGCTGTTCAAATTGTGTTCACACTGTCTCGATATTATCCCTTTGAGCTAAGGAAACAGGTAATACTTCGCTAATGCTATTGCTTTATAATGGCAAGATCGAATCTTGAAGGAGAAAAAATGAAAAAAGTAACGACCTCTATGGGAGCAATTTTGGGGATTATGCTTATGGCTGGTTGTGGTGGCGGGAGTTCTTTGGACGACACGACTGCGGTGACCGGCTATGACGTCACCGTAGAGAGAGGGCCGGTTCTCCACGCCCTGGTTCTTGACAAGGCCGGTAGTCAGGCCCGGGAAATCGGTCAAGGCCGTTATCGGTTCACCGAGACACCAGAATACCCTGTTTCAGCCTATGGCGGCTTTATTGACCTTAACCGCGACGGTGTAGTGAATGCCGGGGACATCAACAACTCCGTCATCCTGAAAGCCTCCACGGGCAAAGCTGCAACTCTAGTCAATACGATCGCGGCGAATGCAGATACTCGCAACTGGTTGAAAGATATTTTCGGTCTGGACGACACGACAATAGACGACGCGACACCTTCGACAAACCGTACGGTTGCGGCAATAAGTGACGAAGTTTTTGCCTACTGTATCGAAAACCGTATTGCCGATCCCTCGACTCTGACGTTGCAACAGTTGGAGACGATTCAGGCACGGATTCAAAACCGGATTCAGTCCTATTTAGAGACCGACACGCCGGCTTCGGAGCTCGAAAACGAACTGGTAGACGAGCTGGCTATTCCTAAATTGACCGGAGATGAGAATCTGTCACAATTCGATATCGGAGAAATTGTAGATAAACTTCCCGAATCGAATCTGACCGATGAACAGAAATATACATTGGCCTATATGTGGAACGAAGAGAAAATGGCCAAAGATATCTATCTCGCCCTTAACGATTTGACGCCGCATCAGACCCTATACAATATCGCGACGCGTTCGGAAACCAGACACGAAGCCGCTGTGGAGAGTCTGGTACAAAAGTACGATATCAATATTACCAACCTTGATAACTACGAAATCAGATACTCCGAAGAGGAGCTTAGAGCCTTGGCACCCGGCCAGTTCAGTGTACCGGAAGTTCAAGAGCTTTACGACACACTATATAGCAAGGGAAGCCAGTCGCTTCAAGACGCCCTGGAGGTAGGATGTATGGTCGAAGTAACCGATGTAAACGACTTGGATGAAGATATCGAAATAGCCGGTGATGCAGAAGACATTACTATCGTATTAAGCTTTCTTCGCAGCGGTAGTTACAACCACTATTGGGCCTTCGACCGGGCGCTCAAAAACCTGGGCGTTACCGATGGATGCTGTTCGTTGGGTGAAGAGTACTGTAAAACGGAAGAGGAGTATCCTGCCGGCAACGGGCAAGGCTACAATTAAGGACGCTGAGTAGATCAGCCCTCATCTACGCTCCATTCATATTAGGTTCATGTTACTGTGTAATAACCGATGTAAGAAAGGGGTGATAGATGAAGAGGAAAAGAGCCGCCTTTACTATCGCTTCAGGAGCATCAATGATTAACGACTCGTATAAAACCGTACGGAAGGCGAGAGAAGTTTTGAACTACCATTATGAAATCTATCAAAAACTGCTCAAAGGGCAAACGCCATATATGTGTGCAAACAGTGCAATGCAACTGTAAAGCAAAAATGCACGGTACGGGAATGGGAAGAGGGATGAGATAATAAACCTCTTTAGGTAACTACTTTTTTAGTGAAAAGTGAAAAACGGAAAGTTAACAGTTGAGGATGGCTGCTGCGCAGCCTTCTATCGACTGGTGACTAAAAGGGGCGCAGCCCCTTTTAAACTACAAACGACGAAAAGCCATCCCAATTATTTGTAGTTTGATCTGTGGCAGGCAGTTATGTGGGCGATGGTACTCCGAAAAATAGATTTCCCGTAGATGTTCACATTGCGTTCAGCATTATATGTTAAAGTATCGGTATGAAAAAAATTACGATACTGATCATAGTCGCCGCCATAGGTTTACAGGCAGAACTTTTGAGTCTGGATACATGTATCGATAAAGCTTTGGCTACCCATCCCGATGTACGTACCTTTATGCTTAAGGTCAAACAGCAGAATGAAGGGGTGAAAATGGAGAGAGGGGCCTTGCTTCCAAAGGTATCCATATATGCCGAATATGACCCTCGACGCACATATGTCATTCCACTCAACGGAGAGTTCAATACTATCGATAGTGACGGGTGGAGCGTCGGAATCAGTGCAAGTCAAAAGCTCTATGACTTCTCAAAATCCTCCCACTCCATACAATCGGCTAAAATTCGTCATGAAGTTTCCCGTCTTTCACTTGAAGAGGCCAAGGCGCTTATGCGATACCGTATACGGGTGGCGTATGCGCAGATACTGGTTCAAGAGGCGGCTCTTGATGCCCGCAGGAAAGATCTTGAAGCAAAAAAAGCTCTCTATGAACAAGCCAGGGCACTTGTGAAACAGGGATTGAAGACAAGGGCTGACGAGAGCCGTTTCTTATCTTCGGTTCGTCAGGCCGAAGATGCCCTTGCCCTTGCTCAGGCAGACTACAAAAAGGCACGAATCACGCTCGAAGAGTATATCGGTGAACGGATCACCGAAGATACAAGGTTTGAGGAGTGGAGATTGAACGGCTCAGAGGGGCAGCCTGAAAATAGTGATCCGGATAAAGTGGTTGCAAATAACCTGCAGATTAAAATAGCACAAAAGAGTCGGGAAGCATCCTATGAGTCGTACCGTTCCAAACGGGTAGAGCGTTTCGGATCGATTGACCTGGTGGCGGAAGCGAGCCATTTCGATACTCTGTCTAGTTACGACTCTACCGTGATAGGTATTCGTTACAGTGCACCTATTTACAGTGGCGGACGCCTTAGTGCCCAGGCTCAGCAGAGCAGAATCGAAGAGATGGTTTCGGCAGAGGAGAGAGAATCCAAGAAACGGTCTATCGATAAGGAGGTTCGTTCTCTTTTGGCTGATCTGAGTGAGGTTCAGAAGAGGATAGATGCGCGTCTTTCCCAGTTGCACTCGGCCGAAGAGACCAAGTCTTTGATTGAAGCACGCTACGAACAGGGATTGGCCACATATATGGAGGTTCTCGATTCGGAAGCGGTCTGGTTGGATGCCAAACTTGGCCTTCTAAACACTTATTATACAAGACTTGAACAACTCTACAGATTGGAGTATCTCAATGGCAAATAGATGGTTGAAGTGGGCTATAGCAGCTCTTGTTTTGGTGGCGGCTGCTACGCTTTTTTATACCAAAGTTTACATTCCCAAAGCGACATACGAGAGTGTCACGGCAAAAAAAGGCGAACTATCTTTAACGGTTTACGGCATCGGAACAGTCAGTTCCAAAATTATTCGTCCTGTCGCATCGAATACAGGCGGGAAGGTTATACAAATTTTAAAGGATCAGGGGGAGTGGGTCAAAAAAGGTGAAACGGTAGCCGTTCTCGATCCTGTCGATCTACCTGATCAACTTGCTCAGGCCAAGGCACTGTTAGAAAAAGCCGGCCATGAAACCGTAGCTGCAAAAAAAGAGCTGGAAGCACTTCTGGCGCAGCGAAAACTGGCCAAACTTACATATGACCGATACGACAAACTGTTTCAAAAAGGGTATGCGGCTCAGGCGGAGTATGACAAAGCACGTACCGATCTGGAGGCGATCGAAGCGCAGATTGAAGCGTCAAGAGCCCGGATTGAGTCCACTATTTCGGAGCAGAAACGAGCTCAAAAGAGTATCGATGCTCTCATGCAGAAAATTGCACGTCTTCGTGTAGTTTCCCCTGCAGAGGGCTATGTAATACGAAAAGATGCTGAAGTGGGCCAAACTATTGTGCCACAGCAGCCTCTGATTACAGTCGTGGATCCGCAAGAGGTATGGGTGAAAGCCTATGTTGATGAGCGTATCAGTGGAAAAATAGCCAAAGGCCAAAAAGCCGAAATACTGCTACGTTCTAAATCTGGAGAGAAACTTCAGGGTTATGTGGCGCGAATTGAAGCCGAGAGCGATCCTGTTACAGAAGAGCGTGTAGTTGATGTGGCGTTTGAAAAGGTGCCTTTTCCGTTCTATATCAATGAACAGGCGGAAGTGATTATCGAGACGGGGCGATTGAGCAATGTTTTGCTTATCCCTCTCGACCTTATACGACGAGGAGGCGTATGGGTCTATAAAAATGGAGAGGCGCACTTCAAAAAGATCGAAATAGTAGGCAAAAACGACAAGTTCGCCGGGGTTAAAGGTATAGAAGAGGGTGAGAAGATCCTTGTTCCGGATCCACATAAAAAACCGCTGTTTGAAGGTGCGGATATTCGGCTATGATCAATCTTGCCTATAAAGATATTGCCCATTCATACCTCAAGTTCATAGTCACGGCAATGGGAGTGGGAATGTTGCTTGGTATAGTCCTTATTATGATAGGGGTCTATAGAGGTATGGTCATCGATGCTCAGGTACTGCTGGATGATATCGGTGCCGATTTATGGGTGGTGCAGGAGAACACTCTTGGACCTTTTGCCGAGAGCTCCCGTGTTCACGAAGATCTAAAGAATACGCTGCGGGTCAACCCGGAGATCGATAAGACTGCCGCTCTGGCATTTTTGAATCTGCAGATCAAAACACCTGACGGTATAATGAAACGGGTATACAGTGTCGGCTACGACCCTCATGGCGATCTTCCGGCTATTAATCCTGAACGGCTTGTTGCGGGACGTTCTATCGAAAAGAGTCATTACGAGATTGTGGTTTCGCAAAAGCTTGGTTTCAGGCTGCAGGATAAGATTCGACTTGGGCGAAACATATATACAGTCGTAGGTATTACCAAAGGGGCAGTCTCCTCCGGTGGAGATCCTGTGATATATGTGAGTCTAAAAGATGCACAGGAGTTACAGTTTCTATACTCCAACGCACGAATCAGAAACGACCGGGCCCGTGGGTTGAAAGTAGATGCCGACAACCATCTTGTCAATGCGGTTGTCGCTACAGTCGTAAAAGGGAGCGATCCCGATGCTGTGGCCGAGAATATCCGCCGCTGGAAACACTTGAGCGCCTTTACCGTAAGCGATGAGCGAAATATTTTGACAAAGAATGTCATAGAGACCGCCAGCAAACAGATAGGGATGTTCACAGTGATTTTGGTAGGGGTTTCGACGATAATAATTGCGCTGATAATATATACGATGACCCTTGAAAAGATCAAGGAGATTTCGATTATGAAGCTTGTTGGGCTGCCAAATATGACGATAACCAAAATGATTGCCCAAGAGACGGTAACGCTGGGCGTTTTGGCCTTCATATTCGGTAATCTCTTTGCCCATGCAATCTGGGATAAGTTTCCGAAACGTGTAGTTCTTGAGATGGATGACGCCTGGGCACTCTTCAGCATAATACTGGTTGCGTCCGTTTTGGCCAGTCTCTTTGGTGTATATAAAGCGATCAAAGCAGATCCCAGTGCGGCGATAGGGGGTTGATATGACCAATGAAGTCGGTATCAAAGTAGAAAACCTCACGAAGATATTCGGGTCGGGAGAGAGTGAAGTCAGGGTTTTGGAGAACGCTTCTTTGGAGGTAAAAAAGGGTGAGTTCGCCGCCCTTGTCGCACCCAGCGGTGCGGGTAAGACTACACTGTTGATGATGCTTGGCTGTGTTATCGAGCCGACTGCCGGAAAGATCTGGCTCGGTGATGAACTGGTATGGGATGAAGATCGTTGGAGTACACCTGATACGAGGCGCATTCGCAGAGAGAAAATAGGTTTTATCTTTCAGGCCCACTATCTTATTCCGTTTTTGAATATTGTAGAGAATGTCAAGCTTATTCCTCTTGTAAACGGATGGCCCGATGAAAAGGCGGAAAAGAAGGCGATGGAACTGTTGGAGTATTTCGATATTGCGGACAAGCGCAACGCGATGCCTTCTCAGCTCTCAGGCGGACAGAATCAGAGGGCGGCTATCGCGAGGGCACTATCCAACGAGCCGAAGATCATCCTTGCCGACGAGCCTACGGCTGCACTGGATATGGAGAGAGCCGTAAGTGTTGTCAAGATGCTGCGCAGGATCGTTGAGGAGCAGAATGTCGCGATCATCATGGTGACTCATGATGATCGGCTCCTGCCCTATTGTGATAAAATACTCTCTATTGAGAATCGTAAAGTTGTTACGACGACCCAGAGCGCCCACTTGATTGTATGAGCCAATGATGAGACCTAAAATCCTTCTGCTTGAAGACGATATGGAACTTAGCGATACGATTGCCAAGTTCCTGCGTACTGAAGGGTTTGAGGTGGTGCAGAGTTTCGATGGTGAAGAGGCTGCCGAGAAAATGTATGAAAACGGTTTCGACTTATGGTTGCTGGATGTGAAGGTGCCTCTTCAAAACGGTATAGACCTTCTGTCGGAGTTTCGCCGTATCGGGCAGGATACTCCTGCCATCTTCATTACTTCTCTGCACGGTGCCGACGATGCCACCCGCGGTTTCGATGCCGGCTGCGATGACTACATTCGCAAACCTTTTGCCCTAAAGGAGCTGCTCGCACGTATAGAGGCGGTTATAAAAAGGCGTTATCCGGGAGCGAACAATACTGTCACCATAGATGAAAAGCTCCGTTTCGATCCAATAGACTTCACTCTTTCGTTCGAGGGTGAACGGATTCCGCTAAAACCGAAAGAGAGCAGGCTGCTGGCACTCTTTTTACAAAATCCCGATAAAACCTTGCGAAAAGAGGAGATTTTGAGTGCTTTGTGGGACTACGGCGAAACACCGAACGAAGGGAGCCTCAGGACTTTCGTAAAGGTCTTGCGTAAGCATCTGGGCAAAGAGCGCATAGAGACCGTCAAAGAGATTGGATACCGTTACAGAAGTAAAAAGAATAGGAGATGAATTTTCACGTTTTTGAGAGTGAAAAGAAGAGTCACAGGCGTTTTCTTGCCATCTACCTCGTATCGACGCTGCTTCTTATCGGTATAGGGCTGGCGATCTTTTATAGCTATAGCCTTCACCGTATCGTCGACCACCAGAACGAAACGCTTAAACTTAAAACCGCCTTGATCCGTCCAAGGCTGCGGGAGTTGCACACTTCGACCGAAAACCGTCTCGTCTATCCCAGGATAGATGGGATCAGTACTGCTCTATACGATATCGACCGCCACTATCTCATAGGTGACTTCAAGCCGGACAAAGTTCTTTGGAACAGAGAGTTTTGGCAGGAGGGCGACACTATATACTACCGAGATGAGATGCAGCCGTACTATCTGGGGGCGGCGACGATCGTTTCGTCAATACCTCTGGATAAAACTCCAATTCTCGCCCTGCAGGCAAAGATAGTTGTCGCACTTGTTCTGTCCGCAATATTTGTCGCCTTTATCGCCCGTTGGCTCGGAAGGCTATTTCTTGCGCCGGTCCACCATACGATAAAGCTGCTCGATCGTTTTATACAGGATACAACCCATGAACTCAACACTCCGGTCAGCACCATTTTGACAAATGTAGAACTATTCAAGAGTCTGCATCCGGAACTGGAGTCGAGTGAAGAGCTTCGCCGTATCGAAGTGGCATCGAAACGTCTGAGTCGCCTATATGACGACCTGGCCTATCTGCAACTAAAGCACAGGCGAAGACGCCATATAGAGAGGATCGACTTCCATGAAATCCTTGAGGAGCGTATTTCATATTTCGCTCCGATGGCGCAACGTAGAGATATTGGGTTTGAGAGTGAAGTTTTGTCTGCTCCGACTCTTCAAATGGACCGAGAGGATGCAGCCAAGCTCATCGACAACCTTCTATCAAACTCAATCAAGTATACCCGTCCGGGCGGCCGGATCGTCGTGAGACTTGATGAACGTTCATTTGAGGTAGAGGATGACGGGATCGGTATGGATGCCCGCGATATGAGGCGGGCGACCGAACGTTTTTTCCGTGCAGATACCAGTGTGGGGGGATTCGGTTTGGGACTGAATATCGTTCGGGAAATCGTGGAGTTCTACGGATTGAGTTTTGATTTGAGTAGTGAAAAAGGCTTAGGAACGAGAGTGAGGGTTGCATGGAAAGAGTAGTACTGGTTTTGTTTCTGGGATTTCACTCTATAGCCGCCGGTCAAAGCGCCATACCCCAACGGTGTACTGTCTGCCATGAAAAGAGTGCACCGCCGCTCTCTCTTGTATATCGTCGGTACCTCATGCTATACAGCTCCAAGGCGCGAATAGAAAAAAAGATGGTCGATTTCCTGACAGCTCCATCGAAAGAGAAGAGTGCGATGCCCGAGGGAATGAAAAACCGCTTCAACCCCCAAAACCACCCAGCGTTCGCCACATCTGTCGCGAAAGAGGCCGTCGACAAGCTTATTGAAAAAGAGGATCTCATACCGCGCATCGTCGTACCGAAAGATTAGAAAAATCTCTTTTGATACTCTCTGATTTGTTATGTAGTTTGCAACACCAAACCCAAATAAAAAGAGAACGAAGCACCCTCAAGTGAGGACAATGCCAAATGTTTCGTTTTCAGTTGTGTTCTGCATAACGTGACTGCTACCCATTTTTCGATATTTTCTCATCTTTGAACGTTCTGTTACGGCACTCTTAAAGCTCGGCTCAAAGGGTCGACTGCCATATTTTTAAAAGCCCTCGATAACCAAAATCTGGATACAATAGTACCAGAATATTGGATGGAGACTACATGGCGACAATTGTCGAAAAGATACGCAACGAAATCCGCAAAGTTGTGGTCGGTCAGGAGAAGATGATAGACGGTCTTCTTATCGGCCTTGCATGCGAGGGCCATATACTGCTCGAAGGGGTGCCCGGTCTGGCGAAGACCACTACGGTAAACGCTCTCGCGAAAGCTCTTGGGCTGAAATTCAAAAGGGTTCAGTTCACTCCCGATCTGCTTCCAAGCGACATTATCGGTGCGGAGATTTACGATCCGAAGAACAACAGTTTCAAGATAAAGCGGGGGCCTGTCTTTACGAACCTTCTGCTTGCCGACGAGATAAACCGCGCTCCGGCAAAGGTGCAGTCTGCGCTTCTTGAAGTGATGCAGGAGAGGCAGGTTACGATCGGTGAAGAGAGCTTCAAGATAGATCTGCCGTTTCTTGTCATGGCTACGCAAAATCCGGTCGAGCAGGAGGGGGCCTACAATCTTCCCGAAGCGCAGCTCGACCGTTTCATGATGAAGCTCGTAGTCGGGTACAACACGCCCGAAGAGGAGCTCGAAATTGCAAGACGCGTCGCGAACGACGCGCTCGGCGATATAGACGAGGTAGCCGCCAAGGAGGATCTCTTCTTTATGAAAGAGGAGGTGAAGAAGATCCACATCGATGAAGAGGTGGAGAAGTATATCGTAGATCTGGTCTTCGCCACCCGAGAGCCGGCGAAGTACGGTATAGAATCTATCGAGAGCTGGATCATGTACGGTGCAAGCCCCAGAGCCTCGATAGACCTCTACAAAGCGAGCCGCGCCCAGGCCTATCTGCGCGGCAAGGATTTTGTCTCTCCGGTAGACATAGCCTATGTCGCCAAGAGTGTTCTTCGCCACAGGATCATTTTGAGCTACGAGGCCGAGGCCGAAGAGATAAGCCCGGATATGGTGATAGACAAAGTGCTCGAAGCTGTCGCGATTCCGTGAGGTTTAAGTGAACAGGCGTCTTAAAACTCTTCTTATCAAAACCAGGAGGCAGGTCTTTTCCGAGATGATAGGAAACAACCCCTCCCTCTTTCACGGGGAGGGGTACGATTTCAGCGAGCTCAGAGAGTATCAGGTCGGTGACGATATCCGCAAAATAGACTGGACCATTACCGCCAAGCTGCAAAAGCCCTATGTCAAGATCTTCCATGAGGAGAGGGAGCTCAATATAGTCTGCGCCTGTATGGCCGGAGGTTCGCTCTTTTTCGGCACCCGCAGGATAAAGCAGGATCTCGTGACGGAGATTGTCGCAATTTTGGGATACTCCGCCGTGAAAAACGGCGACCTCTTTTCTGGTGCCGTGGTAAGCGAATCTGTCGAATCTATCGAGCGTCCTACAAAGCGGATTTTCGGTGTAAACAGGTTTGTGGAGAGTGTAGACGGTTTGAAACTGCTGGGCAGGCGTGCAGACTATATAGGCGGCATACGCAACCTTTTCGATCGCATCAAGAGAAGGAGCATTCTTTTTGTCGTAGGTGACTTTCTATCGGCTGTAGACCTCGCCCTGCTTAGCAGGAGGCACGAAGTGATAGCCGTTATTGTCAGAGACCGTTTCGAAGAGGAGCCCGCACCGCTTGGGCAGGTGCACCTTGTAGATCCGGAGAGCGGGAAGAGTATGCTGACGCACTTTGGGGAGCGCAGCGTACGGAACTACCGTGCGAAAGTTGTCGAAAACGACAAGAGGCTATACAAACATCTAAACAGGCATAGAATACGGTTCGTCAAGATCTACACGGACGAGGATCCGTTCGGCAAGCTCGTCAAACTCTTCGGGGGCAGAGTGTGAGTCCTTCGGATATACCGATTCACGACATAAAGCCTTTGATGCCGATCCCGGATATCTCCTTGTATATCTTTTCGGCTCTTGTGGCAGCCGGTCTGCTAGCGGCTGCAGTTGTCGCGATGTTTCTCTGGCGCCTGTGGCGCCGCGGCAGAAAGGCCGATCCCCGCATCGCATGGCTGCGGAAGCTCGACAGTATCGATTTTTCCGATGCAAAGAGGAGTGCGTATATAATGACGCGTTACGGCAGGCTCCTGGCCGAAGACAAGAGACGCCGGGAGATACTGTCGCAGCTTCTGCCGAGGCTGGAGTGCTACAAATACAAAAAAGAGGTGCCGCCGCTCGATGAAGAGACCAAACGTTTCATGAAGCTTTTTATAGAGATGTGCAAAGATGCACTTTGAGTATCCGTGGGTACTGCTGGCCCTTCTGCCTTTTATCTTTTGCGAAAAGAGGTGTCCGCTGCGTCTCGATATGCTCTACTTTCCGCATATTGAGCGTATAGGCGGGTTCTCGAAAAGAGGGTCGCTGCTGCAGGCATTCAAATGGATGGCGATTACCGGGGCCCTCGTCGCGCTGGCATCGCCCGTTATAACCAAAGAGGTGACTCCCGCCTATGCGGCAGGACGCGACATGGTGCTTGTCTTGGATACGAGCAGATCGATGGACGAGGAGTTCTCGATCGTTACGAGGGAGAACAAGTTCGAAACCCTGAAGAGGATACTGGAGGATTTTGTAAAAAGAAGGGGAGGCGACAGGCTCGGTATTGTCGTTTTCGGAGAGTTCGCCTATGTCGCCTCTCCGCTCACCTTCGACCATGAGATGCTCGCGAAGATGGTTCCGTATCTCGAAGTGGGGATGGCGGGTGAGAGAACGGCGATAAGCGATGCGATCGCGATGGCCGTCAAGCTGCTCGAGAAATCGGATGCAAAGAGCAGAGTGGCGGTACTTTTGACAGACGGGCGCAACACGGCGGGCAGGATACCGTTTAGGGTCGTAGTAAAGCTGCTTAAGCAGTACGGCATAAAACTCTATACCATCGGAGTTGGAAGGGCCGGAGACTACGACAAGAGGAGCCTGAGCAAACTTGCGGAGGAGACGGGCGGCAAGTTCTTCGCCGCTTCCGATCCCGAAATGCTCGAAAAGGTGTATGAGACCATCGACAGACTGGAGCCTTCGATGCTGAAGCAAAAACCGGTTACGGAGACCACCTATCTTTTCAGCTATCCGCTCTTTGCGGCCGCCATGTCGCTGCTGGCCTACCTACTGCTGCTGAACCGGAGCGAAGTATGAGGTTTCTCTACCCCGAGTTTCTATACCTGATGCTGATACCGGCGGTGCTACTTTTTTATCTTGTCTCTACCAACAAGGATGCGCTCGAGAGGGTGTTCGAGCCGAAAGCGCTCGAGCGCCTCAGGATCAGCGGGGACGCACTTGGAAGAGCGGGTCACAACCTGCTCGCTTTTGCAGCCTTCTTTTTCATGACGCTGGCGCTTGCGGAGCCGGTTATAGAGAGGGGCGAGACGAAGATAAAGAGCAGGGCGCCGGATATGGTAATCGCACTGGACCTGTCGCGATCGATGAGTGCGGCGGACTTCTACCCCGACAGGCTCACGTTCGCGAAGCAGAAGCTCGAAGAGATTCTGCCCAAGCTGCCCGCCGGACGGATAGGTGTCGTGGGGTTCACGTCGGCCGCATTCGTCATAGCGCCGCTTACGGACGATATCGATACGATCCGCTTTCTTTTGCGGAGAGTCAAACCGCAGAGTGTTTCGGCGGAAGGGACAGATTTGGCTGCCGCAATCAGAGGGGCCGCCCGCCTTCTGCGAAAAAGCGGCACCGAAATTGTGCTTCTTGTGACGGACGGGGGAGATGAAAAAGATCTTGGGAGATTGCGTAAAGTCGTGGAAGAGAGCTCTATGGTTCCTATTGTATGGATGACGGCTACAGAGCGCGGGGCGCCTATAGTGACAAAAGGGGGCAGACTGCTCGAGGACGAGAGGGGAGAGCCGGTAATAAGCAGGGCCAACACGGCTCTTGCCGAGTTTGCGGCCGAAAGCGGCGGGATCTATGTCGAGGCTACCGTTTCGCAGGAGGATGAAGAGAGGATAGTTTCGTATCTTGAAACCCTCTCTGCTACGGCGACCGAGAGGGAGAGGATCGTTCACGACAGGATCGAGCTCTTTTATTACCCCCTCTTTCTGGCCGTTTTGATCCTTCCGTTTGCTCTCTACTCGTTCGGAGGAAGGGAGAGGGTGTCGACGATGCTCTTTTTAGCGGCATCTTCGCTCCTTTTCGCCGCTCAGGACGCCGGGGCCGGCATCATGGATTTCAAGCTTATAGAGAAAGGTGAGAGGGCCTATCTGAGTGGAGACTACAACAGAAGCATAGAAGCGTTCGAGAAGCTCAGCATGAGCCTGCCCAAAAACGAGGTCTGGTTCGATCTTGCCGGAAGCTACTACAAAAGCGGACGCTATAAAAGGGCGCTTCAGACATACAGGAAGATCGTAACCGACGACAGAAAACTGGAGATGGCCAAACTCTACTCCATGGCCAACTGCTATGTAAAGCTCGGGGAGCTCCAAAAGGGTGCGGATCTCTACCGAAAGGTGCTGGAAATGGGTGAAGATGCCGATGCGAGGGCCAATCTGGAGCTCGTGATGAAGATTTTGCGCGAACGCAAAAATAGGAAAAAGAGCGGGTCGGGCGAGGGTGACGAGAGCAGAGAGAGAAAAGATGGGGGGTCCGCCGCGAAAGAGTCTGAACGTAGCAGCTCGAAGCCGGGGGGCAAAAAGGGTGAAGGGAGGCCGAGGAAGTTGAGCGAAGCCGAGGAGAAGAAGTGGATGCGCCTGATTCAGAACCGGCCGCTGAAATCGAAACTCTACCCGCTGATACCGCCCGAGGAGGATATAGATGCCAAAAAGTGGTAGAAGAGTATCTATGCTGTTGCTGCTTATATTTATGCCTCTTTTGGCGGATGTGAGTGCGCGTGTCGATGAGAATCCGGTCATATCGGGTGAGAGGGTCGAGTATGAGATAGAGGCTACGGGCGATAGGGTCGAGTTCCCGAAGATCGAATCGATAGGCGGGGAAAAGGTGACCACCGAAGGGAGTCGGAGGCTCGAGTGGTTTGAGGGAAACAGAACCGTTCTGAAGTGGACTCAGGTATACTCTTTTACACCGAAGAAGAGTCTGACTATCCCCTCTTTCAGGGTGGTCGTAGATGGTAAAGAGGAGATGACGAAGCCGATTTTTCTGCAGGTGAAGAGAAATCTTTCAGAGAGAGATGGCGACTTCAGGGCGGAGCTGAACGTAAGCCGGAAGGAGGCGTATGTCGGAGAGACCGTGGAGGTCGTCATACGCTTCATGGAGAGGCGGAGTGTACCTGTGATGAGTGTCGACTTCGTTCCCATTCGGTATGAGGACTTCTGGGTAAGGAGAGTAGGCAAGCCCAGGCGCTACAGTGAAGGGGGTTACCTGGTGCATGAAGTCCGCTACCTCTTTTTCCCTCAAAAGGCTGGAGATTTGACGATAGGGCCGGCCGAGGTGAAGGTGGCGACGGCAAAGAAGATTCGCGACGCTTTCGGGTTTATAGTGAGGCAGCCGCAGTGGAGAACGGTCGCCACGAAGCCTGTAAAGCTTCATGTAAAACCGCTGCCGGACGGATTGAAGCTTGTAGGCAGATACTCGATAAGAGCGGATGCGACTCCGAAAAAGCTCGAGGCCGGTGCCCCGGTCACCCTTACCGTCCGGGTGGAAGCCGAGGGGAACATAGACGATTTCGAACTTCCGCCGCTCAGGATTCCGGATGTAACGATCTATGAGGAGCCTCCGAAAATAGAGAAGAGTTTCAGGGGCGGGGTGTACGGCGGTAGCTGGGAGAGAAAATATGTGCTGATCGCGCAGAGATCGTTTACGATTCCGAAGTTCGAGATTGGGTTTTTCGACCCGGTGAAAGAGCGGGTGGAGAGGGTTTCGAGCGATCCGATTCGGATAGAGGTTGCAGGAGGCGGCACGGTGCGCTCTGAGAGCGGGGAGAGGACGGAAAAGGGGGGCTCGACGGAGCCTTCCGGGACCTTTGCGGGCTATGCTGCGCCGCTGCTCTCCTTTGTCGCGGGGATGGCGTTTATGTACGCTCTTTTGCGGTTTGGGCGGAAGCGGCGAAGGAGAAGAGGGCTGCAAGGCGGCGCCAAAAACGAGATCGAGATGCTTCAGCGGCTGCTTCCGTATATCTCCGAGTCGAAAGAGGCCGCTCAGACCGCGGAGAATCTATATGCCAATATTTTCGAAGGGAAGGCAATAAAAGTCGACCGAGGCTCTTACAAGAGGCTGCTCGAAAAGCTGCGGGAAGGGGGGTAGTCTCTTTTGGCGGGGCGGAAAATGGGAGTTAGAGGATGTCGTGAAGTCTGTTTGCATCCTCCATCCATCTTTTAAGGCCTTCCCAGTCGGAGTCGTTTATCATCTCTCTGCAGATCTGCAGCTCCTCTTCGAAGTGGTCCATCGCTTCAAGAAGGTTTCTGCGATTCTGTTTGAATATCTCCTCCCACATAACTGGTGAGCTCTTCGCAAGGCGGCTCATATCTCTGAATCCGCCGGCGGCAAGTATGAGTATGCTGTTTACATCTTCCTGGGCCAAAACGGCATTTGCAAGTGCGTAACTGATGGCGTGCGGCAGGTGGCTTATATATGCCGCATGGCGATCGTGCTCGTCGGCGTCCATCGTCACCACTCTCATTCCGATCGCTTCAAAGAGGGTATATGCCGTGATCCTCTGGCGCTCTCCGCTCTGCTCTATGTTACAGAGTACCACGATTTTATCGCGGTAGAGATTCGCCACCGCGGCTTCGGGGCCGAACTTTTCGGTTCCCGTCATCGGGTGTGCCGCGACCACGTTCTTTCTGATCGATGCGGGGATCTCTTTTACGATTTTGGATTTGGTACTTCCCAGATCTATGATCGTACAGTTTTTGTCTACGCCTTCGAGCTCTTTGAGCGCTTTGATTATCCCCTCCACCGGGATGGCGAGGAGAATGACATCGCTCTTTTTGAGCTCCTCCCATGAGACAATCGCATCTACAAGGTTGAGCTTGAGTGCGGTTTCGCAGTGCTCGCTGTTGTGATCGTACCCTACGATCCTGCCGACCTCCGCCACACCCTTAAGGGCCAGCCCCATCGATCCTCCCATGAGTCCGAGCCCCACTATTCCTACAGTCATGGTCGTCCTTTATGCCGTTTTATAAAAAGCATATCTATAATCGAATCAGAAATTGTAACCTATGATCAGTTTAATTGAGATTAACCGGTATACGGTGGGAAGAGACGGGAGGCTCCGTAACGTCGGTTTAATCGAAAAAATGATAAGATTGAAACCTTTTTCAAAAAGATTACAATTTTTTAGCGGGGACTTTAATGAAACGTATTGTATCGGCTATCCTGCTGACGGCCGTCTTAGCGGTTGCACAGCAGATAAAAGAGATCAAGTTTGAGGGCCTGATCCACCTTTCGCCGGAGATCGCAAAAGAGATAATCGGTATATCTCCGGGTGAGCCGATCGATATAGAGAAGGTCGACGAAGCTATAAAAAAGCTCTATGCGCAGGGCTACTTCGATGATATTTGGGTTACGGAAGAGAGGGGGGTGCTCACTTTTCACTTCAAGGAGAAACCGGTCATTTCACAGATCGTATTTGTCGGTTACGGAGAGAGCAAAAAGGATGAGCTTCTTTCGCAGATCGGGCTGAAAAAGGGGGATATCTACGACGAGAGGAAGATAGAGAAGGCTGCCGAAAAGCTGCGCTCGATAATAGAGGCCGAGGGGTACTTCGACACTGCGATAGAACCGGAGACCGAGACACTGAAAAACGGTAGCGTAAAGGTGAAGTTTGTTATCAACAAGGGCGAGAACATCATAATAAAAAAGCTCAATCTATGCGGTGCCGAACATTTCGAAAAGGGTGAAATAGAGAGTGTTCTCGCCAACAGGGAGCGTGACTTCATGGGGTGGATGTGGGGTCTTAACGACGGAAAGGTGAAGATCGGCCAGTTGGAGTATGAAGCGCCGAGGATCAGGGACTTCTATATGCGTCACGGCTATCTCGATGCAAAAGTGGATCCGCCGCTTCTGAGGGTCGATTTCAACCAGTACAGGGCGATTCTCGACTTCAAGATAAAAGAGGGCGCGGTATACAGGGTGAAAGATGTCGTTATAGAGCTGGCGGAACCGGTAATAGACCCCAAAAAGCTGAAAGAGGATCTTCGTGTAGATCCGGGGGAGATCTTCAATATCGACGACTTGCGACGTGATATGGAGAAGATCAGGGAGAAGATAGCCAACCTCGGTTATGCATATGTACGTGTGGTCCCGGATTTCGAGAAGGATGAGAAGAGCCATACGGCGATCGTGAAATACAGGATATTCCCGGGTAAAAAGGTCCATATACGGGATGTAATAATCTCCGGCAACAGCAGAACTCTCGATCGTGTGATAAGGCGTGAAATCTTTCTCGCTCCGGGGGATACCTACAACCTTACCGATCTGAAAGACTCAAAGTCGGCCCTGATGAGGACCGGCTATTTTGAAAAGGTGGTTATAGATGAGAGGCGCGTAAGCGAAAACGAGATGGATCTTGTCGTGAACGTCAAAGAGACTCAGACCGGCAACATTATGCTCGGCGGCGGATACGGAAGCTACGACGGATTTATAGTGAATGCATCTATAAACGACAGGAACATCTTCGGGAGCGGGATCTCCGTAGGAATCAGCCTCGATTTTTCAAGACGCAGAAGCTACTTTAACTTCAACGTCACAAATCCGAGGATATTCGACAGCGACTACAGTGTAGGATTCAATGCGTACAACTCCCAGTACGAATCATACGATTATACGGAAAATAGAAAGGGGGGATCTATAAATATCGGCCGTCAGATAGCGCGTTACTGGCATGCAGGTCTTAGTTACCAGTACTTTAGTACGCAGCTTACAGGTATGGATCCCGACTATCCCGACTACGATCTTTACTACGATAAACCATTCGATACAAGTGCCGTCACACCTTCCCTCAAGTTCAACAACACCGATGACTACTATCTGCCCCGTCACGGGATGATATTCGGGATAAGTGCCGAATATGCCGGAATCGGAGGAAGCGCCAGGTTCAACAAGAACTATTTAAACCTCTCCGTTTTCAGGGGTCTCGAGGATGAGATCAATTACGATCTGATTCTGAGATACAAGGCGAGACTCGGTTTCATACCGTGGAGCGAGAAGCTGCCGGTAAACGAAAAGTTCTTTATGGGGGGTATACGTACTGTCCGCGGTTATCAGTCGGGCTCTATTTCGGATAAAGATGCAAACGGTTACCTGCTGGGAGGAAAATATACCTTCTCCAACTCTATAGAAGCCAGTATTCCGCTTGTCGACGCCGCCAAGATGAGACTTGCCTTCTTTCTCGATTACGGAATGATAGGGGAGAATGCGTTTACGGACCAGAAACGTGCGGGAACCGGTGTTACACTCGAGTGGTTTTCGCCTATGGGGCCGATAAGTCTGGTGTTTGCACGTCCGTTGATGCAAAAAGATGGTGACCAGACTTCAAGTTTCGAGTTTACGATGGGAACGCAGTTTTAAAATCAGTGAATAGTGATTAGTGAAAAGTGGATAGTTTGGAGGGCCGCTTTGCAGCCCTCCATTACTATGAAATATCTTCGGTTGGATGGACTCTCTCAGTATTCAAAACTCAACACTGAAATTGTACCGCGATGGGAGCCGGTTTCTGTAGCTCTTTGACGCGCTCTTCGGCCAGATAGGTGTCGAAAGGGGCGTCGATATATAGAACTTCGTTGTCGTATTCGGCTCTGATATGTCCATAGGCTCGTGAAATGTGGACGGTCTGTGCGAGAGAGACGATATAGCTGAGCCAGGTGAGGGTCTCGTCGTCCGGAAGGAGTTTTCTGTGCGGTTTAGTGAAGCTGCTTTTGGGAAGACGCCGTTTGTTGAAACGAATCAGTGTAGCGATTAGGATCATATCTTCATGCGAGAAACCGTAATCGAGATCGTTCAGGGCCATATAAGCGCTATGTTTGTGGTAGCCGTAAAAGTCGAGCCTGGTACCGATTTGAGAGAGTTTTGCGGCGGTCTGAAGGTGGCTAAGAAGATTTTCCGGCAGGTTGAACGGCTCCTGCAGAGCCCTGAATAGAGCCGTCGCTGTCGATGCTATATTGGATGCGAGCCTCGGATCCGTGCAGAAGCGGTCCAGCAGGCTTCTGACACTCGGGTTGAAGTTTGCGGGAAAGAGATGGTTGCTGTTGCGAAGCAGGTCGCTCAGAAAAAGGCCCTCCCTGACTCCGGCCCCGCTGGTAATCACCTCTTTTGCCGAAATTCTCTGCAGCACTTTCATGAAAATAAGGGCTCCCGGGCGAATCGTATCGAGCCTATCCTTCTTTATGCCGTATTTCGAAAGTTTCAGAACCGAAGCCTCTGCAACCTTTTTCAGAAAACTGCTCTCCCGATCCAGGTCGTATCTGAAGGCGTGAATCTTTTCGACGCTGTGATTGTTTCTCTGCATAATAGCTTTGGTGATCGCCCTGGCGGTCCCTCCTATTCCGACGGCTAAGCTGTTTTTGAACTTTTCCGGAACGGTGTCGAGTATCTCATCTATATAGGCTTCCGTCTCTTCAAGCGATCTCTTTTTATCGAAAAAGAGCTCTTTGAGGCGCACAGTGCCAAGGTTCATGGAGTGAACCGCCACCACCCTCTTGTTTTTTATAAGCGCCAGATCGGTAGAGCCGCCTCCTATATCTACGCTTACGGCGTCCGTGATCGGGAGCAGATTTGCAGCTGCCAGACCTCCAAAATAGGCCTCTTTTTCACCGTCGATCACCTTTATTTTAAGGCTCAGCTCTCTTTTTGCGAGTGTTATGAACTCTTTTCGGTTCGGTGCGTCACGAACCGCGGATGTGGCTATACATAGAACTTTTCGTGCTTTGAGGTTTTTTGCGATAGTAAGAAATTCGGAGAGTGCGCGGCAGGCCCTATCGATCGCCGCGGGTTGGAGATTCCCCCCCTTTTCGTATGCGCCCTCCGATATTCTGACACGACTTCTTGTTTCGTTAAGAAGGTAGAAGCCGTAACGGCTGGTGCGCTCGAACACCACCATCCTGGCCGAGTTGGAGCCGATATCGATGACGGCGGTGCGTTTGGCCATCAATGCTCTTTCTGCAGATGTTCAAACTTGAACTTCAGCTCCTCGACACTTTCGACATTGTCCGGATCGGGGACAATGCAGTCTACTGGGCATACCGCCACACACGCGGGCTCGTCATAGTGCCCGACACACTCGGTACAACGGTCGGGATCGATGACGTAGATCGGGTCCCCCTCCTCGATCGCACCGTTGGGACACTCGTCCCGGCATGCGTCGCATGCAATACACTCGTCGGTAATCATCAATGCCATAATCGTAACCTTGAAAAAGAAATTCTGAGATTTATAACCTATGTAGCCTTAGCTGACACTTAAAATCATAACCGTATATAGAATGAAAAATGTTGTATAATAATTGTTTTCCGTTTTAGGCCGTAGATGTGCACCGTGTGCCGCAAACAGGTGCTTTGTATTGTATAGATCAGGGCATATTAGGTAGTTCGCACCGTGGAGTTGTCGCAAAGATCAGGGTTGCGATTGTTCCGCTTCTGCCGTCGGTCCTGTTCTTTAGAGAGATTTGTGCTCCCATGGCGTCGGCCGCTGATTTTGCCAGAAAGAGTCCCAGGCCGGCCCCCGGGGCGTTGCCGACTCTTTTAAACGGTGCGAAGAGGTCTATGGACTCGTCAATGCCCGGCCCTTCATCGATAACTTCGAGCTTTATCCTGTTCTCTTCGAGAAGCCTGGTTTTGAGAAGTATGGTTTTGCCCTCCGGTGTAAACTTGATGGCATTTTGAAGAAAGTTCTGCAGAATCTGGTTCAGCAGAGTTGTCTGAATAAGACCGGTCAGCGAATCCGGCTGTAGGTCAAGAACGAGATTTCTTTTTTCCTCTTTGGCAAGAAGCGTGAAATCCTCACCCTTTTTGCGTATAAAGTCGATAATGTCTACCTGCTGTGGAAGTTCGAAATGTGCACCCTCGAGTCGTCCGATCTCGAGTATGGAGCCTATCATTCTGTTCAGCTCCAGTATCGTCTTGTTCGAAAGCTCGAGAGCCTCTATGTACTTCTCCGGTTCGCGTCGCTTTATCAGGGTGACGTCGTTTTTCAGTTTCATGACGTTCAGCGGAGTCTTCAGCTCATGAGCGGCACCGATGAAGAGCTCTTTTTGGTACTTCACGAATGTCTGAATCCTGTTTATAAGGCGGTTTATGGACTCCCCCAGAGGCACGAACTCTTCCGGCAGCTCGCGTAAGTTTATCGTAGTGAGAAAGTTTTCATTTAGAGTCGAAAGCTTTTTGCTCATACGTGTGATCGGTACCAGAAGCATGGCCGATAGCCCGAACGCATATAGTACAATCAGTATGAGGCTTATGAGGTTTATTACGATTATCGAACGTAGAATCTTTTTGAGCATCTTCGCCATGCCCGTTATATCTTTTGTGATGCGAAGATAGGTTTGCGCCTTGAAGTTGTAAGGGTAGATCAGTTCGAGATAGTACCTTCCGTTCTCCTTGCGCTCGCGCCATTCGATAGAGCTGTAGAAGTGGTGGGGTGCTCCGATCACCTCCGCGCTTATCAGGAGGGCGTTTTTCAGATTCTTCGCATCTATCTTTTCTCCCTCTTCGTAGTTCGGAAAGGTTCTTACGATATAGCGTGCCTGGTTGACAAGCTCCTGGGAGAGTTCGTCGAAGAGCGACTGCTTTATGTATGTATAGAGCATCGTGGAGAATATGATGAGAAGTATGGAAGAGGCGATAATCAGCTGTGTGAGAAACTGGTTGCGGATACTGCGGTTTCCGGCCATCGATCACCTTTGGAGCAGAGAGTTTCGGAACAGAGTTCCGGATTTAGTGAAGTAGTTACGGTTAAGGGACCGTTGAATACGGTCCTACAAGCGGCACATAAGCGGCCGGTTTTGTATGAGCTCTACTCTTCACCCTTCTTTTGCGGATAGCAGAAGCGGTATCCCCGTCGACGTACCGTCTCTATGGTCTGAATACCGAGCGGTTTGTCCATCTTCTGCCTTATCTGGTTTATGGCGACTTCGATGACGTTGGGTGTCACCAGTTCGGGCTCTTCCCAGATGGCATCGAGCAGCTGCTCTTTCGATACTATCTCCTCCCTGTGGCGTGCGAGGTGCGTGAGTACTTCGAAAGGTTTACCCTTCAGCTCTATCTCCTTGCCGCGGTATACGACCTTCTCCTCCTGCGGATTGATGCTCAGGTCGTCTATCTCGATAACATTGCTTCCGCCGAATCTGAGGCGCGCTTTGATGCGGGCGATGAGGACATCGAAGTCGAAAGGCTTCTTGATGTAGTCGTCGGCTCCCGCTTCCAGTGCCTCTATTTCACTATCTTTGTCGTCTCTTGCCGATAGTATGATTACCGCCGTTTTTGGATTGTTCTGTTTGGCTTTCTGTATCAGTTCGAGCCCGTTGCCGTCAGGCAGCATCCAGTCGGCAAGAATCAGATCGTAGTTTCTTATATCCAGATAGTAGTCGCCGTCTTTGAAGTTTTCAGCCGAGTCTGTCTGATAGTTGAATTCGTTCAGTCCTTCGGAGAGGGTCTTGTTGACGGTTGTTTCATCTTCTACAATCAGTATACGCATGGTATAAGGTCCTTGTGGTGTGAAATTTAAGCGGGATTATAGCATATTTTTAGCTAAATTTAAACTCTTTTTCAAAAATCTTTAAAGATAAGAGCGGAAATCTGAGACGCAGACGCGGCAGTTTGGGAGTATGTCGGGTTTGGAGATTGAGATCTCGATCGTCTCTATCTGAGGGAATTTTTCTCTCATTTTGCGAAAAAGTTTATCCAGCGCATCCTCGATAAGGAGAAATTTTCCATCTTTGACGGTACTCTCCAAAAGATCAGCGGCTACCGAATAGTCGAGATAGTCGCCGTCACTGTAGCTGTAGACTATTTCACAATCTATCTCGATCATCTGCGGAGTTTCGCGTTCAAAATCGAGAACTCCCATGATCGCCTCGAACCTGAGAGCCCCGATCGAAATCTTCACGCTACTTTTGCCTCCCTGCCGGTTAGAAGGCGGGCAATATTGGGCATATGCTTGTAGACTACGATGATGGCGATTATCCATATGGGAGCGTGCGAATGGATATTGGGTACGTCGGGGTAAATGATGTAGCTGGCCACGATGAACACGATCAGCGCTCCGAGCGATGCGAGCGATGATATACGCAAAGTTTTGCCCAGTATATACCATGCGGCTATCGCTATCGCCGCCACCGTTGGCATCATGAAGGCCAGGACTCCGACACCCGTAGCGACACCCTTGCCCCCTTCGAACATCAGGTATGGGCTGAAGCAGTGGCCGGCTACGGCAAGCACCGCGACGGCCCAGAGCGTGGCATCCGGCATGCCGGAGAGTTTGGCCGCAAGCAGTACAGCCACACCTTTTAGCGCATCGAGGATGACTGTGGCTACGGCGAGCTTTTTGGCAAGTTTCGGATTTTTCTCCTTGACGACCCTGAGGACATTGGTCGCCCCGATGCTCCGGCTGCCGCTCTCTTTTATGTCGACTCCGGCGAAGATCTTCGCCAGTATCAGGCCGAAAGGGATCCCTCCGATCAAAAAAGCCGCAAGATAAAATATTATATTCGGGTTTGTCAGAAAATCCATGGTGACCTTTTATGGTAAAATTGCGCAATTATAGAATAAAATCGGTTACAACGCCATTAAGGATAGCTATTTGCAACAGCAGGAACTCAAAAAAAAGATTGCCGAACTGAGAGAGAGGCTGCCGGTTACGATAGTCGCCCACTACTATCAGCGCGACGAAGTGTTCGAACTGGCCGACATCACCGGTGACAGCCTGGAGCTTGCCCGGCGCTGCAAGGCGGACGAGCGTGAATGGGTGCTCTTTTGCGGCGTGGGATTTATGGGCCAAAGCGTCAAGGTTATCGCCCCGCACAAGCGGGTAGCGATGCCCAGGATCGCCTGCTGCGCCATGGCCAGGATGATAGATCAGCAGTGTTACGACGACTCCGTGGAGTTTTTGGAAAAGCACGGCATCAAAGAGTCCGATGTGATGCCTATTACCTATATAAATTCGAGTGCCGAGGTCAAGGCGAGCGTCGCTAAGATGGGCGGTATGGTCTGCACGAGCTCCAACGCCTACAAAATCATAGAGCAGGGGCTTGAAAGCGGCAAAAAGATTCTCTTCGTGCCGGACCGCTGCCTGGGGCAGAATATAGCCAATATGATGGGGCTTCGCTCATGTGTGATAGGGGACGGAAAAGATCCCAACAAAGCCGACATCATCTGTTACAACGGCTTCTGCTCGGTGCATCAGCTCTTTACCGTCGACGATGTGAACTTCTACCGAAAGCGCTACCCCGGCATCAAGATTGCCGTTCACCCGGAGTGCGACCCGTCGGTAGTGGCCGTCAGCGACTTCTGCGGCTCTACCAGCCAGCTTATTAAATATGTAAACGAACTTCCCGAAGATCAGAAGGTGGCGGTAGGGACCGAATACAACCTCGTCCACAGGATGCGCGACAAGAACACCTATGTCCTCTCTTCGACCAAGCCGGAGTGCCCGACGATGAACGAGACGACGCTCGAAGATGTATACAATACGCTTGTGGCGATAGAGAAAAACGAGGTGCCTACGGAGATATTCGTAGACGAAGAGACGGCGAAGTGGGCCAATATCGCCCTCGAGAGAATGCTGGCGTTATGATAATAGAAGAGTTCGTAAAAGAGGTACTGCTCGAAGATATAGGCCGCGGCGATCTATTCGGGCGTGTTGCGCCCAAAAGGGCAGCGACGGCGGAGGTGATCGCCAAGAGCGACGGAATTGTGGCGGGCGAGCCCTACCTCGAAGCGCTTGCGCGCTTCTGCGGGCTGAATCTCTACTGGCTCAAAAAAGATGGGGAGAGTTTTGTCGGAGGCGATACGATCCTGAAGGTGGAGGGCGGCGCGGCAGACCTTCTGGCTGCGGAGCGCACACTTTTGAATATGCTTCTTCACGCCAGCTCGATAGCGACACAGGTAAAGCCGTATGTCGAGGCTCTCGAGGGGAGCGGTGTGCTGCTTCTGGATACCAGAAAGACCCGTCCGATGCTGCGCAATTTCGAGAAGTATGCCGTGCGCGTTGGAGGCGCCGTGAACCACAGGATGGGGCTTGACGATGCGCTTATGCTCAAAGATACGCACCTTAGCCTTATCGACGACCTGGAGTCTTTCATCCGGCGTGCAAGGCGCGAAATACCCTTTACGACGAAGATAGAGATAGAGTGCGAGAGTGTAGAGGCCGCCGCGAAAGCTATGGATGTCGGAGCCGATATCGTGATGTGCGACAATATGCGGACGGATCATATAAAAGAGGCGGTGCTCTACAGAAACGAGAACTACCCGGGTATCCTGCTGGAGGCGAGCGGAAACATTACCCTCGAAAACATAAAAGAGGTGGCTCAGACCGGAATAGACGCCATAAGCTCCGGCAGCATAATACATCAGTCGAGATGGATAGACCTCTCCATGAAGATCGTCACCTGACGAGCTTGGCTGTTCGATCGGGTCTCTCCATGTTCGAAGCGTATCCTCCTGCAGCGGAGTAGAAGATGGCCGACGATCTCGAAAAGACCGAAGAACCCACCCCCAAAAAGATCGAAGACGCGAAAAAAGAGGGCAATGTCCCCAGAAGCATGGATACATCCGGCTTCATAACCCTTCTTGTTGCGGTCATTACCGTAACGGCGCTCTTTTCGTGGATCATGGATCGTCTCGAGTCGCTCTACCGCTACTATACGCACTTTTTCGGTGTCGAGCTCACCCCCGCGTTGACGGCGGAGATAGCTACCTACACTATAGTGCAGGTAGCTATAATCGTTCTCCCTCTCGCCCTGCCGGTGGCTATAGCCGGTATGCTCGCGGGGTGGATTCAGTTCGGGTTTCTCTTTACGACCAAGCCGCTGGTGCCGGATCTTACCAAAATAGACCCGATAAAGGGGGCCAAAAACCTCTTTTCGTTGAAAAAGCTGGTGGAGGGTGCAAAGATAACGGTGAAGGTGGCGGCTGTATTCGTAGTGGCCTTTTCCGTCTTTTTGGGCTTCATCGAGGAGCTTGTATCGGTATCACGCGCTCAGATTCTGCAGCAGACGGCGTGGCTCGGAGAGAGGGCTTTGATACTGGCGGCCGTTATGCTCGTACTGCTTCTCGTGCTTGCGCTCATAGATATTCTGTTTGTCCGCTACAACTACTTCAAGGGTCTGCGGATGTCTAAGCAGGAGATCAAGGATGAGATCAAACAGATGGAAGGAAACCCGGAGATCAAGGCAAAAATACGCCAAATCCAGATGGAGATGGCCAGGAAGAGGATGCTTGCGGAGGTCCCCAATGCCGATGTCGTCATAACCAACCCCACGCACTATGCGGTCGCCCTCAAATACAGGGAGAGCGAGTCGAACGCTCCCAAAGTGGTCGCAAAGGGTGCCGACCTGATAGCCCTGAAGATTCGTGAAATAGCGAGGGAGAACGGGGTGCAGATAGTCGAGAACCCGCCGCTTGCGAGGGAGCTGTACAAGCATGTCGAGGTCGACAGCGAGGTTCCCGAACGCTTCTACCATGCTGTTGCCGAGGTATTGGCCTTTGTTTACAAAAGCAAAAGGGCTCTTTGACCTTTTTTAGGATAAAATCGCCTTCATGGTTGATAAAGCACTATATACAGAGGCGAAAGAGCGTATAGAGGGGAGCCGCCACATAACGGTCGTGGGCCACCTGAATCCCGATGCGGACGCGCTTGGTACCGGGCTTGGACTGCGGCATCTGTTCAAAGCCCTCTCGAAGCGTGTAGATGTGGTTTTCAAAAGCACCCCCCTGCCGCAAAACCTCTCGTTTCTGCCCGGTTTTGAAAAGATACGAACCGATATAAGCCCAAGAAGCGACCTGCTTGTGAGCGTCGACTGCGGCAGCTTCGACAGGCTCGGCATCTCGAAGCCTCCGAACGCGTTTTTGATAAACATCGACCACCACCGCAGCAATACGCGATATGGAGATATAGATATCGTGGAACCGGGCTTTGCCAGCGCTTCCGAAGTAGCTTTCAGGCTGGCAAAAGAGGCCGGGTGGCCCGTTCCCGAAGAGAGTGCCGTCAACTTCTATGCGGCACTTTTGAGCGACACCGGTTTCTTCGGGTACGAGGGTGTCAACAGCCGTGTCTTCGACTTTGCGAAGGAGCTTTTGGCCCTCGGTGCCGATGCCGAGTGGACGGCGCGAATGCTCAGGGAGAACCAGCCTCTGAGCAAGCTTCGTCTGCTGCCGAAAGTGTTGCAGACGCTGAGGCTCTATCTGCAGGGGCGCGCAGCGGGGCTGGATGTGACCAGGCAGATGCTCGAAGAGTCGGGGGCTACGGTAAACGAGACGGAAGATATGGTCAACTACGCCCGCTCTCTCGCGACTGTCGAGGTCGGTTTTCTGATAAGGGAGGAGAGCGACGGATCGCTGAAGGTTTCGCTGCGCTCGAAGAGTATGGTCGATGTAAGCAAAATAGCCGTAAGATTCGGCGGCGGCGGCCATATAAGGGCGGCGGGCTTCAGTGTGCGGGATATGGAACGGAATGTGCTGAGAGATAGAGTGATCAAGATGATAGAAGAGGAGATGGAGTGAGAAGAAAGAGGAGCAGTGTCGGCGTGACCCTTCTTGTCGCGCTTTTTTTGGCCGTTATCGGCGGAGCGATATATCTGGCGAACTCGCCTATGTTCGAGCGTAATGCGCCCAGGATTGATGTGCCGGAAACACTATACTGGAACCTCAGGGAGCCGATTAGGGTCAAGCTCGAAGATGAGAGCGGTATACGAAGCTACAGGGTGGTTTTGAATGACGGTACCTCCGATTTCACGGTCGTGCAGGAGCAGACGGCGGCGCCGCAGAAAGAGGTGACGATAGCGGTACAGCTTCCACGTGCCGGATGGAACAGAAGAGCCGTAGAGGCGACCATGCGGATAGAGGTTACCGATGGGAGCAGCTGGAACCTGTTTAAGGGAAACAGCGCGCAAAAGAGTGTAAATATAAAGATAGACGCGGTGCGTCCGAGTGCCTTTGTGCTCTCAAACTCCTACAAAATCACACAGGGGGGAAGCGCACTGGTGATATTCAGCGCCAAAGACAAGAATCTTGCGGATGTCTCGATCCGTACATCCTTCGGAAAGCTCTTCAAAGCCGAGCCGTTCTATAAACCGGGATACTATGCCGCTTTGATAGCCTGGCCCGTTCCAGAGAAGAGTTTCAGGGCGTGGGTGGAGGCTGTCGATCTTGCCGGAAACGTGACCAAAGCGCATATTCCGCTCTATATAGAGAGGTACCGCTACCGCCGCTCGAACATTGCGCTGAAAGATCGATTTTTGAACGGTAAAGTCTCGGACCTCGCATTTCAGTTCGACGAGACGGCGAACGTAAGCGATCCGCTCGAAAAGTTCAGGATCATCAACGAAGATGTCAGGCGCAAGAACGAAAAGCTCATTCACACTTTGGGCTCGAAAGTCTCCGACCGGCTGATAAGAAGGTGGAGTGTGAAACCCTTCTCTCCGCTCAAAAACGCGAAAAAGGTTGCAAGTTTCGGCGATCATCGCTACTACTACTATAAAGGGAAGCGCGTAAGCGAATCGTACCACCTCGGTATAGACCTGGCGAGTGTCAAGATGGCGCGGATAATTGCCTCGAACCCGGGGCGCGTAGTATACTCGGGATACAACGGAATATACGGCAACATGCCGATGATAGACCACGGTCTCGGGCTCTATACCATCTACGGCCACTGCTCTTCGGTCGATGTAAAAGAGGGGGACGACGTATCGAGGGGGGAGCCGATCGCAAAGACAGGCAAGACGGGGCTGGCCCTTGGCGACCATCTCCATTTCGGTATCGTTGTGCAGGGTGTAGAGGTGCGTCCCGTGGAGTGGATGGACCCGCACTGGATAAAGGACAACATAACCGCCGTGTTCGACTCTGCAAGAAGGATGATCGACCGCCGCAGCGAGCGATAGATATCTTGGGGACAAATACCGTTTCGGGGTGAGAGTCGATCTCTCCCGGATGGGGTTTTGCCTCCATCGGGCAGAAAAAAACGTAAGCGGTAACGTTTTATGGTATAATGAAGTGCAAGCTATTGAGATTTAGAACAGTTTTTATAAAAGCAGGTGTATCGACGCCGCATACCCTCTCTGTGACCGGCGGGGAGAGGATGGAGGTTTATAACTCATGATAAAACAGAGAACAGTCGCCAGGGCGGTGGAGAGTGTGGGCATAGGTCTGCACAAGGGCAAACCGGTGCGTCTGCGCCTGGAGCCGCTGGGTCCGGGAAGCGGGATACTCTTTTACCGTAAAGACACCGGTGTTACGATTCCCCTCTCCCCCGAGTATGTCGTGGATACACAGATGGCCACGGTAATAGGAAAGGACGGCTCCAACGTCTCTACGATAGAGCATTTTCTCTCGGCGGTATATGCGTACGGAATAGACAATCTCCGAGTTGTGCTCGACGATGCGGAGATGCCCATAATGGACGGAAGTGCCGCGAGCTTCTGCATGATGCTCGATGAAGCGGGCATAGAGGAGCAGCCGGCCGGAAAAGAGATTGTCCGCATAAAGAAAGAGGTTACGGTCAGATCGGGAGAGAAGTATGTATCTCTAAAGCCGTCCGAGACGGCCTTTTTCGACTTCACGATCAGGTTTGACCACCCCGTTATAGCACGACAACACAGACGCTTCGTGTTTTCGAAGCATGGGTTTGTGCGGGAGATCTCGAGGGCCAGAACATTCGGTTTTTTGCGGGAGGTTCAGTATCTTCGCAGCAAAAACCTGGCTCTTGGCGGAAGCCTCGAAAACGCTATCGTTTTGGACGATACGAAGGTGCTCAACCCCGAAGGGCTCCGCTTTGAAGATGAGTTCGTAAGGCATAAGATTCTCGATGCGATGGGAGATATGAAACTTCTTGGAAGGCCGATTCTCGGCGCATACGAGGCTTTCGCCGGAAGCCACGGCCTGAACCATGAACTTACATTGGCCCTGCTGGCGGATCCGGAAGCGTACGAGATCGTAACCCTGAAGGTGCAAGAGGGCGCGGAGTTTGCAAAAAGTTTCGCATAGCCCAAACGATAGACCGGAGGTAGAGCTGCTTCTCATAGCCGTCACTTCGCCTATATTGGCGGCGATATATGAAGAGGGGGAGTGTATAGAGATCTATCGGAGAGAGGGGAAGTGCTCCGAAGTTTTGCCGCCCCTGCTGCACGAAGTTCTCTACAGCTACAGGGTCAAAGCCGTATACTATGCCAACGGTCCCGGAAGTTTCATGGCCATAAAGATCGCCTATGTCATGGCAAAGACGGTATCGAGTGCGCTCGATATCCCGCTTTACGGTACGGATGCCTTCGCGTTCAACGGCGGCAGGCCCATTAAGGCGATAGGCAAGAGCTGTTTTGTAAAAAAAGATGGTTCGATCCGGATAGAACCCGACTGCGCCGAAGAGGCCGCCCCGTTTAGCGCTCCCGAACGACTCGACAGATCACTCTTTTCCGAGCGGAGCGAACCGCTCTACGTCCTGCCTGCAGTCTGAAAAGCCCGCTTTTGAGAAGCTCTTATGGTTGACTTTCCATGCCGCGCAGCTTCCGGGCCGAGCCCGAAATTCGGCGGGTGGTGAGCGGCCCTACAACCCCCTGAAGCTTCGAAATCCAAGATTTCGAGATGATTTTACGCTTTTTGCGTAAAATCAGTTAACTTGTAATAAAATTTCGCCAACAAAATGAAGGAGAGGTGTGTGATCATCAGTGTACCTGCCACGAGCGCAAATCTGGGACCGGGGTTCGATACGCTGGGTCTCTCTCTCTCCCTTCGCAACCGGGTGCACATTCAGCCCTCGAGATTTTTCAGCGTATCCATAAAAGGTGAAGGGGCGTCCAATCCGCGCCTCAAGGGCAACAATCTATTCATTAACATATTTAACGACCACTACAGGCACCTGACCGGCAAAAAGGGGGTTTTCCGCTTCAAGTTCTACAACCAGATTCCGCTTTCGAGGGGGCTTGGAAGCTCCTCGGCCGTCATAGTGAGCGCCATCGCCTCCGCCTACAGCGCGGCCGGTGTGAATATCTCTAAACGGAAGCTGCTCAACCTCGCGCTCTACTATGAGCACCACCCCGACAACATTACGCCGGCGGTGATGGGAGGCTTCAATGTGGCGGTGGTCGAAAACAGGAAGGTCTACAGCCAGAAGAAGAGGATTCCGGGCTATCTGAAGGCGGTCGTCGTCATACCGGACAAGCCGATATCGACGGCCCGTTCGAGGACTGTACTGCCCAAAAGCTACCGTAAAGAGGATGCGATCTACAACCTCTCGCACTCCTCGCTGCTTACCGCATGCTTTTTCAACGAGTCGTGGGAGATGCTCAGAATCGCGGCCAGGGACAGGTTTCACCAGACCGCCCGGATGAAGAACCTTCCCGAACTCTTCGATGTCCAAAAGCTCGCCATCGAAAACAATGCGCTTATGAGCACCCTTTCGGGGAGCGGATCGACCTTCTTCAACATGACCTACAAGGACGACGCCCAGCCGCTTCTACAGAGGTACAGGGAGCGTTTTCCCAACTTCAGAAGTGCCGTTTACGACTTCGACAACGACGGGGTTCTGTTTCGGGATTAGAGATCTTTGAAACAGCCCGCGGGATGGGTTGTGCGAAGCGGCTTATTTTGGTATAATTGCACGATTATGTCCGATCCGGTTAGAATGTGCATCCATTGCCGCGGCCGCTACTTGCAGGCCAAGCTTATACGGCTACAGTGTCAAAACAATCAGATACAACCATTTCAGGGGTACGGAAGAAGTTTCTATCTTTGCCATACCTGTATCGACGACAGGAAGCTTGGAAAGCGGCTGGCGAAACTGTGCAGCAATCGAACCTACTTAACGGAAACATTGGGCGAACTACTAAAGGAGATGACAGCGAATGGATAAAGTACGCATCCATGAAATAGCGAAAGAGTTGGGAATAAAAAGCAAAGAGGTTGTGGAGATGGCCAAGGAGATGGGTCTTGACGTCAAAGCGCCTTCTAGCAGTGTTGCCCCGGAAGATGCACAAAACCTTATGAATTTTGTGATGACCGGGACACTTCCCGCTTCAACCAAAACAGTAAAATCTCCTAAGCCCGAAAAAAAGGTTGAGAAAGAGGAGCCGAAAAAGCAGGCGGAAACTGAAAAAGAGGCACCGTCCGCAGTGAAGAGTGAAGAGAGGGCAAAAGAGGAGGCCGCGGAGAAAAAAGAGGCCGAAAAACCTTCCAAGAAGTCCGTAGAGGCCAAAGAGAGTGTAGAGAGAGCACCGAAGGTGACGGAGGAGCCGAAGGCCGAAGCCGCAGAAGCCAAGGAGAGCTTGGCGGAAGCCTCCGTGAAGCGCCGCCGCGGTATCTTTATAGTGAAGAAGAAGCGTCCGAAGAGTGTTGAGACGACCGCCGAAAAGGGCGTCTCGATAAAGAAGAGCGAGATTGGGCTCGAAAACCGCATCATAGCGGCCGCGGACGAGACCCTGGTGACGAAAAAGAGCAAAAAGAAGGCAAAAAAGCCTGCCCCGGCCCCGGCCGGCAAAGAGAGCGGTATCAAGCTGAGCCTTATGGAAGACAGGGATATCGGCAGTTCAAATACCATACCGGTAGACTACTCGACCGAAGAGGTTGTACTTCCCGACTTCAGTGAAGAGATCAACAGGATGGAGGAGCCGAAGTCTCCGGTCACGCTCAAACCGGAACAGCCGCGCCAGAAGCAGCCGATTGGTCGTAGAGGCCCCCAGAAAAGGGGCAGCCGCAGTGTCAGCCGCACTACTCCCAAGAAGCGTCATAAACGGGTGGAAAAAGAGGGTGCGGTCTCATCTGTGGTTACGATTCCGGAAGAGGTGAGAGTATACGAGTTTGCGGAGAAGGTCGGCAAAACGACCGGTGAGGTGATAAAGGTTCTATTCGGCCTGGGCAAGATGGTTACCAAAAACGATTTCCTCGAAAAGGATGAGATCGAGATACTCGCCGAGGAGTTCGGCGTAGAGGTCAAGACTATGAATCCCCTCGACGAGCTCGACTATGTCAGGAGCTACGACGAGGTAGAGGATGAGTATCTCGAAGAGAGACCCCCTGTAATCACGATTATGGGTCATGTCGACCACGGTAAAACTTCGCTTCTCGACAAGATCAGGGAGACCAAGGTGGCCGAAAGGGAGGCGGGCGGCATCACCCAGCATGTCGGCGCCTACCAGGTCGAAAAGGACGGGAAGCGGATAACCTTCATAGATACGCCGGGCCACGAAGCGTTTACCGAGATGCGGGCGCGCGGTGCCCAGGCCACCGATATCGTCGTTATCGTCGTAGCGGCGGATGACGGTGTAAAACCGCAGACGATAGAGGCGCTCAACCACGCCAAAGCGGCGGAAGTGCCGATGATCATAGCGATAAACAAGATCGACAAGCCGGATGCGAACCCCGACATGGTGAAGTCGCAGCTTGCGGAGCTGGGTTATATGCCTGTAGATTGGGGCGGTGAGTACGAGTTCGTAGAGGTATCCGCAAAGACCGGAAGCGGGATTCCGGACCTGCTCGAGACCATCCTTCTGCAGGCGGAGATCATGGAGCTTAAGGCCAACCCGAAACGTCGGGCGAAGGCTATCGTTATCGAAAGCTCTCTCGAAAAGGGGCGCGGCCCGGTCGCTACGGTGATTGTCAAAAACGGTACGCTGCATGTGGGAGACCATGTAATATGCGGCAGGACGTTCGGAAGGGTGCGCACCATTCTGAACGATCTGGGCAGACAGGTCAAACAGCTCGGCCCGAGCGATCCCGGGGTGGTTGTGGGGCTTCATGAAGTTCCGAGTGCGGGAGAGGTCCTGGTAGCGATGGAGAGCGACAAAGAGGTTCGCGAGCTTGCCCAGAAGAGAGCGGAGTATCTGAGGCAGAAAGAGCTCTCGAAAAGTACCAAGGTCACCCTCGATGAACTCAGCAGCCTGATAGCCGAGGGGCAGATAAAGTCTCTGCCGGTAATCATAAAGGCCGATGTGCAGGGCTCTTTGGAGGCTATCAAAGGGAGCCTCGAGAAGCTCAAGAACGAAGAGGTGAAGATAGAGGTCATACACTCCGGTGTAGGGGGCATAACCGAAAGCGACGTGGCCCTTGCAAACGCCGATCAGAGTGCCGTGATACTCGGCTTCAACGTCAGACCGGACGCCAAGATAAAAGAGAAGGCGAAGCAGCTGGGTGTAGAGATAAAGACCTACTCCATAATCTACGATCTCATAGACGATGTGAAAGCGCTTCTAAGCGGAATGATGAGCCCGATCGTCAGCGAAGAGGGGATCGGGCAGGCGGAAGTTCGGGAGACGTTCAGTGTCGCCAAGGTCGGAACGATCGCCGGATGTATCGTTACCGAAGGTGTCATAAAGAGAAACGCGAAAGCGAGACTCATCCGAGACGGCGTGGTCATATACGATACCCGCATAAGCTCCCTGAAGCGCTTCAAAGACGATGCCAAAGAGGTCGGGAAAGGGTATGAGTGCGGTCTCATGCTCGAGAACTTCAACGATATAAAGGTGGGCGACGTAATAGAGGCCTACGAAGAGAGAGAGGAGAAAGCGACCCTATGACCGTCGAAGAGATCAAACGCCACAGGACAGAATCGGTTTTGCGCGAGCTGATTCCCGAAGCGCTTTCGCAGCTCGGGGACGAGCGGCTGCGCGGGCTTACCGTGACGGAGGTGGTCTGCAGCAGGGGGCGAAGCGACGCCGATGTCTACCTCGATCCGACGGGGCACGAAGAGGATGAGCAGAAGCAGATTCTAAAGCAGCTAAAAAAGGTCGTTAGGGGCCTGGAGGCCTACTGTCTCAAAGCCGAGGGGTGGTTCAAGTCGCCGAAATTCCACTTTAAGTTCGACAGAGAGCTGGAGCGCGCAAAGCGGCTCGACGAACTCTTTTCGATTATCGAAAAGGAGATCAAGTGAGCGTCGAAGAGGAGGTTAAAAAGGTCGTAGAGTCTCACGGAGCGAAACTTTACGACTCCGAGGTGGTCAACGAGGACGGCAGAACTATCTACAGGGTCTATATCCTCAAAGAGGGCGGCGTGGACCTGGATCTATGCGCCGATATAAGCCGCGACCTGTCGCCGATGCTCGACGTATACCCGCCGGTAAGCGGTCAGTACTATCTGGAGGTGAGCTCTCCGGGGGTTGAACGGACCCTGAAAAAGCCGGAACACTTCATCAACTCCGTCGGCAGTGATGTCAGGCTGAAGTTGAGCAGCGGCGATGTCGTAAAGGGCAGGCTGCTCGGCTTTGAAGATGGCAAAGCGGTTCTTGAGACTTCGGCCGGCGAAGAGGAGTTTCCTCTTGCACAGATAAGAAAAGCCCGCACCTACTTTGAATGGTAGAGAACAGAGACCGTCTCTATATGCGGCTGGCGCTCGAAGAGGCGTGGAAGTACCAGCTGCTCACCTACCCCAACCCGGCTGTCGGCGCGGTCGTCGTCGACTCTTCCGGGGCTATTTTGGGCCTCGATGCGCACAAAGAGGCAGGTTCGGCCCATGCCGAAGTGCTTGCGATCAGGGATGCCTACACCACCCTTACATCCGATAGGGCGCTTTGCGCTACAGAGGATTCCGAATTTCTGCACAGAGAGCTTCCAAAAAGAGCCAAAAATCTTTTTGGAGACTCTACTCTCTACGTTACGCTCGAGCCGTGCTCACACGAAGGAAAGACACCCCCCTGCAGCCGTCTCATAGCGGAACTGGGCTTCAAGCGTGTGGTGATAGGAACGCTCGACCCCAACGCTGAGGCCTCCGGCGGCGCCGCAATGCTTCAAAACGCCGGTATAGAGGTGAGAGTGGGGGTAGAGAGGAAGCGGTGCGAGGAGCTGATAGAGCCGTTTAAAAAGTGGATGGAGGGAAGGTTTCTCTTTTTCAAACTGGCGCAGACCCTAAACGGCGTCATAGACGGCGGCACCATAAGCTCCGAAGAGTCGCGAAGGTGGGTTCACGCCGTAAGGGGCAAGATAGATACCCTTTTGATCGGCGGAGGTACCGTCAGGGCGGATCGCCCCATGCTCGACGGCAGGCTTGCGGGCACCAAGGCTCCCGATGTGGCCGTTTTGACGCGAAATCCCGATACGATAGCAAGAGATATTCCGCTCTTTGGCGTGGAGGGTCGGAGCGTGGAGTTTGTGGACTATAGAGGCGTTTCGGAGCTTGAAGGGCTTGTTATGGCGGAGGGAGGAAGCGGAATGTTCGAGGCTCTGAAAAAGGAGATGGACTGGATGGTTCTTTTCGTGGCCCCCTTCGTGAAAGCGGGAATGGGTTATAATGGCGCACAGAGTTTCGAACTGCTGCACCAAAGCAGCCGCGGCGGGGACGCTATTTTATGGTTAAGGGCGAAAAATGGAAGATAAGGGTCTGAAGCAGGAGAAGATCGTCTCGATGTTCGACGAGATCGCATCGACCTATGATGTGACAAACCGCGTTTTGAGCATGGGAATCGACAAGTCGTGGCGCAAAAAGGGGTGCGACAAGACTTTCGAACTGCTTGAGAGGAGCGAAGGTCTCACCGTGCTCGACGTCGCATGCGGCACCGGAGATATGCTGCAGTGGTGGAGAGACAGAGGCGAGGCGGCGGGTGCCGAGATCAAGCGGTTTATCGGGGTGGACCCTTCCGAAGGGATGCTGAAAGTGGCCAGAGAGAAGGTCGACTACGCCGAATTCATAGTCGCAAAAGCGCAGCAGATGCCGATAGACGAGAACAGTGCCGATATACTCTCCATCAGTTACGGCATACGAAACGTCGTAGACCGGCAGGAGGCTATAAACGAGTTCTACCGAGTCCTCAAACCGGGAGGCATGGTGGTCATTCTGGAGTTTACCAAGCGCGAAAACAGAGGGCTGAAGGGCAGAGTTGTAGATTTCTATATGCACAAAATTCTCCCGAGGCTCGGAGGAGTTGTCAGCAGGAACTATGAAGCCTACCGCTACCTCCCCGATTCGATAGAGGGTTTCCTTACGACCGGGATGCTTCAGGAGGAGCTCGAGAGTGCCGGGTTCCGGATGGAGTATACCGAATCGTTTTCGATGGGTATATCGACACTGCTGATAGCCAGAAAGTGATGCAGACTCTGACTGTTTCGCAGATCAACGAGCAGATAAAGTCGCTGCTCGAGTCTACGTTTATCCAGATACGCGTGGAGGGGGAGCTTTCACGCGTTACCTACCACAGCAGCGGACACATATACTTTTCGATTAAAGATGAGAAGAGCTCTCTTTCGTGCGTAATGTTCCGATCCAACGCGGCGAGACTCCGCTTCAGGCTCGAAGAGGGTCAGCATGTCGTGCTCGGCGGCTCCATCACCGTATATGTACCCCGCGGAAACTACCAGATGATGGTGCAAAGCGCCGAGCCGTACGGAGCAGGTGCGCTTGCGGTGGCTTTCGAGCAGTTGAAAAAGAGGCTGCAGGAGGAGGGGCTCTTCGCACCCGAGAGAAAGCGTCCGATACCGCGCACTATTCGCCATATAGCGGTGGTCACCTCCAAAACCGGTGCGGCGATACAGGATATGATACGTGTAGCCGGCAAGCGCTGGCCGCTGCTCAGGATCACCATGGTGGATACGCTGGTACAGGGGGCCGAAGCCGCCGAAGAGATAGCCCGCCATATCGCCTATGCCGATCGGCTCGGAGCCGATGTACTCATAGTAGGGCGCGGAGGCGGAAGCATCGAGGATCTCTGGGCGTTCAACGAAGAGGTGGTGGCGAGGGCGATAGCCGCGTGCAAAACCCCGGTGGTCTCTGCCGTCGGGCATGAAGTGGATACCCTAATCTCGGACTTCGTTGCCGATATGCGTGCACCTACCCCTTCCGCCGCAATGGAGCAGATACTCCCGGACCGTGTGGAGGTGCTCTATGCACTCGACGAGATGATGAACAGGATGTCGCAGAGGATGCATCAGATAACGGCACTGAAAGAGGAGAACTTCCGTCACCTGCTATCCAGACTCGAGCAGCTCGCCATCTCAAGGCGGATCGCTATGCGTCTGAAGGATCTGCGGATGTTGAGAGAGAGCCTCACTCTGCAGATACGAAGGGTGCTCGATGCAAAATCGGCGCATCTCGAGCCGATCGCTTCTCAGATATGTTCGGCTCGGAAGGCCGCTTTGAACAGAAAAGAGCAGACGCTCCGCTCGATGGTGGAGCAGATGGAGGCCCTCGATCCGCGCCATAAACTGAGACCCGGATATGTGCAGCTCGTAAAGGGTGGAAGGGCGGTCGGACTCGACAAGGTGAAGGCGGGAGATCTCGTCGCGCTTCAGGACGGCCGTCTCAAAGCCGAGGCCAGGATAGAAGGAGTCGCTCCGATAGAGGGGTAATGCTCGAACGTTCGAAGCCGCTGCATGGCTCTACCGATCGATAATGCAGCCCAGGAACTTCGGTGGATCATGCTCTAACCGACTTTAGAATTTTGTCCGCCAGTATCCTGGTCAGGTCTCTCATGCTCGGGTCGGGGCTTATTTTGTGATCTCCGCGTACATACGAGGCTACCCGTGCTCTTATCGTCCTTGTCGTCTGGTGCATTATGAGTGTGGAGACGATCATCATCTGCGCTACCATCGGGTTCTCTATTTTGAAAACCCCCTTTTCGGCGCCGTCGTTCAGTATGGCGGTCACGGTCGAGAGGGTTCTTGAGAGCTCCTTAGCCGCCCGGTCGCTCATCTGCTTTCCGTCATCGGAGAATTCGTGGGCCAAAATTGCGGCGAAGCAGCCGTGTTCGTTCAAAAAGGCCCCGAAGGCTTCTATATATGCACGCAGCCTCTCTTCGGGCCCCGTCGCGCTCTCGACGGCCCTCTCTACCTGGTCTGCAAGCAGCTTTAGTCTGAACAGAAGTACCGCTTCGTAGAGCGCCGCCTTGTCTTTGAAGTGGTAGTATATGGCCGGCTTGGTCACACCCGACTCTGCTGCGATATCCTCCAAAGAGGCGGCTTCGAAACCGAACTTGGAAAAGTGCTTTGCCGCGGCAAGCAGAATCTTCTCTCTTTTACTGTCGCGCAACTTCTCTCCTTGCTTCTTACTGAACGATAGGTAAGCATACAACAATTCTCTTTTATTTGTCAAAATGTGAATATTTATGAAGAGGTTTTCCAAGTGAGATTTGTCATCAAACAGTGTCGATCGGTAAACGGCGACTTATACCGATCCCAAATGAAAACGAAACACCCGGCCGTCATCCTCGCTCGACGAGTGCTCCACGCCCGTCAAGTCGTCGACGAAAGCCTGAAAATCGTGAACAGCGGACGTCTGCTATGCCTTAGGCATATACGCAGCGTCGTGCGAAGCTGCGAAAGTAAAGCAGTTTACTTTCGCTATACGCTTCTCCCTCTGCGGGTTTGAGCACGATTTTCGACCGGCTTTCGTTCGACTCGCTCCCGCAGGTCTCGCTGCGGTGACGACCGAATGCTTCGTTCTCTTTTTATTTGGGATTGGTATTATTATTGAAATGTTTAGTCAAAAGATCTCTAAAAGCGCGATTTTATGAAGGCTTGCCCAGTACTGGGCGAAGTCTTCTCTCATATCGAAAGGATTGGATGGAAGAAAGAGGCCGGGGCGCAGGGGAAAAGTTACAGGAATAACGGCTTCCTGCTCATCTGACACCGGCTTCGGAAGAGATCGTGAAGTGTCAGACTAAACGCTCTCTAACCTGAAACTCAGGTAGCCATCTTTTCGACCGCTTCAAGCATCAGCAAGCCAGCTTCGTTAACACTGTTCTTGCCGAGATATTTCGCCTCTCTGGCGGCTATATAGGCTTTTTCGAAACTCTCCCTTCCCAATCCGCTTTTTTTGATCGCATCTTTGATATGCTTTGGCAGTACTCTTATTTTTCGTTCTTTGACATACATGGTTCCAGTTTCGGCAACAGCTTTCACTACCCGGTAAATTATAGGATTGATCGGTGCGCCGAAGCCTCCAGGGACACCGCTCATAGCTTTGTCCATCATGGTACCGAACTCTGTTTCGACAATATGTCCGTCCGAAAGAACTTCGATAAACCCTTTCGCTTCCAGTTTGTCGATCGCTTCGAGCAGGTGCATGGTTTCGATTTCATTCCTCTTTTCAGTTAGCTCAGTGAGTGTAACACCGCTTTGCGGGATCATCTTGAAAATCTCCATCTCATATTTTGTGATGAAAGGTTTTTTCGGTGCTTCGGCCAAGCTCTCGTAAAGCAGTCCGGAGTGTGTCGCTTCGAATGTACCGAGTATACGCTCTTTTCTTGCCTGGATGATCCACTCCCCGTTTGGTGCATCGAAAATTTTGTTTGATATATAAAGTGTCTTTACGGAGCTGGAATGGATGGTGCGTTCGTCCGCTTTTTGATCTTCGAACACTTTCTGTCCGTTTTCGGTCAGATAGTAGACGGTTTTCCCGTCTTCACCGGCACCCTCATATATGAGTCCGAACGCTTCGAGGCTGTATAGGTAAGTGCGTAGGTCAAAGTTCTCTTCGAACCACTCGGCACTATTTTTTGCTTCCGTGAATTTGGATGCGATTTCACGTTTTTTGAGCGGCATTTCATTCAATCTTTTACCGTAATTTTCGAGCAGCTGTCTATATTCGCGCACTTTACGCTCGACTAACTCTTTTTTGATCTCTTCCAGAGTCGGTTTCTCTTCCGGATTATTCGGAAATTTCTCCTCCCAGATTTTTTGAATCGTCTTGAGTGTCAGGATCTCTTCTCTATCGATCGCGAACGTTTTGATCGGACGATCTGTCTTGTCTTTATAGAGTCTGTATACCTCCATAGCTCTTTCTCCACCGCTGCTGAGGCTATCTGCCCCTTCGACGTAACCGAGACTCTCCAGATGGACGAGCGTTTCCAGATCAACCTCTTCACCGTCTGCCACTTTGGCGATACTTTCGAGAATCGACAAATCGAGAACGCTCCCTTCAGAAACCCATCCTCCACAGGCAAGCGTATCTTTTACGGCCTGCCCGATTCCGGTGAAAGTATAATATTCCCCTTTCGGCACGGAGTAGGCGATCAGGCGCATCGCTTCGAGCAGATCTTTCCGATTCCCTTCGATCGGCAGGTAATGTGCATCGGTCGGCCCCGTCGGCGCTTTACGAATATATTCCGCAAGTTGCGCATCGATGACAAGCTCGGGATCGATCTTATGATAGACCTCGTGAAGGTCGATCGCCTCCTGCGTGAGTTTACCGTTTTTAGCGAAACCTCTTTGGGAAAGCGGCGTGTCTGAAACGGAAGTGGTTTCGTTTTTGCTGTTGATCGCGTCATCGATCATAATCATCACTTCACTGCTGATCCACTTGAAATTCTCTTTCCAACTCTCGTAGTCAATTATATGCTTTTTTGCACTCTGCAGTATTTGTGCAAGTAATTCCCCGCCGTAGGTGAGTTCGATCTCCGCTGGAATCGGATAGTGTACGATACCTCCCAAGTTTAGCTCTTCGACGATACCTTTATTGAGATTTTTTATATCTGTTATATGCTTTTTCCCGTTGGCAAGCTCAAAGATGATATCGGCTGCTTCTTTCTTGACAACCATTTTCGCTCCTTGTATATTTTTGTTTTGTAGAAATATTACGCTTTATGGTGAAAAAAATCTGCGACCTAAGTTACAATCCGATGTTGCTTTGCACTATGAGGTATAAGCTGAAACTTTTTTATGGTATAGTATCTCACCCATTTTACAAAAAGTTATACTTTGAGTAGAAGGGGAGAGTCTTTTTTGGAGAAGTAGAATGAACATCTACGTTGGAAATCTGTCGTACAGAATGGGTGATGGTGAACTTAGAGAAGTTTTTGAAGCGTATGGCGAAGTGAGCAGCGCCAGAGTTATCAGCGATCGCGAAACCGGCCGCTCGAAAGGATTCGGTTTCGTCGAGATGCCGGATGACAATGCGGCGAACGAAGCTATAGAGGCTCTGAACGGAAAAGAGGTAGAGGGGCGGAATATCCGCGTAAACGAAGCGCGCCCGAGAGAACCGCGCCAGCCAAGAAGCGACTTCAACCGAAACTTCTGATACCGTTTCAAGCCGTGTCGAACGAGGCATGGCGTCCGCGGCAAGGGGGAGCCGGGCTTCCTCCGCTCCCCACCTCTTTTCTAACTTTCAAAAACGGTGACAGACTCAGGTTTTCTCATGACGGATAGACGATGAATAGGCGCGTCAACGACTTTACGCTATTTGAAGAGATCTGGCACGCCGTATCGCACGGATTCGGACTTTTTCTAAGCACTTTCGGATTCGGAGTACTCGTGACGCTTGCCGCTTTGAGCGGAGATGTCACCAAAATTCTTACCGCCGCTCTTTACGGTATCGTGCTCATTCTGATGTACGGTGCATCCACGCTCTACCACGCCATACCGCATCCGAAAGCCAAGTCCATTCTCCAGCAGCTCGATCACGCATCGATATATATGCTGATAGCCGGAACATATACGCCTGTTCTGCTGCTCGGCGTAAAAGGGGTTTTCGGATGGATACTCTTCGGCATCATCTGGGGGGCGGCGGCAGTAGGGATCTTTTTGAAGTTTGTGTATCCCGGCCGCTTCGAGCTCTTCTCTCTGATTCTGTATGCCGCTATGGGGTGGATGATAGTGGTGGTGTGGCGGCCGTTTGTGGAGCATGCCGGCTGGCTGCCGATGATCTTCCTTTTTACGGGGGGTCTCATCTACACCCTGGGAATCTTTTTCTATGTAAAATCGTCGATGAGGCTGAACCACGCAGTGTGGCACCTCTTTGTGCTCGGCGGCACCGTTTTCCACTACTTTGCCGTCTTTCTGCTTGTCAGACAGTAATGAAAACCCTATTTTATAATCCACCCCTTCAGCTGCTCCACGAAGATTCTGGCCGACTCTTCGGCGAAGTTTTCCATATACTGCTCGAACCTGCTCTTCTCTTTCCATCTGGCCTCGGTAACTCCGCTTAGCCTCTTTGTCAAAGCTTCGGCCGTTTTTATCGAGCCTATCTCATCTATAAGACCCGCTTTTTTCGCTTTTTTGGCTATGAAAATCTTTGCATCGGCAAACTTTTCGGGGTGTTTCGGGTCCAGATTTCTCGCTTTTGCCACATCTTCCACGAACATTTTGTAGATATCGAAAACGTGTGTCTCGATCTCTCTTCGCTCATCTTTCGTCCACTCCCTGAAAGGGGTTCCTGCCTCTTTGTACTTTCCGGCTTTGACGACCTGCGGCTTTATACCTATCTTGTCGATCAGCCCCTTTATGTTCATCCCCTCCATTATGACGCCGATGGAACCGATTGTAGCGGCCGGATTGGCCACGATCCTGTCCGCCCAGATAGATGCGTAGTAGCTGCCGCTGGCCATCGTGCCCGCCGCATAGGCCACTACCGGTTTCTTCTCTTTGAGACGTTTGAGTGCAAGTGCGATCTCGACAGACGGTGCGACGGCTCCGCCGGGTGAGTTCACGACAAATAGCACACCCTTTATACTCTTTTCGTTCGCCAGTTCGTCAAGCTGCTTCACGATCTTCGATGAGTCCATGATCGGACCGACCAGATCGACTTTGGCCAGGTTCGGAGGCTTTACGGACTCCGTTCCGGCCGGTGCCAGTATCAGAACCAGGATCAGGATGAATAGAAGCGACTTGAAGTACTTTTGCATGAACTCCAGTGTCGCGGTGATGGGGTAAAAAAGCTTCTTGAAAAAATCTGACACGTAAACCTCTCTTTACGGGCATCGGGTATGAATATGCCGCACAGTTTTTGAATCTTTGAAAATTATAGCAAAAAGAGAGCCCGATCGAGCCGGCTTCGCTCCGGTCCGGCAAAACATTTGTAAATTTGTAAAAGGATATGAAAGCCTTTGTGTCGCAATTCCCCTTTCCGACTATGCTACGGCTTGGTACGGGTAGCTTCCTGCTCTCTGCGAAGCCTGTCAGCGCCTACAGAAATGCTATTAAAATTCAGTTTTCGTTGCGCAGGTGTGAAGGTAGGGCGGGTTAACGGACTCTCTCTCCGGCTATATATACTTTCTCGGCCTCTTGGGCATGCAGAAGGAGCTGGAGAGGGAGATCTTCGGAAGACTCCACGGGCGAGGGAAGTTCGAGCGTGACGATGTCGGCAAACGCCCCTTTGCGGATTCGGCCCGCTTCGATACCGAGTGCGTCTGCGGCCGCGGCTGTGGCTGCGCGCAGAACTCTTTTCGCCAGAAGGTTGGCATCGGCCCGGTAGTGGAGCATCAGTGCGGCGCGCATCTCGTCCCAGAGGCTCAAAGAGGTGTTGGAGCTGAGTCCGTCGGTTCCGAGAAGCCAGGGAATGTCGAGTTCGTCCAGCCTCTCCAGCCTCAGCCTCCCGCACCCCAGAAGCCTGTTCGATCTTGGGCAGTGGGTGACGGTGTGGCCCGCATCGGCCACCATTTCAAGGAGGTTGTCGTCCGCCTGTACGGCATGGGTGAGCAGGGCCCTTCTGCCGTTTAGAAGCTGCAGGAACTCCTCGGGAAAGCAGAGCGGGGTGCTCTGGCCGAGAAAGTTTTCGAAGAAGGGCTTGAAAGGGCCGCTGCCGCTTTCGAGCCACTCCTTTTCGGCGGGAGACTCCATGAAGTGCGCACTTAGCGGCAGATCGTTCGTCTCCGAGAGTATCCTCTTTGCGAGCACCGGGTGTACGGAGTAGGGGGAGTGTATGGCCGCGGCCGGGATGAAGCGCTCGTCGGCAAGCTTCCTGCTCTCCTCGAGCCTCTGCATGAAATCGGCGTACAGTGCATCGACCGCAGCCGGCTGCGACCCTATGGCCTCACTGAAAAATACGACTCTCTGCGGAGCGGCTTTGCATGCTTTCATCTCCAGCCCGTAGCTGCTTACCGCGCCGAATGTCGTGATCCCCGCCTGCAGCATCTGCTCTATCTGCTCTTTGTAGCATCGGGCTTTGCACGCATCGACAAGCTCGTCGCGCCTGTCGATGACGCTTTTGAGCCACTCCATGAAGTCGCCGTATCTGAGCTGCGTCCTGTTCGCGCCGAATTCGAGGTGAACGTGAGGGTTGATCAGGCCGGGCATCAAGAGGCTCCGCATGCCGCCCTCAGTCACCTCCGCATCTGGAAAAAGGGCGCACAACCGCTCCTTCGTATCTACCGCTTCGATTCTCTCTTCGAAAGCCACCGCTTTATCTCTGTGGATCTCCTCGCCGTCGAACAGCCACTCTGCCGAAACTATTTTCATATTTTTCAAACCCGTACCTTCCGACCTTTGCGCAGAGGCCGCACAAGCGGACAACACCGGCGCCGTTATCGGTTTTAATTAGAATTATGGCAAGTAAAGATAAAATAATAGCTGATTTTACGCAGAAAGCGTAAAATCATCTCGAAATCTTAGATTTCGAAGCTTTAGGGGGTTGTAGGGCCGCACAGGCCCTGCCAAATTGCGGGCTTGGCCCGGAATTTGCGTAACATGGATGGCTTACGCAGAAAGCGTAAAATCATCTCGAAATCTTAGATTTCGAAGCTTTAGGGGGTTGTAGGGCAGCTCACCTCCTGCCAAATTGCGGGCTCGGCCCGGAATTTGCGTAAAATCGGATAATAGCTAAAATCTTAGAAGATAAAGGATTTGTATGAAAATAATGGTAATACAGGGGCCGAATCTCAATATGCTCGGTCTCAGGGAGCAGAACATCTACGGGCCGATGAAGCTCGAGCAGATACACGAGCAGATGAGGGGGTTCGCGCAGCAAAACGGCGTCGAGATAGAGTTTTTCCAGAGCAATCTCGAGGGGGAGCTTGTGGACAAGATCCAGGAGTGTCTCGGCGACGCCGACGGCATCATCATCAACCCCGCCGCCTACACCCACACCTCCATAGCGATCAGGGATGCTATAGCGGCGGTTTCGCTGCCTGCCATCGAGGTTCACATTTCGAACGTATATGCGCGTGAGGAGTTTCGCAAAAAGAGTCTCGTAGCGCCTGTGTGTGCCGGCCAGATAGCCGGTTTCGGGCCGTTCAGCTACCATCTGGCGATGGTGGCGATGCTGCAGATTCTAAACGAGATAAAGGCGATGAAGGATATGCAGCAGCAACAGCAGGGTCAGCAGCAGGCTTGAGATGAACTACATTCTCCGTGACGAAAATGCCCTCTATTACGAGTGCGGTTACAGCTGTGACAATGCGATTTTCGTCAGCCTCGGAAGCGAGAAGAGGTTCATAACAGACAGCCGCTACACCGTCGAGGCGAAAGAGGCGGTAAAGGGGGCCGAAGTTGTGGAGGCTTCGGATCTACTGGGAGCCTTGCGCTCCATTTTGAGAAGGGGCGCCGTAAAGAGGGTGGTCTACGATCCGAAGGAGTGGAGCGCATACGCGATAGGGCGGATCCGTGACAAGCTTACGCATATCCGTTTCGTTCCGAAGCCGGACCTCTCACATAAAAAGAGGATCGTCAAGAGCGAAGAGGAGATATCGCTGCTAAAAAGGGCGGCGGAGCTCGGACGAGAGGGGTTCGACACATTCGCGAACTATCTCAACCTCTCGGGTCTCGACAGGCGCGAGAAGAGGCTCCACTTCGAAGCCAAGGCGGCGATGAGCGGTTACGGAGAGTTCGATCTGAGCTTCGACCCGATCGTGGCTATCGGGGCGAATGCGGCGAAGCCACATGCCGTACCTACGGAGAGGGTACTCAAAGAGGGGGATCTTCTGCTGGTGGATGCCGGGCTCAAATACGAGAGGTACTGCTCCGACAGAACGAGAACCGTCCACGTATCCGAAGGGCTCCGCTTCGAAGATGAGCAGCGCTTCACTTCTTCCAGTATCCAGAAGGCCTACGACCTGGTACGAAGTGCTCACGACAGGGCGATAGAGGGTGCCAGAGCCGGAATGACCGGATCCGAGATAGACCGGCTGGCGAGAGAGGTGATAAAGAGGGGAGGAATGGGTGAGTTTTTCGTCCACTCCACCGGCCACGGTGTAGGGCTCGATATACACGAGATGCCCTACATTTCTGCACGCAGCGATACCGTAATAGAAGATGGAATGGTCTTCACGATAGAGCCGGGCATCTATGTTCCGGGAGAGTTCGGCATACGGATTGAGGATATGGTGGTCGTCTTGAACGGAAGGGCGGAGATTCTGTGACGAAAGAGCCGAAAAAAGGGTACAGGCTCTTTTGCGGCCGGGGGTTTCCGAAGCGCTTTCGCCCTACCGGTATGCCGCATCGCGCACTGATAGGGATCGGCGGCAATATCGGCGACGTCGAAAAGCGTTTTGAGATGGTGCTGCGCCGCTTCGAGTCCTCCTCTCTTCTGAATCCGTTAGCGACGTCGATACTGTTCGAAAATCCGCCCTTCGGTTACGAAGATCAGCCCGATTTCATAAACTCCGCCATCCTTGTCGAAACCGGGCTGGGGCCGCACGCACTGTTGCGCTACCTGCTATGGATAGAGAAGCGCTTCGGCCGAAAGAGGAGCTTTCCGAACGCCCCGAGAACTCTCGATTTGGATATAATATTTTTTGACAATCTGCGATTGAAGAGCCGGCGGCTCACCGTTCCGCATCCGCACTTTTTAGAGCGAGAAAGCGTGACGATACCGCTGCGGTACCTGCATGCCGGTGGCTGCGGAGCGCGTTGCAGTCGAGATAGGAGGAGGTTGGATGAAGTTGATGACTTTTACGGCACCCACACCCGCACAGGCGCTTAAGGCGGCGCAGCAGGAGTGCGGTGAGGATGCCCTGGTTGTCAGTACCAAGCAGATAAGAAAGAAGAGTCTCAGCCAGCCGGCGCTCTACGAAGTTGTCGTGGCTATAGAGGACAGACCTCCCGCAAAGAGAAAAAAGGGCGATAGAGAGAGGGCCAAAGAGCCGACGTCCGGGGGAAGGGGCGAAAAGAGAGAGAGTCAAAACCCCCATGAAGATGTGCTGGTGAACATATCGAAAGCGGCGAAGGAGATCTCCGAAATAGCGAATCTCTCCACCCCTGAGCGCCGCCGGCCCAGGGTCAGGGTGGAGGTCGAAGAGGAGAAGGGAGCCTCTTTCGACAGGGGAGTGGAGGTGGAGGAGCTCAAGGAGATAAAGGGCGAACTGCTCAAACTCTCCGACAAGATCAAACTCATACAGAATATGGTCTGGGAGGAGAAAAAACCCCTAAATCCAGGAATGATTCCGCCCGAGTTCGCCGAGATCTACCGAATCGCGAAAAACAGCGGGATGGATCCGGTTCACCTCGATGAGATAATGCGCCTGACACTGGAGCATATGCCTCTGCAGATGCGCTCTTCCACAAAGACGGTGCGCCGCTACTTCAAGACGCTGCTTCGAAAGATGGTCCCGGTAAGAATAGAGCGTGAGCTTGTACCGCCCCAGAAGCGGATACTGATGCTCGTCGGACCGACCGGGGTAGGCAAGACGACCACCCTCGCTAAGCTGGCCGCAAGGTATGCGTATATGATGGAGAAAAAGTACAAAGTGGGCATAATTACGCTCGATACCTACCGCATAGGCGCCGTGGAGCAGCTGATGCAGTATGCGAAGATGATGCGCATAGGCATAGAGGCCGTCGTCGATCCGCCGGAGTTTCTGACGGCCCTGCAGGCGCTAAGGCATATGGATATCATACTCATAGACACCGTCGGAAGCAGCCAGTACGACAAGCAGAAGATAGAGAAGCTGCAGCAGTTTCTCTCGTCGAATACCGATGTCGGGATCGATGTGAGCCTCGTAATGGGCGCTCCGACCAAGCTCGAAGATCTCAGGGCCATCTACAACAACTTTTCGATACTGGGCATAGATACGCTCATATTCACCAAATTGGATGAGACAAGGGGGTTCGGAAACATCTTTTCACTCGTATACGAGACCGAAAAACCGGTCAGCTATCTCTCGACCGGGCAGGAGGTTCCCGACGATCTGATGTGTGCCGACAGCGACTACCTTGTCGAGTGCCTGATGGAGTCGAAAGCGGGGAGGGAGGGCCGATGAGTACGCAGGCGAGCAAGCTCGAGGCTCTGATGGATGCCCACCGCAGCAAAAACGGCGGAACGAGGGTCATAGCGATCACCAGCGGAAAAGGGGGAGTGGGCAAGAGCACCCTCAGCGCCAATATCTCCTATGTGCTTGCATCCCGCGGCTTCAAGGTGGGGCTCATGGATGCCGACATAGGGCTGGCAAATCTCGATGTCATGTTCAACGTTCGTGCGCAGAAGAATATTCTCCATGTTCTCAAGGGTGAAGCGGGTTTCAAAGATATCGTGATACCTTTGGAGGAGAATCTGTTTCTCATACCCGGAGAGAGCGGCGATGAGATACTCAAGTTCTCCGACGCCACGATAGTGAGCCGCTTTATAGACGAGTCGCAGATGCTCGAGGGGCTCGACTTTCTTATAATCGACACCGGGGCGGGCATAGGAGATACGATACAGATGTTCCTGCGCGCGGCAGACGACGTGGTCGTGGTGACCGTTCCGGACCCGGCCGCCATCACCGACGCATACGCGATGGTGAAGGTAATAAGCAGGATAAAGAGCGACCTGTACATGGTGGTGAACCAGGTGCGCGGTCATAAAGAGGGGACGAAGATATTTGATACAATTAAGAAGGTCGCTTCCGGAAACATAGGCGAAGATCTGCAGCTCAGGATGCTCGGTTCGGTCAGATCGGACGTGCATGTTTCAAGGAGCGTGAAGCAGAGGGTTCTTGTGTGCAAGGAGCTCGCCAGTATAGCCCCGGCCGCGGATATAGAGGCGATAGCGCTGGCTCTTGCGGACAAAAAGGAACACAAAATGCTTGATAGAGGCAGAGAGGGCGGAATCGGCACCTTTTTCAAAAAGCTGCTGGGGCAGTTTTAGAGGGATTGTAATGCGTGAGAGCAACTTTGTCGCTTTTTGGGTGGTATGCGGCTTTTTTATAGGGCTGCTTGCCGCCTTTATGGGAACGGGCGACCCTATGGCGGTAGTCTCGGTCGTCCTCTCCGTAACACTCTTTTTCTATCTGCTGGCACATGTTAGCGTGGCTCTGTTTGTCCGCTTCATGGAGTTCGGGAAGGTACATTTCGAAAAGGAGGAGTACGACAGGAAGCTCGACTACTTCTACAACCAGCTGCTGCAGCGTGAGAGCGAGCTGGATGCGAACTACGCATATATTTCGAAAGATGACGAAACATCGGTGCAAGGTGTGAAAAAGGATGGGGATAGGTGATGGTTGAAGGATACGATGCGCATATTCGCCACTATCAGGACGAGATGGCGGTCAAATATCTGCCGGCGGTCAAAGCGATGGCCTACAGGCTCAAAGAGCGGCTTCCGAGATCGGTGGAGTTTGACGACCTGGTCAGCATAGGTGCGGAGGAGCTCATAAAACTGGCGAGACGTTACGACAGGGAGCAGAACGATTCGTTCTGGGGGTATGCCAAAAGCAGGGTGTACGGCTCCATGCTCGACTACCTGCGCTCTCTGGATATCGTGAGTCGCGCCAACAGAAAGCTTATAAAGCAGATAGACGAGATAATCTCGCAATATATGGACGAGTACGGTGTCGAGCCGGAAAACGCATATATAGCCGAGATACTCCAGGAGGATGAGCAGAAGATAAAAGATGCCCGTCGCGTCGCAGCGATCTACAACGTCATGCCGCTGCATGACCAGCTCGAGAGCAACGAGAGGGACGCCTTTTCGACCATAGAGCAGGAGGAGCTCATAGAGAAGATCATGGATGTTCTCAAAACGATGTCTGAGCGGGACCAGATGATTATACAGATGTACTACTTCGAAGAGCTCACATACAAGGAGATCTCGGAGATTCTGGATATAACCCCGTCGAGAATATCGCAGGTCCACAAGAGGGTGATTACAAAAGTGAGAGACAGTATAGGATGAGGCTATGGCAGATATACTGAGCCAGGAAGAGATCGACGCGCTGCTCGAGGCGGTAGAGGATGAGGGGACTCCCGAAGCTCTGGAGAGTGAAGAGGAGGTCTTCGACCAGCGCCAGATCACGCTTTACGATTTCAAGCGGCCCAACCGTGTAAGCAAAGAGCAGCTCAGGGCATTCAGGGGCATACACGACAAGATGGCGCGCTCACTGGCATCGCAGATATCTTCCGTAATGAGATCGATCGTGGAGATACAGCTCCACTCCGTGGACCAGATGACCTACGGCGAATTCCTTATGAGCCTGCCCAGCCCGACCAGCTTCAACGTATTTTCGATGAAGCCGCTCGACGGCAGCGGTATTTTGGAGATAAACCCCTCCATAGCTTTCCCGATGGTCGACAGGCTTTTGGGGGGTGCCGGCGAGCCGTACGAGACGACGAGGGAGTTTACAGATATAGAGCTCAACCTGATGGATTCGATTCTGCGCATCATAATGGCCACCCTCAAAGAGGCGTGGGCGCCCGTGATAGAGCTCTACCCGAATGTCGAGTCGAAGGAGTCGAGCCCCAATGTAATACAGATAGTCGCGCAGAACGAGATTGTCGTTATGGTCGTCATGGAGATCGTTATCGGCCACTCGAGCGGCATGATGAACATCTGTTATCCGGTTATAACCCTCGAGTCGATCCTGAACAAACTCGGAAGCCGGGACTTCATGCTGACCGAGACGAGTGCAAAAAAGAGCCGCAACAAAGAGCTGAAGGCGCTCGTGGGCGGTGCACGCGTGAATGTGAGCGCATATCTCGGAGAGGCGGAGCTGACTCTCGGCGGGCTCCTCTCTCTAAAGAGCGGCGACATCATCAGGCTCGACAGGCCGGCAGACGATACGGCCGTGATAAGTGCCGACGGGAAGGACCGTTTTATAGGCAAAATCGGTCTGAGGCGCTTCAGAAAGTCGCTGGAAGTTACCGAGCTGATAGTGGATGAAAAAGATGAGGTCAAAGAGATTCTGCAGCAGATAGAGAGCGAAAGAAGGGCGAAACTTGCCAAAACACTGAACGAGGAGGTCGTCAATGGCTGACTGGATAGAGCTGCTGGCCAGTGAGACGGCCGCCACCATCGAAGGGTTGACAGGGCAGCGTCCGGAGGTTGCATTCAAAAACCGTGAAGAGATTACGGATATATCGAACGTGATAGCGCCCATGTCGATCGTGACGATCGATGTGAGCGGAGACCTCGAGGGCAAAATGGCGGTCGCCATATCGCCGATGATAGGAACTGCTCTATCGGATATGATGCTCGGCGGCGAAGGTGAGAGTAAACAGGAGATGGATGAAGACGATCTTGATGCGGTCAAAGAGATCGTATCGAATATCTTCGGCGGCCTCTCTACCGCTATGAAGGCCCAGAAGGAGTTTCCCGATCTAACCTTTTCCGTCAGCGGCATACACTTCTACAGAGAGGGCGAAGATATAGACCTGGGGGGCTATTCGACGCTGCTTGCCTACTCCTTTTCGCTGGGTGTCATCAGCGGCATATTCATGACTCTTCTCGATGAGAATCTGACCTCGCTTCTGGGGGGTGCCGAACCGGAGGCCAAACCGGCGCAAACCGAGGCTGCCGCCGATGAAGGATCCGCTCCGGAAATGTCGGATCATCCGGAACTTAAGAATATCGGACTCATACTCGATGTGAAGCTGCCTCTTCGTGTGCGAATAGGGAGCAAGAAGATGCTGCTCAAAGATGTGCTCTCCATGGATATAGGATCGGTCATAGAGCTCGACCAGCTCGCCAACGATCCGCTCGAGATTTTGGTCGACGACAAAGTGGTTGCCTATGGAGAGGTGGTCATAGTGGACGGAAACTTCGGAGTGCAGATAACCCATATAGGAACAAAACGCGAACGGCTTGAAAAACTTAAGAGCTAACCTTAAGCTTTTTTGAAGCGACAGGCTACTATTATTCACCCAAATTATATCTGCATATATCTGCAATTGTAACCGATTTTACGCAAAAAGCGTAAAATCATCTCGAAATCTTAGATTTCGAAGCTTTAGGGGGTTGTAGGGCCGTCCAGGCCCTGCCAAATTGCGGGCTTGGCCCGGAATTTGCATAACATGGATGGCTTACGCAAAAAGCGTAAAATCGTCTCGAAATCTTAGATTTCGAAGCTTTAGGGGGTTGTAGGGCCGTCCAGGCCCTGCCAAATTGCGGGCTTGGCCCGGAATTTGCATAACATGGATGGCTTACGCAAAAAGCGTAAAATCGTCTCGAAATCTTGGATTTCGAAGCTTCAGGGGGTTGTAGGGCCGCTCACCCCCTGCCAAATTGCGGGCTTAGCCCGGAATTTGCGTAACATCAGATAGCAGATCTGAATTAGAATCTTTTTTCTATAGCGGATCGACGGTCGTCGAGATTCTCCGTATATTGCAAGGAGAGACCAGTGAATAAAAAAGTTTTGGTCGGAATGAGCGGGGGTGTAGACTCTACCGTGAC
>JALWMA010000040.1:0-5049 GCA_027081015.1 Campylobacterales bacterium | reverse complement strand
ATCTGAATTAGAATCTTTTTTCTATAGCGGATCGACGGTCGTCGAGATTCTCCGTATATTGCAAGGAGAGACCAGTGAATAAAAAAGTTTTGGTCGGAATGAGCGGGGGTGTAGACTCTACCGTGACAGCCAAACTTCTGCAGGATGCCGGCTACGAGGTGGAAGGCGTCTATATGAAGCTGCATGACAAGCCCGGGTACCACGAGGCCAATTTTGCAAAAGTGCAGCATGTCGCGAAATATCTGGGAATAAAAGCTACTATGCTCGATCTTTCCAAAGATTTCGACGAAGCGGTTTACAGACCTTTTATAGAGGGGTACAAGCAGGGGCTTACACCCAATCCGTGTGCAAACTGCAACCGCCTGATCAAATTTGGAAAGATGATGGAGCATGCACGAAGCATCGGGGCCGACTATCTTGCGACCGGCCACTACGTAAGACATGACGGCGAATATATCATAGAGGCTTCCGACGAGACGAAAGATCAGAGCTACTTTCTCTTCGATATAGATAAAAGCATCATTCCGCACCTCATTTTTCCTCTCGGTGAGTGGAGAAAAGAGGATGTAAAAGCTTACGCTTCGAAGATAGATGCGCTGAAAGATTTCGCCACGCAGAAGGAGTCGAGCGAGATCTGTTTCGTCGAAACGACCTATATAGACGTTCTGAAAGAGCATACCGAAGTGGAGATGCCCGGAGAGGTACTCGATGTGAACGGCAACGTCATAGGCCACCATAAAGGGTATATGCACTATACGATAGGCAAGCGGAGGGGCTTTTTCGTCCGCGGCGCGCATGAGCCCCATTACGTCAAAGAGATAAGGCCCGAAACGAATCAGATTGTCGTCTGCCGCCATGACGATCTGGAGGTTCGGCATATTAACCTTGAGCGCGTAAACCTGATGAATGCACAAAAGAGTTTTTCATGTGACGTAAAGGTTCGATACCGAACCAAAAGGGTTGCGTGCAGAGTGGAGGTAACAGAAGACGGAGGCGCGGTAATAGAGCTTGAGGAGCCTGTTTTCGGTGTTGCAGCCGGTCAGGCGGCGGTCTTTTACGAAGGGAACCGTCTTCTTGGCGGCGGGTGGATAACCGGGTAGATAATCACTCTTTAAGAAAAGAAGAGATAAAATTCGATCCTGCATCTGTCGGGGTGTAGCGCAGCCTGGTAGCGCGCCTCGTTCGGGACGAGGAGGTCGAAGGTTCGAATCCTTTCACCCCGACCATCCATTTTATATCGATCCAAACCTCCCGGGTTCAGACCGACCCGCTCTTATGCGTATACAGACTCTTTTCCGAATTTTTTCGCCAAAAGTGCATAAAAGAGTGCGCGATACTTGTTCCTGTTTGAAGAGCCCATCTTTTCACATACCTCTTTTATGGCCGCGTCGAGTGTATCGTCACTCTCGTTAAGGCCGAGTTTTTTCTTCAGGAAGTTGTCCCTTACGCGGGCAAGCTCATCTTTGCTCGAGCACGATACGGACTCCGCATCTTTATGGAGGGTCCGAGACCTTTCGTGACTTTCTCGATCAGATCTTCGCCAAGCCCAAGTCTCAGCTTTTTTGATGCCTCTGTGCACTGCTCGATCTTTTCTGTCAGCTTGCTTATTGTATTTTTCTTATGTTGAAATACAAATATATTTTATCACAAAGACATAAATATATGATTTTGAAGTGTGAAACCGTTATTGATACTGCACCGGAGAATTAAAAGGAACAGAATAGAGTGGCGGTGCAGCTCCGAAACCTAACTTCTCAATGTTAAGTCTTTATTGGATATAATTGCGCCAATTTTCATGGTGAGGTACTATTATGCGCGGATACAAAATTTTTTCGGGAACCGCTTCCGAGTCTTTCGCCGCAGAGGTGAGCAAATATCTGGATGCACCTTTGAGCGGAGCCAACATAAGCCGCTTCAGCGACGGAGAGATAGGGTGTCAAATCAGCGAGAGTGTACGCGGGCGTGACGTATTTATCGTACAGTCTACCGGGGCACCGTCCAACGACAACCTCATGGAACTGCTGGTCATGACGGACGCCCTGCGCAGAAGTTCGGCGCGCTCCATTACGGCCGTCGTTCCATACTTCGGATACGCAAGGCAGGACAGGAAGGCGGCCCCGAGGGTTCCGATCACGGCGAAGCTGGTAGCGAACCTGATCCAGGTGGCCGGAATCGACAGGGTCGTCACTATGGACCTGCATGCGGGACAGATACAGGGTTTTTTCGATATCCCGGTCGACAACCTATACGGCGCGATCCTCTTTATAAACCATATAAAATCCAAAAATCTCGAAGATCTGGTCGTCGCCAGCCCGGATATAGGGGGTGTGGCGCGCGCCAGATACTTTGCCAAGCGTCTCGGTGTCGACATGGCCATCGTCGACAAGCGTAGAGAGAAGGCCAACGAATCGGAGGTCATGAATATCATCGGGGATGTAGCAGGCAAAAACGTCGTTCTGGTAGACGACATGATCGATACCGCAGGAACCATAGTAAAGGGTGCTGCCGCCCTCAAAGAGCACGGTGCAAAGAGCGTCATAGCATGCTGTACCCACCCGGTGCTGAGCGGGCCGGCATACGACCGTCTCCGCGAAGGCGAGCTGGACGAGCTGGTCGTATCGGACACACTTCCTCTCAAAGAGTCGTGTGAGAAGATCACGGTGCTTCCGGCGGCTCCGCTCTTTGCCGAAGTGATCAGGCGTGTATACCATAACGAGAGTGTAAACTCTCTCTTCTCCTGACGGGGAGGTCAAATTACTACAAGAGGTTTCAAGTGCAGGAAAAGATTCGCAACTTCTCCATCATCGCCCATATCGACCACGGCAAAAGCACGCTTGCCGACCGCATAATTCAGGAGTGCGGTGCCGTGACCGAGCGAGAGCTCGGAACCCAGATGATGGATACGATGGATATAGAGCAGGAGAGGGGCATAACCATAAAAGCCCAGAGTGTCCGCCTAACATATGTCAAGGAGGGTCAGCCCTATATTCTAAATCTTATCGACACACCGGGCCATGTCGATTTCAGCTATGAAGTAAGCAAGTCTCTCGCCTCTTCCGAGGGGGCGCTGCTTGTGGTCGACGCATCGCAGGGAGTCGAGGCCCAGACAATAGCGAATGTATATATCGCGCTTGAAAACGATCTTGAAATCATTCCAGTCATAAACAAGATAGACCTGCCGGCCGCCGACCCCGACCGTGTAGTCGAAGAGATAGAGCAGACGATAGGGCTCGACTGCAGCGGGGCGATATATGTGAGTGCCAAAACGGGCCAGGGGATACGTGAACTGCTCGATGCGATCGTAGAGCGCGTACCGCCGCCGCACGGAGACGAAAACGCCCCGACCAAGGCGATCATCTACGACAGCTGGTTCGACAACTACCTCGGGGCGCTCGCGCTCGTGAGGGTATTTGACGGTAGCATCAAAAAGGGGCAGGAGGTGCTCATTATGGGTACCGGCAAGAAGCATCAGGTGCTTGATCTTACATATCCTCACCCCATGAAGCCTGCGAAAACGGACGAGATAAAGACCGGTGAAGTGGGTATTGTCGTGTTGGGCCTCAAAAATGTCAGCGATGTCGCGGTTGGAGATACGATAACAGATGCGAAACACCCGACCGCGGAGCCCGTAGGCGGCTTCAAAGAGGCCAAGCCTTTCGTTTTCGCCGGCCTCTACCCGATAGATACCGACAGATTCGAGGAGCTGAGAGACGCACTCGACAAGCTCAGGCTCAACGACGCCTCCATCAGTTACGAGCCCGAAACCTCCGTGGCGCTCGGTTTCGGATTCCGTGTGGGTTTTCTGGGAATGCTGCACATGGAGGTCGTGAAAGAGCGGCTCGAAAGGGAGTTCGGTCTGGATCTGATAGCGACCGCACCCACGGTAATCTACAAAGTAGAGCTTACCGACGGCACTACGGTGGAGGTGCAGAACCCCAGCGAAATGCCCGACAGCGGAAAGATCGCGAAAATCTACGAGCCGTATGTGCGTGCGACGATAATAACCCCCAGAGAGTTCCTGGGCAACATCATTACGATGATGGCCGACAGGCGCGGTGTTCAGGAGAAGATGGAGTATCTAAACGAAGAGAGGGTGATGCTCGTATACGCGGTGCCGATGAACGAGATCGTCGTAGACTTCTACGACAAGCTGAAAAGTGCCACGAAGGGGTACGCCAGCTTCGACTACGAGCCTATAGAGTATCGCGAAGGCGACCTTGTAAAGCTCGATGTACGGGTGGCGGGCGATGTGGTGGACGCCCTGAGCATCATCGTGCCGCGTGAAAAGGCGCAGCAGCGGGGCAGGGAGCTCGTAAAGGCCATGAAAGAGCTGATTCCGCGCCAGCTTTTCGAAGTTGCCGTACAGGCCTCCATCGGCAACAAGGTGATAGCCCGAGAGACCGTGAAGTCGATGGGCAAAAACGTTACCGCCAAGTGCTACGGCGGAGATATAACCAGAAAAAGAAAACTGCTCGAGAAGCAGAAAGAGGGAAAAAAGCGGATGAAAGCGATCGGCAAGGTACAGCTTCCACAGGATGCGTTCCTGGCCGTACTGAAGATAGATTGAGAAGCGGGCCAAGGGCTTCGGCTTCGCACTACTTTTCTACTCGGAGAGAGGAGGTCTCTGTTGCGCTGCCTCAGTTGCGGGAGATTGGCGTTTTCACCTCTCTGCAGGGAGTGCAGGAAGCTATCTTTCGCTCCCCGTCCGAAGCTTCGGCGTCTCGCGTGCGGACTCGATGTGGTCAGCTTCTACTCCTACGACGAGATCGAGCCCTTTTTGCTCAGCAAACATCTGCCGCACGGATGGTTCGTTTACAATATAATCGCATACGAAACGTTCAAAATCATGGAGAGGAGGGACGGAGAGATCTATGCCGTTCCGGTAGACGACGACTCTTCGGGCGGCTACAGCCATACGGCCGTTTTGGCAAAAGAGCTCAAAAAGTGCGGCTATACCCCTCTGTGGAACGTGCTCAGGGCGCGAAACAGGGTCTCCTATGCAGGCCGGCCGCTCTCTTTCAGGCTTGAAAACCCGAGAAGATTCGGCTA
>JALWMA010000039.1:3039-5511 GCA_027081015.1 Campylobacterales bacterium | reverse complement strand
CGCAGAAAGAGGAGATTGCCGAAAAGGGGTCTGTGGTAGTCGGAGGGGAGTGGGCTGTCGAGATTACGGACGAGAGGGTATGGATAGCGCCCTATATCGACGCGGTTATGCCCAAAACCTTCAAAGAGCTCTGCCGCAAGCTGCAGATTCCGCCGAAGATAAGGCCCTATCTATTCTCCATCGGAGCCGACGAAGAGTTGCTCTCCTCGCTCGCTTCTTGACCCTTTTCACCCCTCTCTTCGAAAACCCTGATCCTGAATACCCCTTCGATCTCGCTCTTCTCCGCCCTAAAAGCGATAGGAAAATCGGCCTGTATCACGTAAGGCAGCGAAGAAAGGGCGTCCAGAAAGCGGTAGAAGTTCTGCGGAGACTCCATCTTCGTCATTGCGTTAAGCTCATATATCTTGAAGTGGGGATCGGATAGGTTCAGATCCACCGGTTTTAGATCGACCTTTTGGAAAAACCTCCCGGCACTCTCGATAAAGAGCTTCTCGTCCCACCTGTTCTCGAAAGCTTCCGTGATTTTTCTATGCTTGCCCTGCAGCACCTTCAGCCTGTCGGAAATCTCGTCATGCTCCTGTTCTGCAGCCATAAATTCGGCTTTGCTGCGCGTATATTCGCCGTTTACACGCTTATACTCCTTTACCGACGGAATCACGACCGCGAAGATCAGCAGGAAAACGACGACAAGGTAGAGCAGAATCCATATAAGCATCCGTACAAGACGCACCTCTTTCAGGTTCACTCTTCAACCTCGCTTCCGGCCTCTATGCTCCCCTCGTTTACCGAAACGAAACGCCACCATCCGTTTTCGAGCGGATAGAATGTGGTTACGTTCCGTTGAAACACGGACTTCAGGGGTGCAAGCAGCAGATAGTTGTATACATCCTTCGACGGCGTTACGCCGTATAGAACGAGGCCGTTCCTGTCGAGTATCGCCTTGGTCAGCGTAATCTGGTCGGGTACAAGATCGAAGAGGTTCTGAATGCTCTCTTTCATAAGTGTGTTGTTCGTGCTGATGGTGTCGTACTTTCTAACCAGACGCTCGATACGCGCTATCTCGTCTCTAAACTCCCTGCTCTCGGTGCGAAACGTCTCGGTCTTGGCGCGCATTGAGACGATCTCGCCCTGCATCGAACTCTTTTTCAGAAGAATGTAGGCGGTAAAACCGAAGATCAAAAGTGCCGTCACGGCCCCGAAAAGCAGGATCATCCTGCTTTCGGAGTCTATCTTAGGTTTTCTTTTGGGCTTTATGAAACTGTAACCCATCTACCCCTCCAGATCCCGCGCTACAAGTTCTGCCATCACCTCGATGGGGTCGAAGGTGTGCAGACTCGCCTGCATGAAGAGCTCATCTTCGATATACCGCACGAGGTCTCCTCCAAGATCGTCCATATCGAATATCGTAACGCGTTCGATGAAGTCGTGGCTGTATCGATCGTCGTGGTAGAATCGTGAAAGCGCCCCTTTCATCTCTTCGAATAGGTTAAGGTTGTACTCCAGCAGTTCGAACGCCGACTCATCCTCACCGGAACGCTCCTCCTCGAGCTCCTCTTTGAACTCTCCGAGCAGATCGGCATCGCTTATCGACTCCACCTCTTCGTCTATCATCTCGAGATCGAAAGCCAGCTCCACCGCCTCCTCCTCCTGCATCTGCGCCGCCGCATCGCTCTCGACACCGGGGGAGACGATCAGCACCTGGGCGAACCAGAGCCTCTCTTTCGAAAAGATGGCGAAAAATAGTACACCGTGTTGATGAAGCATGAAAAGCGCCGGCTTTCTGTCGAGCATAGGCATACACTTTCTATAGAGCAGCACGAAAGGGGAGTAGAGAAGGTCGAACTCCACACCTTTGAACCTCTGCTCGAACCACTTCATCTCGACCAGGGATGTGTAAGCGAGCCAGCTCTCGTCGACACAGAGCGTACTGACCAGTGCGGCATCTATGCCGTACTTTTCGAGCGACGCCTTGGAGCACTCCGGTATAGCGCCCTGATTGGTCGTATCGAGCATAGAGCAGACGTAGGTTTTCGGGTAGGTCTGGCGGATCTCTTCGAGCCAATCTGTCAGCTTCGAGCTCTCCGAGAGCTCTATCTCGCGTCTCTGCTCAATATCGAACCCGCCATCTTCGATATAACCGAAAGCGCAATATATCTTCTCTTCGTACACATGGAAAAGAAGAGCCGTCTTCGGCCAGAAATAGTGTCCAAGCTTGCCCACTCTCCACCTTTGGGTCGATTTAAACAACGATCTATTATCTTAAACTATTTTTGCTTAAACAACGACGCATAGAGGCTTTTGAACTTATCGTATATCTCTTTGGCGCGCTCCACGAGCTCCCTGTCGGTAAGCTTCGTCGCCGAGAGCTGCTCGTACCTGCCTATCATCACCTCGCACATCATCTTTATGCGGACCTTGTCGGCCTCTCCGATCGGCGGGTGGTTCGCCGTATCCTCTATGAGCTCGAGGTAG
>JALWMA010000039.1:0-2939 GCA_027081015.1 Campylobacterales bacterium | reverse complement strand
AGCTCGGCATGCCAGAAGGCCACCACCACCGGGGTCTCCGGAAGCTCCCCTTTTATGTGCCATCTCTTTCTGTTGGTTATGTACAAAAAGTGGATGATCAGACAACCGAGTGGAGGTATCAGGAGGAGGGAGAGCCGGCGTATCAGCCGCTTACGCAACGACTACCCCCACGTTTGCCAGGCGGCTCGTCTCTACGATTTTGACCGGCACCGTCCTGCCCAGGAGCTCTTCGCTCCCCTCCACCTGAACCAGCCAGTTGTTGTCGCTGCGTCCCGCCACACGGCCTCCGGGCCTGAGCTCTTCGAAGTATACATCGTAGATCTTTCCGAGCCTCCCCGCCTTCATCTCGTCGAGCATCTCGTTATGGCGGGCCTGAAGCCTCGCAAGGCGCGCGGAACCGATCTCGTCCGGCACCTGCCCTTCGTAGTCGACAGCCGGAGTCATGGGCCTTGGGGAGTATTTAAAGCTGAATATCTGCTCGAATCTCACCCTCTCTACCACATCCATCGTATCTTCGAAATCTTCGTCGCTCTCACCGGGGAAACCGACTATGATATCCGTACTGATCGATAGATCCGGCACCGCCTCCCTGAGCCTCGCGGCCCTCTCCAAAAACCACTCTTTCGTATAGCCGCGCTTCATCCTTTTGAGTATCCGGCTCGAGCCGCTCTGAAGCGGCATGTGCATCGATTTGCAGATTTTGGGGTTTTTCGCGAACTCGTCGAGGAACTCGTCGTCCATATGGAGCGGATGAGGCGAAGTGAACCTGATGCGCTCCACCTCTTCGATCTCGCTTACGGCTCTAATCAGATCGGTAAAACCCATCTTCGGATGTTCGCCGCTGAAACGGCGCCCGTAGTTGTTGACGTTCTGCCCCAGCAGAAAGATCTCTTTGGCGCCGTTTTGCGCCGCCCTTCTCGCCTCCCGCACTATCAAGTCCGCCGGAATCGATATCTCCTCCCCCCGCGTGTGCGGTACTATGCAGAATGTGCACTGCTTGTCGCATCCGATGGAGATGTTTATGTAGGCTTTATAGAGAGATGTCCTGAATTCGCTGAAAGCGTACCCGCTCTCGTCGTAGTCTATGTCGACCTCAACGGCTTTGGGACGGTGGATGACCTCCGTTATTTTGCTGACGTTCCTGGCCCCGAGCACGAAGTCGACCGAAGGCGCCCTCTTTATTATCTCTTCACCCAGGTGGCTCGCCGTGCAGCCGCAGACGCCGATCTTGGCTCCGCTCTTTCTTCTCTTGGCGAACTGCCCGATCTCGCTGAAGAGTTTATGGACCGGCTTTTCGCGCACACTGCATGTGTTTATCAGGATCAGGTCGGCCTCTTCGAGGCTATCCGCGGCCTCGTAGCCCTCTTTATGGGTCAGTTCGGCTATCATATGTTCGCTGTCGCGAACGTTCATCGCACAGCCGAGCGTCTCGATATAGTACTTTTTGCCCACTGAGTCAGCTCTCCGCGCTTATCTGAGAATATGGACTTCGTAGAGGTAGTCGTTTTCGTTTAGTCCGAAACGGATCTCCCTGAAGTAGACGCTGTAGCCCTTCTCTTCGAAATGCTCCACCATCTCCATAAGATCTTTGTGGGAGTTCTCCCTGTCGAAATAGAATATCTTCTGCCCCTCTTTTTCGAGCTCTTTCTCTATCTTCTCCACCGTGATCGACTTCGGTTTGGCGTTGAGTTCGGTTCTTGCCGCTTTCAGTTCCATATAATGTTTCCTCTTCGGTTATGTTTGTAACGTAACGTTATGTATAGATCAATGATATATTGTAGCGAAACGAAGGTAAAGCTTTTATAAATGATAAAGATTGCTTTCAGTATAATGTATGTCTCAATCGCTGCACAACCGAGGAAAACCTCTTCTACTGCGCATAAAAAATCAGACAAATTTTATAAAAGGAACTCTTTAAGAATGGAAAAAATCATCGATATTATCGACTCCATTGCCCATGAAAAGGGGCTGCCGCCCGAATCGGCGAAAGAGGCTTTCAAGACCGCCATCGTCCAGACCGCAAAAAGGGTCATATGTGAAGAGTGCGACTTCGAAGCCGAGATCGACGAGAAAAACAAACGCTACGCACTCTATCAGAAGATCACCGTCGTCGAACCGACCGACCCAAGACTCGTCGACGAGCCGGAAAAGTATATCTCCTTAGAGGAAGCCAAAGAGATAGACCCCGACGCCGAACTCGGCGACGAGCTTACAAGCGAGGTCGTTTTGGAAGATTACGGACGCAACGCCGCCGCCGCCCTGTACCACGAGATCGAATACCACATCCAGCGCTTCGTCGAAGAGCAGATGTTCAACAAGTACAAAGCGATGATAGGGACCATCGTAAACGGGCCGGTTACAAGGGTGGACAGCGAAGAGAACACATATATAGAGATAGACGAGGTTCGGGCCGTTTTGCCGAAGCGAAACCGAATAAAGGGTGAATCGTTCCGTGTCGGAGATACGATAAAAGGGATATTGCGATATGTCGGCATAGACAAAAAGTTCGGCATCCATCTGGAAATATCGCGTACGATGCCAAAGTTTCTCGAAGAGCTCCTGAAGCAGGAGGTTCCCGAAATAGCGGACGGCCTCGTGGTCATAGAGAAGTCCGCCAGGATCCCGGGTGAACGGGCGAAAGTAGCCCTTACAGCGGTAAGCCCCAGGGTCGATCCCGTCGGCGCCACCGTAGGGGTACGAGGCGTGAGGATAAACGCCGTCAGCGAAGAGCTCCATAACGAAAACATCGACTGCATAGAGTACTCCCCGATCCCGGAGATCTTCGTCGCCAGAAGCCTCAGCCCGGCCATTATCAGCAGTGTAAAGATCGAAGGTGAAAAGGCTATCGTGACACTGCCGAGCGACCAGAAGTCGAAAGCGATAGGAAAGAGCGGAATAAACATAAGACTCGCCTCGATGCTCACCGGCTACCAGATAGA
>JALWMA010000038.1 GCA_027081015.1 Campylobacterales bacterium | reverse complement strand
ATACAACATACCGATGGTGCTATCGATGGTAAAGTCGGGAAGGATATGAGATGGAGAGAGAGAAAAAGATCGACCTCGAAGTGAAAGTCAGTGTAGAGGAGATGAAAAAGATCGGCGAGTACTGCCGTGAAAAGGGTTTGAACTTTTCAGAGTGGATGCGTGAACTTGCCCTGCGTGAAATCGCCAAAGATGAGCAGAAGAAGAACTAAGAGAATCTCTCTTCGTGGGTATTTATAATCTGAACTCCTCTTCGGCGCTCCTGGCCGCGGCGCTCCCTTTTAGTGTAAGCTCGTTCTCCTCTATGTAGCCACCTTTTTTAAGCCCTTTTACAATACGCCTGCCCTCTTTCATCGTAAAGACCCTGCTGCTCTCCAGGATTGCCAGAATATCCCTGAGTGTCTCGTTCTCCTCTTTTTTCAGCATGGCCAGAAGCAGGACTTTCTCTTCCGTCGTCATCAAAAAAGCCTTCCTATCTTTCGAAATCCGTAGAAGTATAGCACACTTCCCAAAACGATCACACCCCCAAAGTAGCTCCAAAGATCGGCAAAATCGGTCCCCCTGAAAAAGATGCTTTCGCTCCCTTCTATATAGTACCTCAAAGGCGATATAAGCGAGAGTTTCTGAAGCAGCGGATGCATCGCGTGTATAGGGGTCCACGCTCCGCTCAGAAAGATAAGCGGCATCATTATCAGAATCGAAAGCTGTGCGACCTGCAGCATACTTTTCGATACCGCCGCTACGAACAGGCCGATTCCGGCACTCGTAAAGGCGTAAAAGAACGAAAGAAGGAAAAAAGCGGCGATAGAGCCGTTGAGAGGCACATCGAATACCCCGAAAAGTACTATTCCCGTGGCTATCACCACCCCTCCCATTATGACAAGGACCTGGGAGAAGCTTTTTGCCAGTATGATGAGCTTCGGATCTATCGGCATAAGCAACATTATGTCCCATGTTCCGTTCTCTTTCTCTCTAACGAATACCACGGCGGTCAGGATGACGCCCAGCAGCGTAATTACCGAAAGCATCTCGGCCATAGCCATGAACTGGGACGTGGTCGCGTTAGGATTGAAAAGTTTGTGAATTTTAAGCTCCACGGGAATACCTATGTCAGCATAATCGAGCAAAATGTTCTGCAGGTACTGGAGCGCCTGAAAGCTCTGTGTGGCGGCGATCGAATCGAGCAGCATCTCGATGCTCGTTCTGCCATACCTTTTAAGCTTCTTTTCGAAGTCCGATTCAAAAATAAGCCCTACCATGATCTCCCTGTTGTAGATGCTCCTGCTCAACGCTTCGCGCGATGTGAACATAACCGGTTTTTGAAACTCCGGCATATGGAGCCGGCTCAAAATCTTACCGCTCATACCTCCGCCCGTCTCATCGACGTAGCCTACGGCGATGTTTTTCGCCTGCATCTCGATTCCGGCACCCGTTATATAGATATCGAGTGTAAAGGAGTAGAGCACTATGGCTACAAGCCCCCACGAACGGAAAAATCCTATCAGCTCTTTGGCCACAAGTGCGAAAAATGTTCCGATCACGACAACTCCTTTTTCATGAGGCGGGAGCCGAGGAGTATCAGAAAAATGGCATAGAAGAATAGAATCGTTAGATAGAGCCGGTTTTTGGGCGAATCGAGCCCCTGCCCTATCAAAAAGGTGTCGTATATGATGTGGTTGAAGTACATTACCGGGTATATATGGGCCTCTATCTTCGATTCGCCGCTCATCGACGAGATCGGCATCAGCATTCCGGAGTAGAGGAAACCAGGAATTATCGTGATAATGATCGTCAAAACGATAGCCACAATCTGTGTGCGGGTTATTATCGAAACCAGCAGACCTACACCGAGGCTGATCGCTATATATATCTGCGAAGCCGCCCAGTAGAGCAAGAAGCTTCCTCTGAAAGGGACCTCGAATAGCCATGTCGCCCATAAAAAGAGAATGAATATGTTCACCGTATGCAGAATCAGAGGAGGGACAAGCTTGGCTACAATGAACTCGCTCTTCTTTATCGGGGAGGAGTAGAAGTTGAAGATGGTACCCTCCTCCTTCTCCTTGACAATGAGAAGAGCCGAAAGAATCGCCGGTGCTACGAGCAGGATGAGCCCTATGAGCCCCGGAACGATCGCATCTTCATCCCGCATTGACTGGTTGAACAGGTTGCGGCTGTTTACGGTTATCAGGTTTGTCGGCTTCTTATCCGTCAAACTCCGGGCCGCATCGTAGATCACACCCTTTACATAGTTTTGCATCGTAGTGGCGCGAACGGGGAAAGCCCCGTCTATAAAGACCCCTATTTCTGTTTTTTCCCCGTGAAGAAGCCGTTTTTCGAAACTGTCGGGAATTATGATGAGTATATCGACCTTCGCCTGCTTTATCCGCTTGAGCGCCTCCTGCTCACCCATGCCGCTCGTGACACGGGTGTCGAAATATCTGGAGTGTTCGAACCTGGCCGAGAGATCCCGTGAAATCGTGCTGTTGTCGTTGTCTATTATGAGCGTTCTCGCATCTGTGACCTCCATACGAATGCCGTAGCCGAAGAGTATGATTATCATTGTAGGCAGTATGTAGACGATAAGAATGAGACGCGAACGAAAAAGCTCTCTGAACTCTTTTAAAATATAGGCTCTTATCACTCCCGGACTCATCTTCCATCCTCATAGTAGTGCAGAAATATCTCTTCGAAACTCTTGGCGGCGGGATGCTTTTTATAGAGATTCTCCACACTGTCGTCGGCCACCTTTCTGCCCTCTTTTAGAAGCACCACCCTGTCGCAGTACTCGGCTTCGCTCATATAGTGTGTAGTGATCAGTATGGCGATTCCCCATTTGCGCTTCAAAAGTTTGAGCATCTGCCAAAATTGACTCCTTGCGATCGCGTCGACACCGGAGGTGGGCTCGTCGAGAAAGAGAACCACGGGCTCATGCAGCAGGGCGGCGGCAACGGAAAAGCGCTGGTTTATCCCCAGGGGAAGCTCGGTGGGAAGAGAGTCCATATAGGAGGTAAAGCCGAGCTCCTTCGCGTATCTGTCTATGCGGGAGGAGGCTTTTTTGGCGTCGATTCCATGCATACTGGCGAAATAGAGAAGATTCTCCCTGACCGTCATATCTTTGTAGAGAGAGAAGTGCTGACTCACATAACCTATTCTCGCTTTCAATCCCAGCCTGTCTTCAGCGCTTCTTATAGGCTTGCCCAGCAGTACAAGCTCGCCGTCGTCTATGGGGTAGAGGCCGAGCAGCATCTTGATAAACGTAGTCTTTCCGGCACCGTTCGCCCCAAGAAGGCCGAGAATCTCTCCGCTTTTTAGATCCATATCTATATGGTCGTCCGCAACGAAATCTCCAAACCTTTTCGTAAGCCCTTTGGCCTCCATTACAACCTGCGGAATCGGCTCTTCGCTTTCGCGTTCGCTCACCACTATTTCAGGTATCTCCACTCCTCGTTTCAGGGCATTTATAAAAAAGAGGGCCTCGAGGGTCGGTTCTTTGTGAGGAGTCTTCAGAGGATCGAGAGAGTATGTATAGTGGCCGGCGGCTATACACCGATCGCTTCTACACGCAACCGGCTCGTAGACATACCCTTTCACGGTTTCGTTGAGCTCTTCGGCCGTTCCTGATGCGATTATGGTGCCCGAATCGAAAAGATAGACACGGTCCATTTTCTCGGCCTCCTGCATATATGCGGTGCTCATCAGCGTGACGGTTCCCTCGCTCTCCCTTATCTCTTCGAGTATCTTCCACAGCTCAAGCCTGCTCAGAGGGTCCACCCCGGTGGTGGGTTCATCCAGTATCAGGAGGCTCGGGCGGTGGATCAGTGTGCAAATGAGCGAAAGTTTCTGCATCATTCCGCCGCTGAGCTTGCCTGCCGGGCGCTCCGTAAAACGTTCGAGCCCGGCCATTTTCAGAAGCCTATGTTTGTAGTCGTTAAGTGCGGCATCCTCCTTCAGGCCCCTGATCTTGGAAAAGAAGGAGAGGTGTTCTGATACGGTGAGGTTTTTGTAGAGCACAAGTCCGATCCCCTGCGGCATTAGGCCGATCTTCGGCTTCAGCCTCTCCGCCTCGCGGGGTGAACCGAAACTTGTACCGCCGAAAGAGACTTCGCCATCGAAGCGGATAACTCCGGCAGCCGCGTGCATTAAAGAGCTTTTTCCGGCGCCGTCGGCACCTATGAGACCGATTATCTCCCCTCTCTCCGCATATATGGAGGCATCTTTTACGGCCGTTATGCCGCCGTGTTTTACGGTTACGCCTCTTATCTCGAGTTCAGCCATTTCGGTAGCTTCCCGAAACGATAAAGAGAAGCGCCATGATGGATGTACCCGCAAGCCCGTAGAGTAGAGCCGAATGCATCCCGAAATGCTCCCAGATCATACCAGAAATGTATGCTCCGGCCGCCCCGAAAAGCGCGATCGCGGCATAGAAGAGACCGTAGACCGAGCCGCGGTTGTCGGCCCTCTGGGCGATAAGAGAGCGGTTGGCGTTCAGCGATGCCACCGTAAAGAGACCCAAAAAGGCGTATGAGAGCCATGTAAAGAGCGGCTTCTGCAGGTAGAGAAGCCCCTGTGCCGCCGCACCGCAGAGATAGGCGAAAGCGAGTATCTTTCCGGCACCCACCCTGTCTATCCAGACTCCGAAGAGGTAGCTCGTCAGAGTCTGCACCCCGGTCGAAACCACGAAAAGAAGGGGAATCATCACGGTCGCGACTCCCACACCCTTAGCCTGCATCGTGAAAAATGCGTCACTGAAGATGAATAGAAGGAAAAAGAAGTAGAAAAAGAGCGATCCGATCGTCGACCTGTCCCTCTCCGTGAGTATGAAGCGCCTGCTCTTTCGAACCTTTTTTCGTGGAATGTCTTCTACAAAGAGAACCGCTATGAAAAGTCCTACGAGCCCGGGAACGAGAGTCGCAAAAAAGATGTTGCGTATCGTGTTTTCGCTCTCGCCCAGAAAGTAGAGGAGCCCGAGCAGGAGAATGGTACCGCTCAACTCGCCGCCTATATCCAGTGTTTTGTGAAAACCGAATGTCCGGCCGGAGCTTCGCTCTCTGCTGTAGTGTGCCAGCATAAGGTCTTTCGGCGCAGAGCGGAGCCCTTTTCCGAGCCGTTCGAGAGCTTTTAGCCCGGCGATACTCTTGTAGCCGTGCGTAAGACCAATCATCGGTTTGCTAATGGCCGAAAGTGCGTACCCGCCGACTACGAGCGGTTTCACTATGCCGTAGCGGTCGCTTATGTAGCCGGAAACGAGCCGCAAAATATATGATACGAAAGTGGCAATCGCCACTATGATGCCGAGCTTGTCCATCCCTTCATGCAGAATAGTTACGACAAAAATCGGAAGAATTGGGTTTATCATGGCCGAAGCCATATCGGTAAAAAAGCTTACCCATCCGAGCATAACGACATTTCTGTCTATCTTCTTCATAGTTTAGGCAGATCGTCGAGAGATTTCGGCAACGCTCTATCTTTCAGCGCTATCACGCCTGTCGCCGGAATACCGAGTTTAAAGTGCGGATCGACCTCAACCGGTCTTATGTGCACCGCAAATACCCTCTGTATGCGGTCGCTCCTTACATTCACCTCTTTCGGCGTAAATTCGGCACGCTGTGCGATTCGAACAACTTTGGCCTCTATGGGACGGTCGGGATAGGAGTCGAGAAAAATGACCGCCCTGTCGCCTATTTTGATCTTTCCGTTCTCTATGGTGTCGACAAATATTTTAAGATAGAGCGAATCGGGGTCGATAAGTGTGGCGACCGCCATGCCGCCGCCAAGCACCTCTCCCGGGTTTGCGATCTTCTCCACCACAAAGCCGTCTATAGGTGAACGCAGGGTCATCTCTTCGATCATCGACTCGATCTCCGCTTTTGCGGCACCTGCCGCCCTGACCCCCTCTTCGAGCGCGCTTATGAGCTGTTCGAGGGCTTTTACTCTCTTTTGCATCGCCCGAGCCCGCTTCAGGTCCGCCTCCGCCACCTTTATCGCCGCGGCAACCTCCTCTCTTTTGTGCACAAGCGCTTCGAGTTTCCGTCTGTCGGTATCGAGCTTGAGTTCCGCTTTTTCGAGCAACTCTTTCTGGATGAGCCTCTTTTCATAAAGATCTTTCGTTCGGTTGTACTCCCTGCCATCCTGCGCCACAACCTCCCCGAGGGCGGCTATCTCGGCTCTCAGCTGCGCCCGCTTCGACTCTGCGGCGCGCAGGGCCGCACTCGCTTTCTCAAGCAGGAGGGGGATACTCTTTTTCGAAATCTCGAGCTCTGTTCTTTTTGCGGATAGCTCATCCCTTTTTGCCTCCTCTTCGGCACCGATGCGCAGAAGCCTGGCTTTAAGTTCGTCGCTATTGAGCTTCGCTATAACCTGCCCCCTTTTTACGGCATCGCCCTCCTGTACGAAGATCTCGGTCAACCTTCCGGGGTATTTGACGTTCAGCGTGATCAGGTCGCCGTCTATATGCCCCACTCCCTGGACGAGACCGGGCGGCAGCTCTTTGGGGTTCAGTTTCTCGTAGATCATGAAGGCGGCAAGAGAGAGAAGCGCTGCGGCAAAGATACCGAGCCAGTACTTTTTCAAAAGCTGCATGCTAAACTCTTTCGAAGTGTTGCAAAAACCACTCTTTCGCTATGAGCGATACCTTTTCGAGGGCACCGGGCTCTTCGAAAAGGTGTGTGGCCCCAGGTATCAGAACGAGGCGCTTTTCACACCTAAGACGCTCGTAGGCCGCTTCGTTGAGATCGATGACACCGTAATCGGCCCCGCCCACTATCAGAAGCGTCGGAGCCTCCACGCGGTCTATGACATCGAGCGCCATATCGGGCCGCCCTCCCCTCGATACTATCGCATAGACTCTGTGCTCCGTAATTACCGAAGCCTTCAGTGCCGCGGCGGAGCCGGTGCTGGCCCCGAAATATCCAAGGCTCAAAGCCGCGGTCCGCTCATTGGATTTGACCCATTCGGTCGCAAGCACCAGCCGGGAGGCAAGAAGGTCTATATCGAAAACGTTCCTTCTGTCCGCCTCCTCGTGCTCCATCAGCAGATCGAAAAGAAGAGTGGCCATTCCCGCTTCGTGGAGTACGGAGGCCACATAGCTGTTTCTGGAGCTGAAGCGGCTGCTGCCGCTGCCGTGTGCGAAGAGGACGATCGACGATGCACCTTCGGGAATCGCCAGAAAACCGCCTACACTCACACCCTCACCCTCTATTCTCACCTCCTGCTGACACGAACGGAACTCTTCAACTCTCATGCTCTCTCCTTTGGTGCGACGGTATCGAATTCAGATCTTCTATGACTTCGGCCGCCGCAATCCTGCCGGCTTCGATAACCTCGGCCGCCTTGTGGAAATCGAAAGTGCTGCATACATGCATCGAGATATTGACCATGACATCGGGAGGGTAGCCGGCTATCCTGTATCTTGTGAGTGCATCCTGCATTGTATCGAATGTTTTGTCGAGAATATCGAACATCGTGAACTTTTTCTCCTCTTTGGCTTTGGCAAAAAGGTTCCTGACAGCGGTTTCTATATCTCTCTTTCTTGCATCTTCACTCTCTTCGGTTTTTACTTTCGGCTTCGGAGTTTCGGCATAGAGATTGACCCCGACGATCAAATCCGTAAGGTCGGATTGCGTAGGAGCGACCGGAAGCGGGTTCAGCGCTCCTCCGTCTACAAGCACCATATTCTCTCTGGTTACAGGTGTAAATACCGAGGGAATGGCGATCGAAGCGCGTATCGCTTCGAGCAGGTTCCCCTGCTGGAACCAGACCTCTTTTTTGCGTACTATATCCGTAGAGACGGCTGTATATTTTATGGGCAGATCTTCGATGTTTGTATCGCCGATCATCCCGGAGAGCCTGTCGAATACCTTCTCTCCTTCTATTATGCCGCCGCGAGAGAACGAGATATCGAGCAGGTACGCGACATCCAGCGCATCGAGCCCGAGCACCCACTCCCTATATTCGTCGAGCTTCCCGCAGGCATAGAGGCCGCCGATCAACGCCCCCATCGAAGCACCGCTTATCGAAGCGATCTCATAACCCCTCTTTAGCAAAACGTCGATAACCCCTATATGGGCATACCCTCTTGCGCCTCCGCTTCCAAGCACCAAAGATACCCTCTTTTTAGCCATCTTCTCTTCTCATTCCCGATATGAACATATCTACTACCCTGGAGGCGTCGTCATCCAGCTCACCCCCCTGGTTGAACCAGTATTCGACAAACCCGGTCGTGTAGGCGTTGAAGAGGTAGGCGGTTTTTCTGTGGTTCTCCTCTCTCATGGGTTCCCTCTCTCCCAACCTTTCGAAAACTTCGGCCAGAAAGTCGTAAATGGGAGCCGCCGGTTCGCTTTTTCGGGTATTCATCTTTACGAAAAAGAGCGGATCGCCGATTACCGGATGTCGCATCGCCTCTTTTTTCGAAATGAAGGCGCCGAATTTCAGCTCCACAAACTTTTTCAGCCGATCTATCGGATCGGTAACTCCCGCGGTCGCCGATACCAGCTCCTCGTGGAAGTTTCTTATCTGAAACTCTATATATTCGAAAAAGAGCTGCTCTTTGGATGGGAAAAGTTTATACAGTGCACCGACCGATAGACCGGTATGCTCCGCAATCTCCTGCATCTTGATACTCTCGAAACCGACTTTTTCGAAATACTCGGAGACACTTTCGAGCACAAGGTTCTTTTTGGTCTCCAGCACCTTTTCTCTAATCAACTCTTTCACGTCACACCTTCAACAATGAGTCTATATCGATTCCACTCTCTTCACATAAATGTTAAATCTATTTTATAAATGATCTTCTTAAATCAGAATAAATTAATAATTTTGTGAATATAATTCACCAATAACTCTTTTCGTTTTTACGGTACGCAAAAGGAGCGGTATGGGCAGAAGATCCGGGACGCTTGTTATTCTTATTCTTATTGCGGTCTTTTTATATATCGGTTACGAATATTTCGGGTTTCGTTCCGTAAATGCGGTAAGCGAGGCCGCCTTCATCAGAAGCGACAGGCTTGCGAACCTATCGTTCAAAGTCGGCGGGAAGGTGATAGAGATGAAAAAAAAGGAGAACGAGCCGGTCAAAAAGGGTGAACTTCTCGCCGTCATGGACCCGACGGATCTTGAAATCGCAAAAAACGAGCTCCTTCATATGATCGGAAGTCTCGAAAAGTCGCTGGAGGGGATGCAGCTTAAAAAGAGACGCCTCAAGGAGTCGCTCTCTCTAAGAACTTCGATAGCCGGCAACAATATGGAGTCTGTAGCCATGAAGCTGCAGTCTCTCGAATATAGTATAAAAGCGGCGCAGACGAGACTCGAAAAGCTGAACAGAGATACGCTCCGGTATAAAAAGATGCTCGAAAAGAGACTTATAGCCTCTTCCGATTTTGAGTCGATCCGTACCGAAAGAGACGCACTTTCGGACGAGATAGAGGGGATGAAAAGAGAGTATCGCTCCCTCGCCGCAACTCAAAAAAGCTCTCTCGATGCATACAGACTCGCGAAGGTCGAACAGCGCCGGATAGAGGAGCTTCAAAAGGAGATAGAGGCAAAAACCCGGGCCCTCAAATCGAAGAGAGAGGCGCTGCTGGAGTTGGAGAAAAAGATCGGCTATACAAGGCTCTACGCCCCGTTCGACGGCGTGATCGCCAAAAAGTTCACCGAAGCTCCTCGGGTCGTAAAGAGGGGCTCTCCGATCTACGCACTCGTAGATACATCCGCACTCTATTGTGAAGTGCTGCTTTCGGAGAAGAAGATGAAAGGGGTAAAACCGGGCAACTCGGCGACCGTCACCGTCGACGCCGCGGGAGAGAGAAAAATCGCCGGGAGGGTCGAGTCTATAGCCCCCACATCCGCCTCAACCTTCTCTCTCGTACCCAGGGACATAGCGAGCGGAGAGTTTACGAAGCTCGACCAGCGCTTCAAGATTCGCATATCGCTCGACGACATAAAAGATCTTCGGGCCGGCATGAGCGCGACAGTGGCCATTAAAAGGAGATAGGTTGGCACTTCCTGCAGAAGATGTAGAGAGTGAGAACACAAAAAAGCCGTGGGAGATAACCCCCAAAGAGCGGACGATCTTCAGTATAATCGTCATGACGGGAGCCTTCATGGCCATTCTCGATACCACCGTGGTCGATGTGATAGTCCCCAAGCTCACCGGGCCGCTCGCCACCGATATGTACGGAGTTCAGTGGATAATCACGAGCTATATGGTATCGGCCGCCATAGCCCTTCTGATAACCGAATATCTTATAAAACGTTTCGGTGCGAAAGCCATCTTCATATTCGGAGTTCTACTCTTTACCGCCGCATCCCTCTTTTGCGGATTGGCCGACACACTGGAGCATATGATAGTTTTCAGGGTCGTGCAGGGTATCGGAGAGGCTTTTATAATGGTGACGAGCCACATCATGATCTTCAGCTACTTTCCCCCGAACAAGCAGGGTTTGGCGATGGGCCTGTTCGGACTCGGCGTAAGTTTCGCACCGGCACTCGGGCCTACCATAGGCGGATACCTTACCGAGTATTACAGTTGGAGAATGGTTTTTTTGATAAACGTGCCCGTCGGCCTACTTCTTATTGTATCGGGTTTCGTTTTTCTTCCGAAAGAGAGGATGTTTCAAAGGCTCAAGTTCAACTTCGTCAGTTTCCTGCTCATATCGTTCGCCACGGTTTCACTTCTGATCATGCTGAGCAAAGGGCAGCAGCTCGGGTGGCTGAACGACTCTCTTATAGGCATGCTGCTGCTCTGCTCTGTAATCGGATTTATGCTCTACGGGCTAAGCGAAATCTGGTCGAAGCACCCCCTTGTCGACTTTTCACTCTTTAAAAATCCGGCATTCGCAAACGGGATGATGATCTATTTTTTCATTCTCGGTTTTTCGATGTACCAGTACTTCTATCTCCTTCCGGTCTATTATGAGCATATCAAGATGCTCCCGACCCTCGATGCCGGTATCGCCATCTTCGCGTTTGCCGTATTCATAGGCATCTTCTCTCCACTCGCCGGGATATTGTCCGATAAAATCGGCGCCAAAAAGACCGTGTTGATCGCATCTTTTTTCTATGTAGCCACATCTTTGGCGTTTCTACCGACGCTCAACTACTATACACCGCTGAGCCGCGCCATGCTCCTGACCATCCCTTTCGGGATCGGCATGGGGCTCTTTTTCGCCCCCGTCACGGTCATGGTTTTACAAAACGCCCCTCAACACAAAGGTGAGCTCGCCATCGTTTTGATGGACTACTTCCGCTTCGTAGGAGGAAGTTTCGGCACGGCTCTGGCGACAAACAATATGGAGTATTTCAAAAATCTCCATTTTCTTCGCATGGAGGAGCTTCAAACCCTCGATTATATAGAGAGGTTTTTGAACGAAACGGCTTCCGCCCTGTCGATCTCGATAGATAAAACAAAAGCGATATTCGCAAACTACGAAGCCTTCATGAGCTACAACTACGGCTTTTACAACACTTTCGTACATGCAGGCTACTGGGGAGTGCTCGGCTCGGTTTTCGTAGTACTTCTTTTTGTAAAACCGGGACCTAAAAAGGAGACGAAATGAGACTGCTGCTTATCATCGCGCTACAGGGTGCTCTCTTTGCGCATACATATAGTGAAATCTTGAAAGCCATCGACGATTCGCCCGCACTTCAAAGCGCTAAAGAGATGAGTATGGCCGCCGGTTCGGCCGCAGAAGCCGTAAAAGGGAGGAGCCTGCCTACTCTCGATCTCTCTTTTAGTGCGGCGTGGCTCAAAGAGACTCCTACGGTTATATTCAGGCTGCCGGGCTACCCGCCGTTCGAATTACCTATGGAAACAAAACGAAACTTCGTCGGCTCTCTGCGCCTGACATATCCGCTATTTACCGGTTTCGCCCTCTCCGCCGAAATCGACAAGGCGAAACTCGAACACAAAACAGCCGTGCTGAAACTGCTCGATCTTAAAAGAAACCTATACATCACGGCGACGGAGCTTGCGAGCGCCTCCTATGCCGCCGAAAAGAGTCTCGAGGCCAGAATAGAAGCCAAAAGGGCAATGGATGAAGCCTACAAAAAGGCGAAAGGGCTCTACGAAAACGGCCTTATTCCTCCCTCGGATCTCTACAACATAGAGGCGAAAAGATATGCGGTCGAAGCTGAAATAGTAGAAGCTAAAACCGAAAAGCGGAAGATCCTCAACCGCCTCGGCTATCTTTTGAACAGGAAACTGGACTCCGTCGAACTGCCGTTGGGTATGTCTGCTGTAGATATAGACGAAGATCTCTTAATAAAAGAGGCTCTTCGTTCGCGTGAAGATATAAAAGCGCTGCAAAACGTTTTGAAGGCAGAGAGCGACCGCGTGGATATGGCAAAGAGCCGCTTCTACCCGAATATAGCCCTAGCCGCCGAACTCAAACGCAGAGGCAACACACCCGAACTCAACGGTGACGGTTTTACAAACGCGGATCAGAGCTATATAGGTGCCTCCGCGAGGTGGAATCTCTTCAGCGGCTTTTCCGATACCGAAAACGTAGAGGCGGCACGTTACAGGCGGCTCTCGTCTCAAGCGGCGCTGGACGACTACAAAAAGCGCGTGAAAACCGAACTTGAAAACGCCTTCTTGGATCTTTTCGCACTCGAATCGAGACTCCGTAGCGCGAAAATGGAACTCAAAGCCAGAAAGGCGTACTGCGACCTCACGAAGGGGCGCTTTGAAAATCAGCTCGCCGGAGCTGACGAACTGAGCAGATCGATAGCGGAACTCTTCGCATCCAAGGCCAAAGTATATGTGCTCGAAAGCCGTATTTTTAACCAGAAAGCCCTCATCTTCCTTATGACTGGAATAGAACCTTTCAAGAGCCGCTTCATGGAGAAACCGACGTTTAGATAGGTCTGAAAGCGGCTACCGTATACCCTGTTAGATTAATCATTGTAGACAATAACCGATACTTCTATTAATTGATAATATTTCTTTTCAATTTATCGAAATGCTATAATAAGGGTTACGGAAGGGCAGATATGGAATATTTTTTAAAAGATTGCGAATATCAGATTGTCATTCATCCCGAAGACGGTAAAATCATAAACTGCAACGATTCGTACGCAAAGCTCGTAGGATACAGCAAAAAAGAGATCTGCGAACAGGCTGTTTTAGAGCGTATAGCCGTCGAAAACACCATAATGTTTCTCGAGGTGCTCGACGACGTCATAGCCGGTACGAAAGCGATGATCACTGCCGACCACAACTGTAAAAACGGCGAAGTCGTACGCCTGGACAACTACCTTATCTCCAGGCGTCACTCATATATCGAAATATGGATGAAAAAAAACAAGCCTCCCGTTCTGCCCATTCAGAGACGAAGACTTCTGGATATGATCATAGACTACGCCCCCGACATGTTCTGGGCGAAAGATCTGCAGGGGCGCTACCTCTTTACAAACAAAGCCCTATGCGAAAAGCTGCTTGGAGTTAGCGACGCAAGAGAGGCCATCGGAAAAACGGATATCTTTTTCGCACTCAAAGAGATGGCCTCGCACCCCGACAATCCCGGCTGGTACACGATGGGTGAAATGAGGCAGAGTTCCGACGAAACGGTCATCAAGCACCTTACACCGATGCACTTCGAAGAGCACGGCAGAGTCAGGGGCAAAGAGATATACCTCGATGTACACAAAGCTCCGCTCTACAACTGCGACGGGGTTCTGATAGGAACAGTAGGCATAGGGCGCGATATCACTCTTCAAAAAGAGTTCGAAACGAAAGTGGAAGAGGAGCAGTTAAAAAAGACGGAGCTCTTCGAGTCGCTTCTAAACTCCACTATAGAGGGGCTGCTGATCTTCGACGAAAAGAGGAGATGTATACACTACAACCGGCCTGTAAAAGAGATTTTCGGATATACCGACGATGAGCTGTGGCAGAAAGATGTCTTCTCCTTCGCTATGGACTCATCGAGAGATCTTATCGTCGAAAGATTCGACAAGAGCGATCAGTCACCCTATGAAATTTTGCTCAAAAGGAAAGACGGCACCGCCTTCTGGGCGCTCGTGCGCGGAAAGTCTATGCAGCTTGAAGGCAAAAGGGTAAAAGTTTTGGCAATAGTCGACATCTCACCGCTAAAAGAGAAAGAGAGGGCCATTACGTTCCAGGCAGAACACGACCCGCTTACAAACCTGATAAACCGCCGCCACTTTTTCCGAATTTTCGAGTCGGTGCTTAAAAAGGCAGATCACGACCGCCTCTACAAAGGTCTTCTCTTTATAGATCTCGACAGATTCAAACCTATAAACGATACGATGGGCCACAATATAGGCGATCAGCTTCTTCAACTTGTGGCTCAAAGGCTGCAGTCGAGCCTTAGAAAGAGCGATCTGATCTCTCGCTTCGGCGGCGACGAATTCCTGGCCCTCATCGCTACGGAGACGACAGATTTTGAAGATGCGAAAAGGCGTATATCGATGATAGCCGAAAAGATTCTTCGTACCATCAAGGCCCCTTACCAGATAGAAAAGAAGAGCCTGACGATAGGGGCCAGCATCGGAATCACCCTTTTCAACTCGTCGGAGAGAGATATTAACCGGCTCATCCTCGATGCAGATTCGGCCATGTACAAAGCGAAAAAAGAGGGTGGAAACCGTTACTCGTTCAGCGCATAGGAGGTTTCGACTACCGCTTGTACCCTCTTTTATAGAGCAGTCTCTTTAGCTCTTCGACCCTCCTCCCCTGGATCTCGAGCCGTCCCGACTTAAAGCTCCCTCCGCACCCGAGGCTCTTTTTGATATAAGAGAGAAGCTCCCGTGCTTCATATTTATCTATATTGAACTCTCCCGCCACGGTTACAGGCCTTCCACGTCTCATCTGAACCGAGTATTCGAGCCTGTGCTCTTCAGGAGGCATCGGCTCTGCAGCACCGCTGCATGTGCACCCGCTCACATTTTCACCGCACTTTTTGCATAGCGGGTCTGCCTCCCACCCCTCGGATATGGAATCGAAAGAGAGTTCGATCCTATAGGAGTCGCCCATCAGGCCATCTCTCCGATTGCTTCGGCATACTCTTCGTAGTTCCCTTTGAAGTCCACTATCTCGCCGTCGGACTTTATCTCTATGATACGGTTCGCGAAGGCATCGATGAGCTCACGGTCGTGGGTTACGCAGATGACATTGCCGTCGAAGTTGTACAGAGCCTCACCGAGCGCTATGATCGCTTCGAGATCGAGATGGTTGGTCGGTTCGTCCAGAATCAGGAAGTTTCCCTGTTCGAGCATCATTTTGCTGAGCATCATGCGGTGCTTCTCGCCCCCGCTGATCTTCTCGATACTCTTCTCCTGCTCCTCCCCGCTAAAGAGCATTCGGCCAAGGCAGTTTCTGATCTCGGATATGTCGGCCTCCCGGTCATGGTTTCTCAGCCACTCGTAGAGAGTTTCGCTGCCTTTGATGCGATCGGTTGTATCCTGCGGAAAATAGCTTGGCTCGACCGTCGCACCCCATCTTATTTCACCGCTGTCGGGCTTTAGACCGTCATCCATCACCATTTTGCAAAGAGTAGTCTTTCCGACACCGTTCGGACCTATGAGCGCCACCTTTTCACCCGGCTCGAACTTGAGAGTGAGGTTCGAAAAGATCACTTTGTCGTCGAACTTTTTGCTCACATCTACAAGTTCGAGGGCCTCCTTCCCAAGTTCGCGTCTCTTTTTGAATAGTATGCTCGGATCTCGTCGGCTCGAGACCTGAAGAGCATCCAGGTCGAGCTTTTCAAGCTGTTTTTGGCGGCTTGTGGCCTGTTTTGCCTTCGATGCGTTGGCACTGAAGCGGCGTATGAAGTTTTCGAGCTGCTCCTTCTCTTTGAGTTTTTTGGCCCTCTCCATCTCGCGCTGCTTCTGAAGCAGATTGCTCGCTATGTACCAGTCGTCGTAGTTTCCGGCGAACTCCCTGATCGTTTTGAAATCGAGGTCGAGAATATGCGTAACGACACTGTTTAGAAAGTGCCGGTCGTGGGAGATAACTATCATCGTCCCTTCGTGTCTTTTGAGCTGCTCTTCAAGCCATGCTATCGCATGGATATCGAGGTTGTTCGTAGGTTCGTCCAAAAAAAGTATGTCGGGCTTCGGAAAGAGCACCTGCGCCAGGAGAACCTTGAACTTGTCGGCACTCGGAAGGGAGCTCATAAGGTCGTTGTGCTGCGACTCTGGAAAACCGAGCTCTTCGAGGATCTTCTTTATCCTGACGTCGTACTCGTACATGGGGTCCTCTTCGACGCAGACCATCTCCAGCTCCCCGAGACGTTCGTTTACACTATCGTCGTCGAAGTCTCCCTCGGCATAGAGCCTCTCCTTCTCTTTAACGGCATCATAAAGACGCCTGTTGCCATAAAGAACGGCGTCGGCTATCGTGAACTCTTCGAAAGCGTACTGGTTTTGGCCGAGCACTCCGATTTTAAGCCCGCTCCCTACGACTATCTCGCCGGAAGTGGCATCCTCCAGGCCGGCAACTATTTTAAGGAACGTACTCTTCCCGGCACCGTTGGCGCCTATGAGCCCGTATCTTTTGCCGGCATCCAGTTTTATGTTGACATTTTCGAAAAGCACCCTTCCGCCGAACCGTTTGGTCAGATTTACCGTTTGAAGCATACTCTATCTACCCTTTTACCAGTTCCAGAACTTTTTCCGGCGGCCTTCCGAGTACCGCTTTGCCATCCTTTACCACGATGGGTCTCTCTATGAGCCTTGGGTGCTCTGCCATCGCTTCGACAAGCTTTTGCTCGTCGTCTACATCTTTGAGTCCGAGCTCTTTATATATAGCCTCTTTGGTCCTCATAATATCTCTTGCCCTCAGGCCGGTCATTCTCAGAACCTCTTCTATCTGCTCTTTGGTCGGCTTTTCGTCGAGGTACCGGAAAATTTTCGGCTCCACCCCTTCCGCTTCGAGCAGCTTCAGGGCCTCTCTCGATTTCGAGCACCTGGGGTTGTGCCAGATTACAATCTCTCCGTTTGCCATTGTCAGATCCTTTATGATAAAGTTTGTACTATGAATGAAGGAAAACCGATCATTGAACTTCTTCCTCCGCTCGATAAAAGGTGCAAAAGAGTCGTTATGCTTTTGCGCGCGGCGTTTTCGCTGGTGCCTCTCGGTCTCGGAGCCGCTGTTTGGGGCGAATTCGGCTGGCTCTACGGGCTTCTTGCCTGGATCGCGTCCGTCTTTGCCGGCCTTATAATACTGAGTAAGCTGAAAATCGCCTACGTCCCCCTGAGTCAGCACGAGCTCTCGCACTCGGCCACCGCCATACTCAAATGGTACGCCGCAAAAGAGATCTGCGCCCCGAAAGAGCCTCGGCATAGCCGACCGGAGAGTCAAAATGTCAGTGAAGCTCTACGTTGAGCTTCACCTCTCTGCGGCTTCTCATCGCCACTATCTGCCCCGTCATCGAGTTCTGACGGAAGTGGATGCCGTTTTTGCCGGCAAGATCGAGACCTTTGAAGATGTTTTCATCTTCTACCTTGACGTCCCAAAGAGGGTTCACCTCTTTTATCTTTTCAAGCTCCGCCCTGCTGACGGCAACCTTCGTACCTTCGAGAATCGCGATTCCGGCATCCACTATACAGCCGTCGCCGAGAGGTATGCCGGTGACGCTGTTGGCCCCGAGAAGAACGTTCTCGCCTATCGTGACCGGGTTGCCGTTGGTACCGCTCAACACCCCCAGAATCGACGCTCCGCCGCCTACATCCGATCCCGCTCCGACTATCGCCGAGCTTGAGATGCGCCCCTCTACCATCACCGCTCCGGTGGTTCCCGCATTGAAGTTTATGTAGCTTGCGCCGGGCATTACCGTGGTTCCCGGATGCAGCTGCGCTCCCATGCGTACTTTGGCGCTGTCGAGTATCCTTGTGTTGTCGGCGGGGATTATGTGCTGCAGGTAGCGCGGAAACTTGTCTACACTCTCTATCTCGGGGTATGCGCCGTTGAGCTTCAGCTCGATCTCGTTTTCACGGAGCCAGTCGAGTTCGAAAGGCTCGTTTCCGAACCACGCGACATTGTGCAGAATACCGAACGCTCCGTTTAGGTTTACGCTGCGCAGCTCTGCCTTGCCGAGCGAGAGCGCGTAGAGTTTGATATAGACCGACTCCACACTCTGCGGAGCGTCGTCTTCGAAAAGGATGACTATGCGGAAGTTGTCGTCGAGATCTTCACATTCTGCTATCTTTGCGAGCTCCTTGATCACCTGTACGTTTTTGTGCGCCTCACCCTTGGCCTCCTCCAGATAGGGGCTGAAGGCCGCGGCGGCGTTAATTATGAACGTCTCCGTCACGTCGAAGATCTGCTCGGAAGCGCTGAAATCGACACTCTCGCCGCTCTCTTGCAGTGCGGCTATGAATACTGCGGCAGATCCGTAGTTTTCGTTCCAGTTGATCAGAGGGTATACCGCCTGAAGGATTTTGTCGCGGTTTTTCTGCCCGCGGTCGACCCTGCATATTCCGAAAGCCACAGGCCTTCTGTAACCCTCCCGGGCCTCACACTTCTCTACAAAACTCTTGAAAGCCTCTTTGGACCCTATCTTCTCGATTGCCATCGTCACTCCTAACTTTAAAGAATAGTTGCGCGATTATACTCGAATTTTGTTGACACTCTCTTTATGGAACCCAGCTATCGAAAGAGTTTCCATTCTCATCCCATCTTCAGGATCAGCCGGAGTTGATCTTTGTCAATGATAAGAGCACTATAATAGATTAATATTAGTTTAACTGATCAAAACTGCACTTTTAATAAGTACTGTTTTTTTCTGCAAAAAACGAAACAGGAGAGTGGACTTGAGCAGACCCGAACCGACAAGTCATGAGCGTTTGTTGAAAGATGACGACTATATAGTCTCGAAGACGGATCTGAAGGGGCGGATAATCTATTGCAACAAAATTTTCGTCGAAATATCCGGCTATAGCGAAAAGGAGCTTTTGGGCAAGCCGCACTCGATAGTTAGACACCCGGATATGCCGAAAATAGTTTTCAAACTCCTTTGGGATAGAATCGAGCGAAAAAAGGATATATTCGCCTTCGTCAAAAACCTCTGCAAAGACGGCGGGTATTACTGGGTTTTCGCAAACGTTACGGCAACACTCGACTCGGACGGAAAGATACGCGACTACCACTCTGTACGGAGAAAACCGAACCGCGATGCGCTGAAGAGTGTCGAGTCGATCTACTCGGATCTTCTAAAAGAGGAGAGAAGAGGAGGTATGGAAGCCTCCGAAAAGTATCTGGAAGAGCTTCTGCGGTCGCATAAGACCACTTACGACAACTTCGTCATCTCCCTTCAAAACGGAGAGATCTGAGGTCGCCTCTTCGCCTCAGATCGAAAGTCGTATTATAAGTGCATCGGCCCGCCTGTTTTCGGCGCGTCCGGCAGCAGTTTCGTTCGAAGCTATCGGCCTGCTCTCACCATAGCCCCTTATGTCGATCCTCTCGGAAGCGACACCCAGATCGACCAGAGCGCTTTTCACTTTCAAAGCGCGTCTTTTCGACAGTGCGAGGTTGTAGCTGTCGCTCCCTATACTGTCGGTATGGCCCTCTATCGTGACCCTTATGTTACGGTTTTTGAGCAGATACTCCGCAAGCTCCCCTATTCGCTCTCTCGCCCTCTCGTTCAGTGCGGTGGAATCGAACTCGAAATTGACCAGCATGGAGATCGCCGTAGCACATCCGTCGGAATCTACTATCCACCCTTTTGGAGTCCCCTTGCATCGGTCTTTACAGTCAGGAACTGAATCTCCATCGAAGTCACGGGCACAATCGGCTTCGTCCGAAGAGACGTTTTTTGGGTTGGACTCTCTTTTTGAGACATCCACGCTCCGCTCTTTCAACGAAACCCCGGCATCGGCCGCACCGCCTGCCGCAACGGCGGCAGATAGCGCCCCGGCGCTGCTTGAAGGCGCTTTTTCCTTATGGGCCGCTTTTAAAGCTTTTATGGCTCCGGTTTCCGCAGCTTTAGGCTCCGTCTCCTCTGCCTCGGGGAGGGGGCGCTTCTCTCTTCCATCGGTGTATTGTCCATTTTCCGCTATCCCTCCCGCCGTATTTTCGATATCGATATCGTATACTTCGCCGCCGGCTCTTTTGTACGGTTTCGGTACGGCCCTTCCCTCGGTTTTGGAAGCTTTGCTTTTGACTCCGGAGCGCATGCCGTCGACCTTTACGGATACTTTGGGAATCGTCTGCGAAACGGCGGAGGCGGATAGGGCGGGGAGAGTGGAATTTTTTGCTACTCTAACGGGCTGTGAGGCGGCGGTGCGTATTCTATCTCTTGCGACTTCCTTGGTTCTGCCGGCTCTGTATGAGGCATCCCTTTCCGACCTATAGGAGCGGTACTTGTCCCTCTTTTCTGGTTTTGCGGAGGCTCTCGATGCGATCAGTACCCTATCTTCGCTCTCTTTTATCTTATAGTAGGCAAAAGAGAAGGCATCCTCCTCTACATACCTCTCCATCTTTCCGAACGAATACTCCAGCCCGAATGTCCAAGAGAATGTATGGCCCGCATCGGAGAAACGGACGATATCTTTGAACTCGAGCCGCAAAGATATGGGCTCGTGTATCAAAAAGTGGGCTCCGAGGCCTATGGCCGCTATACCCCCGCTCTCGAGTCCGCCGCCGCTGTTGTCATACTTCTCCGCTCCAAGACCCGCCATTATGTAAGGGATGAAACCGTTGTCGTCTTTTACATTGTAAAGAAAGTTCGCCATAAGCTGGTGGCCGTTGGTGGTCTGTTCTCCCGGTACCGTCAAAAGCGTGAAGTCGCTTAGATAGTCGTAACCGAGCTCTACGGCCAGATGTTCATCGATGTTGTACCCCATCCTCAACCCGTAGCTCACTCCGTCATCGAGGAGCCCTTTTCCGAGCGACTCCAACCTGTTCA
>JALWMA010000037.1 GCA_027081015.1 Campylobacterales bacterium | reverse complement strand
CCGGAAATATGGCGCCAGTTTCGTTGTTCGCCCACATTACGGAGACGAGGGCGGTTTTGTCGGTTATGAAGTCGCGGACCGTATGCGCCTCTACCACGCCGTCGCTGTTTACGGGCAGGTATGTCACGCGTACACCCTGCTCCTCCAGCCACCTGCAGGTAGCCGTGACGGAGGGGTGCTCCACTTCGGTCGTGATTATATGGTCTTTTTCCCCGTCCTTTATAAGGTCGAAGTAGACACCTTTTAGAACCCAGTTGTTGGATTCGGTCGCGCAGGAAGTGATCACTATGTCATCCTCGTCGCGTGCTCCTATCGCTTCGTACAAACTGTCCATCGCCTTGCGAAGGGCGGGGTGGCACGCCGTACCGAAGTCGTGCAGGGAGTTCGGGTTTCCGTATATCTCCGTGAAGTAGGGGTCCATCGCCGCCTTTACTTCGGGATCGACCATCGTGGTCGCGTTGTTGTCCAGGTAGACTTTCATCATGAAAATTGCTCCGAATTTTAATTAGGACAAAATTTGTCTTAATTCTTTTATTGCCATGATAGATCAAACTTGTTTAATTGCAGCTTAAAATACAGGCCTATATGCTATAACGAGCAGCAAACAGTAAGGCGAATATTGCAGAAGGACGGTAATTATACATCAGTTAGCATAAAATTCAAAGCACATTAAAAGAGCTGATTATATATAATCGCGCCTATTTTAAAACCGAAGGGCGGGATCTGTCATGTTTGCACAACTGCTTAAAGCCTATAGCGGCCACAGCGTAAAGAACGACGTACTCTCGGGTGCGGTCGTGGCGATAGCTCTGGTTCCGGAGGCTGTCGCATTCTCGCTGATAGCCGGGGTCTCTCCGCTGGTGGGGCTCTATACGGCATTTATCCTTGGTCTCATAACCGCACTTTTCGGCGGAAAACCGGGGATGATAAGCGGCGCCACCGGGAGTGTGGCGGTGGTTATGGTCGCGCTCGTCGCAACGCACGGGGTCGAGTATCTCTTCTTCGCTACGCTTCTTGCCGGCGCCATTCAGGCGGTTTTCGGTCTTTTGAAGCTCGCGAAGTTCATCCGCCTCGTTCCGCAGCCCGCGATTTTGGGCTTCGTAAACGGTCTTGCCATCGTTATCGCGCTCGCTCAGCTGCCGATGTTCGAAGGCGAGGGGCCGGTGATGTATGCGCTGGTCTTCGCCACGATGGCGACGATGGTCCTGCTGCCGAAGGTTACCAAAGCGGTTCCGGCGGGACTGGTGGCGATAGTGGCGCTCAGCCTCATAACGGTCATATTCGATCTCGACACAAAAAGAGTGGCCGATTTGGGCTCGATCGCCGGGGATCTTCCCTCTTTCCATTGGCCCGATGTGCCTTTGAATCTGGATACACTCATCACTGTACTCCCCTATGCGGCTGTTATGGCCGCTGTCGGACTCATAGAGTCCCTGCTAACCCTCTCCGTGCTCGACGAGATGAGCGGAGAGAAGGGGAATGCGAATAGAGAAGCGGTAGCATTGGGTGCCGGAAATGCGACATGTGGGCTCTTCGGTGGAATGGCCGGGTGTGCGATGATAGGCCAGAGTATCATAAACTACACCTCCGGCGGCCGCGGGCGCCTTTCGGGTGTGACTGCCGCGGTTCTGCTCATACTTTTCGTCGTGGCCCTTAGCGACTATATCGGGCAGATCCCCATAGCCGTGCTTGTGGGAATCATGTTCATGGTGAGCGTGGAGACATTCGAGTGGGCCAGTATCGACCGGCTGCGAAAGATGCCCAAAACAGACGCCTTCATTCTCATAACGGTAACGGTCGTAACGATCTTTACCGACCTTGCGATGGCCGTTATAATCGGGGTCATCATCTCGGCGCTCGTATTCGCATGGCAGCACGCGCGTGTCTATACGCGTACCTTCATAGAAGGCAAGCGCAAAATCTACGAATTCGACGGACCTCTCTTTTTCGGCTCGGTACAGGGGTTTCTGGATCAGTTCGATGTCGCAAGCGATCCGGAAGAGGTGGTTATGGACTTCAAACGCGCGCGCGTGATGGACTCAAGCGGTGTGGAAGCGATAGATAAAATCACCAGAAGATACGAAGAGGCGGGCAAAAAGCTGACTATCCGCCACCTTAGCGAAGATTGTAAAAAACTGCTCAAGGCGGCAGGCAAATACTGCACCTATGAAGAGGACGACCCGACCTACAAGGTCGCGGTCAACCACGAGGAGTACGGGAGATAGAGTTCTCTACTCCCCTCTCCCGGCGCTCTCGAGCTTACTGTCGATCGCCTCTTTGAGATCTTCGAGCAGATCTTCCGCTTCCGATTTCGATATGTTCTGGCCGCTGCTGTACTCGATGGTGTAGCCGTCCCTCTTTATCGAGACTTCTGCAGCGATATTTTTGGTTTCGCTGAAGTATCTGTCTACGATGATCTTACGATCTCCCAGCGGGACACTGTTCCACCCCTCCTCTTTGGCTGCAGCCTCCACGGCGCTCTTGATCGTACTTATCGAGAAGCCGTGGTCGAGACTCCGCTCGATCTCTATCGTCCCTTCCGCTCCATATTCGCCACCTGTCTGCATCCCTTTTTGTGCACACCCGCTCATAAGCAGAAGAGCAGAAACAGCTGTCAAAATCCCTCTTTTCATAATATATCTCTCCTTTATGTCGTTCTCTTTTTCGATGTTACATCAATTTTAATTAAAGGGAAATTATAATTGACTTATGAAAAAGAGAGATTTTATGCGGATCGTCGCTTTGTTGAAGAGGGAGTACGAGAGTTGGGATGCCCCAGCGAAGAGGTTCGAAGGTGCTTACAGGAGAACCCCTTTCACCATAATGGTTTCTGTGCTGTTGAGCTTCAGAACCAAAGATGAGGTGACGCTGGAAGCCGGAAAAAGGCTCTTCGCGCTTGCGGATACCCCGTATAAAATGGTAAATCTGGATAGAGTGAGGATAGAGGAGGCCATATACCCGGTAGGCTTCTACAGGAGAAAGGCGGCTGCGATACTCGAGGCCTCTTCATACATCATAGAGAATTTCGGCGGTGAAGTTCCGGGGAGCGAAGAGGAGCTTCTGAAAATCAAGGGGATAGGCCCGAAAGCGGCGCATATCATACTCGAGTCCGCTTTCGGCGAGAAGACGGTTGCGGTCGATACGCATCTGCACAGAATTCTTAATATGTGGGGCTTTATCGAAACCTCCACTCCCGAAGAGAGCCTCGAGGCTCTGAAAAAGAGGCTCACGCCCGAAGAGCAGGCGGGACTGAACAGGCTTCTTGTCAGTTTCGCACAGGTAATCTGCAGGCCAGCCAGGCCTCTTTGCGGTGAGTGTCCGGTGGCATGCTGCTGTCCGGCATCGCGGAGATAGGGTGCTAAGAGTCGTTCCTGTAGGCCAGTTTTATCAGAAAGGGCGGGATCAGTGTCGTCATGACTATAACGAGGATCAGTGCGGCATAGGTTTCGTTATCGAAGAGCTTGGCCGTTTTGCCGATCTCCGCAAAGATCAGTCCAACCTCTCCCCGCGGGATCATCGAGAGGCCCACCACGACCCTTTTTGTCGGCGGGATCCCTTTGAGCATAAGCGGCACGGCCATCTTCCCTATGACGGATACGGCCAATACCGCGCCTCCGAAAAGCCAGACATGCGACTCTCCCCAGGCAATGTCGCGCAGGTTCATCGAGAGACCGACGGTTACGAAAAAGATAGGGGTGAAGAGATATACGATCGGACGGATCTGGTTCTCGATCTTTGCCGCAAAAGCCTGGTTTTCGCGCAGTGCTATGCCGAAAGGGAGCAGAAATCGGCGTGAGAGGGCCAGACCGGCGGCAAACCCCCCGATTATTTCGGGTGCTCCAACCCTGTGGGCGAGCCACGCAAAGAAGAGGACCAGGGAGAATATGGCCGTCGCCATAAGCCCCTGGCTCTTTGTGCCGCTGTCATATTTCTGGATCAGCAGGGCCAGAAGTTTTGCCGCCGCCGGGGCCGTAGCGAAAAAGAGAAGTATGAAGAGAAAAACTTTTCCGGTGTTCGCGAGGTCTACGCCGCCGCTTTGTGAGAACTCGTAAAGAATCGTCAGCAGCAGCACGCCGAAAATATCGTCGAGTACAGCGGCTCCCAGAACAATCTCCCCTTCCGTGCTGGAGCGTTTTTTGAGATCGCTCAAGACTCTTATCGTTATCCCTATGCTCGTAGCGGTTATGGTCCCTCCGATAAAGAGGGAGGCTATAAGAGGAAGCGAAAAGATCGAGTACGATACCCAGCTCCCAAGAATAAAGGGGAGCAAAAAGCCGCCTACCGCTACAATCGCCGCATTTTTTCCGCTCTGCTTCAGGCGGTGCAGATCGGTTTCGAGGCCTACGTCGAATAGGAGCAGAATGATTCCTATCTCCGCAAGAAGCTTGATCGTGGCGGTCGGCTCCACCCAGCCCAGCAGAGAGGGACCAATGATGATTCCCGCGCAGAGTTCGCCCAGGACCGGTGGGAGTCCAAGCTTACGAAATAGCTCGGAGAAGAGGCGCGCTCCGACCAGTATCAGCAAGAGTATCAAAAAGAAGTCGTGCGGCTGCATGAAGGTACCTTTCGGAACATCTTTAGGAACTTATAAAAATTATAGCAGTAGTATAAACTGTTTTATACTACAATAACAAAAAAATTTTGGAGCGGATATGTCGGTAGGTAAAATTCTGGGTATCTTTTTTATCTCCGCCTTTCTTCTCGTGCAGCTCATTCCGTATGAACGGAGCAATCCCAAAAGCGATCCGTCGCAGGAGATAGATGCGCCGCCGGAAATCATGGCCATCTTTAAGCGCTCCTGCTACGACTGCCACTCCAACGAGACGAGATGGCCGTGGTACAGCGCCGTTGCGCCGGCCAAATGGTTCGTCGTTCGTGATGTCAACATCGGGCGCCGATGGCTGAATTTCAGTGAGTGGAACAGCTACGACGAAAAGAGAAAGGCGAAGCTCAAAGAGATGATCTTCATCGCCGTAGGGCTCGCAATGCCGCTCGGAACATATGTAAAAGCCCACCCGGAGGCGGCCCTCTCCGAAGAGGAGAAGGATGCGATCCGCGAATGGACCGGTATAAAGGTGGAGGAGATAATGAACAGACCGAAAAGGCATCTATATTGATCAAGATAGTTCTTTATATACATATTCTTTCGGCGACGGCCTGGGTGGGCGGATCGCTGCTGCTCTTCGCGCTCGGCATCCTGCTTCGCGACAAGTGTGCGCAAAAGAGCGTCTACACCCACCTCGGTCCGATCTACGGATATTTCGAGACATTCTGGCTCATACTCCTGTGGATTACGGGTCTGACGATGTTTTTCCACTTCGGAATAGACAAAGCCATGTCGCACGCTCCCGGGTCGGAACTGGCCTCTTTGATGCATCTGAAGCTCATAACTGTAGGTATCATAACGCTCCTGACCGCCATCCATATGTATATCGCGTTCAAGACCCACACGGTCGAGAGAACTCCGCTGCAGAACCTCGTGTCGCGCGGCAGCTCCATGCTGATCTTCCTCCTGAACCTCGTGATTGTCTGGTACGCCATAGGCATTAGGGACCAGCTGTGAGAATATACGAAGATGAAGATATATTCGTGGAGCGGGAGGAGGCCGAAGTGCCGTGGGTGAAGATATTCACGAAAGAGCCCTACAAAGAGCTAACCGAAGTTCCGGACGAACTGCGGGCGAA
>JALWMA010000036.1 GCA_027081015.1 Campylobacterales bacterium | reverse complement strand
CTCCCGCCCGGCGGGAAGATGAAAGGCAGGCTTTGAAACGATCGCTTTTTCTTCTACTGCTCGCACCGCTGCTGGTTCATGCGGTCAAAATAAAAGATATAAGCAACATCATCGGTGTAAGGGACAATCAGCTTATCGGATACGGTCTCATTGTCGGGCTCAACAAGACCGGCGACGGCACCACTTCAAAGTTTACGCTGCAGACGATCTCCAACATGCTACAGTCGATGAACGTCAAGCTCGACCCCAAAGATATAAAATCCAAAAATGTCGCGGCGGTGATGGTTACCGCGACCATGCCTCCGTTTTCGAGACAGGGTGACAGGATAGATGTGATAGTCTCTTCGATAGGCGATGCCAAGTCGATAGAGGGCGGCACACTTCTTATGACCCCCCTCAAAGGTGTAGACGGAAGGATATACGCGCTGGCCCAGGGCTCCGTTACAATAGGCGGACGAAACGGCAGGGGCGCCGGCTCTTTGAACCATGCGACAGCCGGAAGGATTCCGGGTGGAGCGCTGGTAGAGCAGGAGATCCCTTTCAACCTATACGGCCGGAAGCAGGCGACACTGAGCCTGAAGGAGTCGAATTTCCGAAATGCGATAAATATCCAGAATACCCTCAACCGATACTACAAAGAGCGTGTCGCGGTCGCAGTCGACTCCAGAACCATAAAACTGAAAAAACCGGACTCCATGAGCATGGTCGAATTTCTCGCCGCGGTCGGAGACCTCTCCATAGAGTACGAAGCGAAACAGAGAATCGTTATCGATGAGAGGACAGGTACCATAGTTTCGGGTGTAGAGGTCGAGGTGGAGCCGGTAATGATCACCCACGGCGACATTACGATAAAGATCGAAGAGAGCGGCTCCCTTCCGGCGGCAAAGAACGGAGGCGACTCCATCGGTGTCGGATCGAATATGCGGCTGCGGCCCGGCCAACACGCTCTTGTCGTAAAGCCTGGTGCCGCGACGGTCGCAAATCTTGCCCGTTCGCTGAAAAAACTCGGTGCGACGCCTAAAGATGTCATTTCGGTACTCGAAGCGATGAAGAGTGCGGGCGCCATACACGCCGATCTGCAGATAATTTAAGGAGATAGAGGTGCAGACCCTGAATATTAATGAATATCAACGAGCGGTTCCGAAGATTTCCGATCTCGATGCAGGTAAGCTGAAAGAGCAGACAGACGCCTTCGAAGCGATAATTATAAAGATGCTTCTCGACAAGAGCATAAGCTCCGAAGAGCCCCTGCTTCCGAAGGATCCGGGCAGGGAGATCTACCGTTCGATGCAGAACGATCAGATGAGCAGGGAGCTGAGCGGAGCATTCGGTTACAGTGAACTTCTCTATAAGTTTCTAACCGAAAAAAAACTCTGAAAGGCTCTTAATAAATGTACAATTTTGCCGATAGTATAATTAAGCAGATACTATATTAAAGCAAAAGGATACATAATGATCAGAAATGTAGGTGCCAACAACAGTTCGAATATCATGAACGAGATGAAGAAGAACGAGGATATGGCCGTTGAAAAACAACAGATCAAAGAGCAGACACGCATTGACGAGCTGAAGCAGCAGGTCAAAAACAACGAGTACAAGATCGATCTGCGCGCTACGGCTACCAAAATGGCGCAGGAGCTCAAACCCGAATAGGAAGGAAATTTCATGTTGACGCACTATCTGCTTAAGGCCGTTGAAGATCTCGATGCACTGATCGAGCTGACGATGCTGGACATCGACGATATCAAGAGTGCACGCCACGATTCGATGTTCGGCCGAGTCAAGGTAAAAGAGGATAGGTTAGCGTCATTTGAAAAGTATAAGGCCCTGATCGATAGCGAAATAGCGGCCCTTCTTAAAGATCATCCCGAAAGCGGGCTCTACGACCTTCTCGACGAAGAGACGCAAAGCGGGCTCGCCCGGCTTCGTGAAACACTGGAAAAACTCCACTCCGTAAACCGATATTACGCCCGCTTCGTAATCACGGTGGGCGAGTTCTACAACTCGCTGTACGAAGAGATATTCCCGATAGAGCAGGACGGGTATACGGGCAAAAGCCCGAAAGTAGCCTCTCTGATTGAACTGAGGGTCTGAGATGGCCTCCATATTCAATGCACTGAATATAGGTTACAGCGGTCTCAAGACTTCGCAAATCGCCATAGACACTACCGGGCACAACATAGCCAATGCCCAAAACCCGGACTATACGCGTCAGCGTGTGGTCATTTCGCCCAATACCCCTTTGAATACGGTACCGGGCGATATCGGCCTGGGTGCAAAGATTACGGAGATCGTTAGAGTTCACGACGAGTTTGTATATAAAAGGCTAAAGAGCTCCTCTTCGAACAGTGAATACGCAAACTTCAGGCAGGAGATTCTGGATGAAGTCTCCAGCTACTTTCCCGAGATAGAGAAAAACGGAGTCTACAACGGACTCTCAAAACTCTTTGATGCCTGGAGCGACTTTTCGAAAAACAGTGACGACAGCTCGCTGAAAATCGACCTGGCCCAGCAGGCGAGGAGTTTCGCGGCCACTCTGCGAGATACGAGAGACCTGCTCCAGAAAACACAGGATTCGCTGGATGAACAGCTTCGCACCGCGGTCGACGAGATAAACCGCATCGGAAAAGAGATAGCGGAGATAAATGTCCGCATAAATACGAACGAGACCGGCGGTGCCAACGCCAACGATCTCAGAGACCAGCGGGACAAGCTCGAGCTCGCCCTTAGCAAACTTATCGATATAGCCGTAACCAAGGGTGAGATGGAGTCCGATACGACAGTCGATCCGCACCTGATAGAGTCAACGGACCCCTACCATCTGAGCATCGGCGGCTCATCCTTCGTGGACGGAGCGACATTTCATCCGCTCGTACTGAAGAGTCCGGGGGAGGGAACGAAATACTCCAACATCTTTTACCAGCGGCAGGATCATGTGAGTTTCGACATAACGAACTACATCCACGGCGGGAAAACGGGTGCGATTCTCTCTCTGCGCGGAAGCGACTACAGTGAAGAGTACGGCAAATTCATGAACGGCGACATACAGCAGGTTATAGACAGACTCGACAGTTTCGCCTCTTCGCTTATAGGCAATATGAACAACATCTATGCCGGGCATGCGACCGACAGTATGGTGGGTAACGTAGCGGTGGATCCGAACAGGCTCGTTGAAAACTCCGGCCTCGGAATAGATACGGCCAGGCAGTTCAAGGTGAAAATCTACGATATAGACGGAAATGTCGTCGCCGAGCGAAGCGTTCCGCTGAACGGAATGACGTTTCAGGATGTCGCAGACCGCATCAATGAGCCAAACGTAGACGACAACGGAGACAACACCGTTACGAACGATGTGGATGACTTCGTGGCCGCATCGTTCGATGCCGCGGGCTATATGTCGATCTCGTTAAAGGCGGGTCTCAAAGAGCAGGGTTACAGGTTTTCGATCGAAGAGGGTGACTGGGACAACCCCTCTCTCTTTGCCGGTGCCATGGGATTGGAGCGCTTCTTCGACGGCAACGACGCAAAGAGTATAAGGCTAAACAAAACCCTGGACGAGAACCCCACAAGAGTGGCCGGCAACGCTGCTCCGATTGCCGGAGACAACACTGTCGCAAACAGGATGGTTCAACTGCAGTTCGACAAGGTGAACTTCTATGTCGACGGTCAAAATGAGCCCTATTCGAAAGATACGCTGAGCGGCTTTTTCAGAATGAGCGCAACCGAAGTTGCGGAAAATACGAGAGCGGCGCACACTGCCGCGGAGACCTCGCAGTCGCTTCTGAATGCGGTCGTGGACGAGTTCGACAGTATAAGCAGGGTCGACCTCGACGAAGAGTTGACGAATCTGATGAAATACCAGACAGGTTACGGAGCGAGTGCGAAAGTGATATCTACAATAGATCAGATGATACAGACACTTCTCGGAATAAAACAGTAGACCATGAGATGCCCATGTATCAGCGTCGCGCTGATTGCCGCCCTTTTTCTCTTCTCTTTTGTTGGCCCGCTGGTATATAGTGCCAGCCCTTTCGATCTAAACCCGGATGCACTTTTGATGCCCCCCTCGTTCGAGTATCCGTTGGGCACCGACAGGCTCGGGCGCGACATTCTCGCAAGGCTGATGCGGGGAGGGCAGGTCTCTTTGATCATAGGGGTCGGAGGTGCCCTGATAGCCTCCATGATAGGCCTGATGGTCGGCGTTACGGCCGGCTACTTCCGGGGAAAGGTGGATAAACTCTTCGTCGTGATCGTCGATCTCTTCCTGACATTTCCCACATTCTTCCTCCTGCTCGCACTCGTCAGCTACATCGAGGCGTCGGTATGGGTTTTGATATTCGTCATCTCCGTTACGGGATGGATGACTATGGGGCGCATGATAAGGGCCGAGAGCTTTTCGATAGGGCAGAAGCCGTTTATAAAGATTTTGAAAATCGGCGGTGTGCCGACACCGAAGATAATCTTGAAATATTTCGCGCCCCTTTTGGCGCCCATCTTTTTCATCAGCTTCACTTTCGGTGTCGGCGGGGCTATTTTGAGCGAAAGTGCCCTGAGCTTTCTCGGTCTTGGAGTCACTCCGCCACAAATGAGCTGGGGGAGTCTGATAAGCGAGGGCAAAGAGGTGATGCAGATCGCATGGTGGATAAGCTTTTTTCCCGGCCTGATGATCTTTCTGGTTACATTTTCGCTTATGCAGATATCGGACTATCTGCAGACGAAGACCAACCGCAAAGAGGTTTTGGCCTGACTTCCGTGGTGCCGGAGCCTACTTTAGCCTCTGCAGCGCCTTTTGCAGATCCTCGGGAGTGTCTATGCCGAAGCTTTCGGTCTCCACTTCGCACATAGCTATCTTGAATCCGTGCGAAAGGGCTCTGAGCTGCTCGAGCTTTTCGGTGTTTTCAAGGAGCGACGGCGGCATGGAGCAGAAGCGCTCCAACATTTTGCGCCTGAAGCCGTATATGCCTATATGCCCCTTGTACTCTTCGTATCCGCCCTCCCTGTCGTATGGTATGGGGCTTCTCGAAAAGTAGAGAGCGAAGCCGCTTTTGTCGGTTACGACTTTGACGATATTCGGGTTTTTCGCATCTGCCGGCGGGATCTTTTTGTAGAGTGAGCAGACCATTACGCTCTCCTCTTTGGCCTGCTTGTGCACAAGATCTTTGAGTCTCTCTATCGCTTCCGGCTCTATGAAAGGCTCGTCCGCCTGTACGTTGATTACAGTTTCGTTCTCATCGAGTCCGAGTCTTGCGGCCGCTTCGTTTATGCGGTCGGTGCCGCTCGTATGTCCGCTGCTTGTCATTACGGCCTTGATCCCGTAAGATGAGCAGATTTCCATAACTTTGCGAGAGTCTGTAGCTACCGCTACACGGTCGACACCCTCTACCGCTTTGGCCGTCGCTATCACCATCGGGTATCCCCCTATATCGGCAAGAACCTTTTCGGGAAATCTCGTAGAGCCCAGGCGGGCCGGGATCAATATCATCAAAAAACCCTTTTTTTGGGTATAATTCTACCAAAAAAACGGGGATAGAGTGCTTTTTTACCAACCGCTGAGCGGGTACCGCTTCAACAGCGATTCGATCTTTCTGTACGACTTCATAGGCTCCTTCTCACCATCGGGTGAAATGCTCGATGTCGGGTGCGGGGTAGGGGTGATCGGTCTGCTGCTTGCGCGGGACTTCGACCTCAAAGCGACACTGGTGGAGAAGCAGCCCATGATGGTCTCTTATGCGAAGAAGAATGCCGAAATAAACAAGATAGATGCGGATATTCACCTTGCCGATTTCCTCGAGTTCGAGTCCGAAAAGAGGTTCGACTGTATCGTATCGAACCCTCCCTTTTACCATGAGGGAGTGATAAAGAGTGAAGATCCGCATCTGCATGCGTGCAGATACAACTCACACCTGCCGCCGAAGCCCTTTTTCGCCAAGGCGAAGCGCCTTTTGAAGCCAAGGGGACACCTCTATTTCTGTTACGACGCTTCGCAGATAGGCGAGATATCGACCGCTTTGAGCGACGCATCCTTGACCGTGGAGCATATGCGGTTTGTGCATCCGAAGCGGGAGAGGGGCGCCAAACTGGTCATGATCCATGCCAGGAGCGGCTCGAAGGCGAAGTGTTCGGTCCTGCCGCCGCTTATACCGTTTGAAGCGGATGGGTACGCAGAGGCCGCAAAGGAGATTTTTAAAAATGCAAGGACACATACGATAAAATGTCAGATCGATTAATAACCGAAGAGGGCTTTAGCTACACTTTCGATCCAAAAGCGTGCGAAGAGTGCATGGGAAACTGCTGTACCGGCGAGAGCGGTAATATATGGGTATCGGTTCAAAAAATCCCCCGGATGGCCGCATATCTGGGAATGGAGAGTGGCGAATTCATAGAGAGGTATCTGGAAAAATCGGGTTACAGGTATACGATAAAAGAGAAGGTCGTCGTAGAGGGTGAGTTCGACTGCACCTTTTTCGACAGGAGAACCAACAGGTGTACGATCTACCCTGTGCGCCCGATGCAGTGCAGAACATTCCCCTTTTGGGAGTACTTTAAAGAGAATGAAGAGGAACTAAGAAACGAATGTCCAGGTATCTTGTAACGACGATAGCGCTTCTGCTCTTTATAGCCGGATGTTCCATCAAGAATACGCCTCCTTCACATGGGGGCGAAGCCAAAGAGAAAAAGAGCCGCTATAGAACTTTCGCACTCGAAAACGACTATATCATACATGCGCTCTACTATAAGGAGCATAGAGCCTACGCCAGGGCCTATACCCTTTTCAAAGAGCTATACGACAAGACCGGCAATCCCGAATACCTGCGTGAAGCCGCCACCCTGCTGATAGCTTTGAAGGAGTATGACGAAGCGCTTGAAGATCTGAAGATGCTGACGGAAAAAGAGCCGGAAAACGCCGAGCTCTACAGGCTCATGACCATCGCGTACGTAAAGAAGGGGAGGAGGGAGGATGCGCTAAAGAGTGCGGAAAAGGCCCTTGAACTTGACCCGGACAATATCAAAAACGTCGATATGATAGCCTCTATCTATCTGAACGACGGTGAGAACCGCAAGGCGTTCGAGGCGTATGAGAGGTACTACGAAAAGCATCACGATGACGACTCTCTTGTCAGGATGGTATCGATTCTCTACCACAAGATGAATGAGCGCAAAGAGAGCCTGAGCCTTCTGGAGACTCACAGCAAGATGGTCGGATGCAGTGAAAAGGTGTGCCTCTTTCTTGCACAGATCTACAGGCAGCAGAACAGCCTGGACAACCTCGCTTCGGTATACGAGAGGCTTTACGGTGCGACAGGCAAGAGCGAATATGCTCAAAGGGCGGCAGAGATATACACCTATGAAAAACGGTACAAAAAGGCCGTAAAGATCCTGGAGTCTTCAGGAGCCGACAAGAGGCTTCTTCTTGCCGTTTTGAAGCAGTCGAGAGAGTACAAAAAGGCCCTGAAGCTGGCAAAAGAGCTCTACGATGAGACCCTCGATCCGGTCTGGCAGGCGGAGTACGGGGTTCTTCTATATGAGGCGGCCGAGAAAAAGAGCGATCCGAAGCTCTTGAAAAAGGTGGAGAGACTTCTCTCTTCATCGATCGAAAAGGGGGTCGACGAAGCTCTCTATCTAAACTATCTCGGGTATCTGCTCATAGATCATGAGATAGATATAGCGAGAGGGATGAAGCTTGTCGAAAGAGCTTTGAAGATGGAGCCGGACTCTCCGTTCTACCTCGATTCGCTGGCGTGGGGTTACTACAAGCTCGGCAGATGCGGCAAGGCGCTCGATATAATGAAAAGGGTCGTGGAGAAGATGGGGCTCGATGACAAGGAGATCAAGCTTCATTGGGAGAAAATCAGTAGATGCAGGAGTAAAGAGAAGTGATACTCGATGAGATAATCGCACGCACCAAAGTGGATCTGGAGAAGAGGAAAAAGGAGTTTCCACTCGAGTGGCTCGGCCGTTCGCTGGCCTACAACCCGTTTCCTCCGAGAGATGTGCACAAGGTGCTAAAATCGACCCCGGAAAACCCGTATAGGATAATTGCCGAGGTTAAAAAGGCGAGCCCCTCGAAAGGGGTGATAAGAGAGGATTTCGATCCGCTGACGATCGCCAAAGCCTATGAAGAGGGTGGTGCCGACGCCCTGTCTGTATTGACCGAGCCCCACTATTTCCGGGGAGATGTCGAGTATCTTACACAGATTCGCAGATATGTGCCCATGCCGCTTCTTCGCAAAGATTTCATTATAGACAGGTACCAGCTGGTAGAAGCCCTTGTATACGGGGCAGATTTCGTACTTTTGATAGCCAAGGCACTGACGCGCAAACAGCTGAAAGAGCTTCTGGAGTATACATGGCACCTCGGAATGGAGGCTCTTGTCGAGATACACGATAAGAAAGATCTGATAAAAGCGATTTTCGCCGGGGCCAACATCATAGGCATCAACCACCGGAATCTCGAGACTTTCGAGATGGATATGAGCCTTAGCGAAAGGCTCATTCCCCTTATCCCCAACAGCAAGATAATCGTGGCCGAGAGCGGGATACACGAACATGAGCAGGTCAGACACCTTCACGAAGTCGGTGCCGATGCCTTTTTGGTCGGCGAACACTTCATGCGCCAGGACGATATTGCCGGTGCACTGAAGAGGCTGAAGCGGGGCGACTGACTCTTTAGGCTCCGCTCTCTTTGGCCTCCTTCAGCAGCTCTATAACCTCTTCGTCGCTCGTCTGGTCGAACTTCTCATAGTGGGCTCCAACCGCCCAGAAGGGTTCGGGAGTCTCTATAACCACCACTTTGTCGGCAAGCCGCTCCATCTCTTCTATGGTATCGGCCGGAGCAACCGGAACGGCCACTATGATTTTTGCGGGGTTCTGCTCCCTTATGGCGGCAAGAGCCGCTTTCATGGTGTAGCCGGTAGCTATGCCGTCATCCACCAGAATGACCGTTTTGCCGGTGAGATCGCCGAGAGGATTTTCGCTCATCCTGTACATCTTCTGACGCCTGTGCAGCTCCTCGCGCTCTTTGGCGATGACGGTGTCGAGATACTCTTTCGAGACGCCGAGCCTGTATACGGCCTCCTCATTCAGCACCACGTGTTCCGGCTCCCCCTCCACGAGGGCCCCTATGGCGAACTCTTCGTTAAAAGGGGCACCCAGTTTACGCACGATTATGACATCGAGCGGTGCACCGATCCGCATCGCGATTCTGAACGCTACGGGAACCCCGCCTCTGGGCAGCGCCAAAACGACGGGCTTATCGAGCGGGCCAAGCCCTTCTATTTTGTCGGCAAGGATCTCTCCCGCTTCGTATCTGTCTTTCAGCATAACTCCTCCTTAAAAGTCTCTCAACGTCGAACCCGAACAAAAAGGTGTCGCCTGCCGAGCAGATATGACGACCAAGCGCACCACTCTATTCGGATACGGTATAAGAGATATAGCAAAATTTAAGGAAAATTTCAAGTTGGGGGGAGTGCACGCGGATGCGTGCAGGGTCGAGGAATCAGGAGTTGAGGAGCTCTTTCGCTATCTGGTTTATTACCCTCCCTTCAGCGCGGCTTCCAATCCTGCTTTTTGCGGCACCCATCACCTTGCCCATATCTTTCATTCCCTGCGCCCCGGTCTCTTCGATGATCTCTTTGAGAATCTCCCTAACCTCATCTTCGCTCATCGGTTCAGGCAGGTAGCTTTTTAGAATCTCGAGCTCTTTTTCGTTTTTTTCCACAAGGTCGTCGCGTCCACCCTCTCTGAACTGCTGAATGGCGTCGTTGCGCTGTTTTATCTGCTTGACCAGTATCGCCTCTATATCCGAATCGCTAAGCTCTTTTCTTTCGTCGACCTCTATCTGTTTTATCGCGCTCATGACAAATCTGATCACATCTCGCTTGAATGTGTCTTTCTGCTTCATCGCCTCTTTTAGATCGTTTTGAAGCCTCTTTTTAAGATCGCTCATTATATACCTTTCAGTTGGAACAGTTTTTGCTAATGTTCTTTGCAAGAAGTCCAAAAATTTCTGCAATTATACCAAAAGGTTGGAGTGGCAAAGATGAGAAAAACGGAACTGACGGCGCTTTTGGCCTCTCTTCTTCTGCTCGGCGGGTGCAGTGCGCGCAATACCGAGGCCAAAATAGATTTCAAACCGCCGAAGTATGTGGAGCAGATGCCCCCCAAAGAACCCCAAACCGGCATCTACAACCCCGGCAGTCTCTTCGGACGGGGTGACAGCCCGGTCTTTTCCGACAAGAAAGCGATGAATGTGAACGATATCGTGACGGTGATCATAAACGAAAACATCCTCTCCTCTTCGAGCGGAACCAAGAGCATTTCCAAAACGACGGCGGACAAGCTCGGCGGCGGCGTTATGAGCTCGTCGGGCGGCGGCGGACTGATGGACAACATAGCGAACCAGGCAAACAAACTGACCAATATTGGGTTCAATATAGACTCCACCGTAAGTTTCAACGGGGCCGGTACTCACCAAAGAAGCGAAAAGTTCACTACCAACATATCCGCAAGAATTATCAAAATACTCGAAAACGGCAACTACTATATAGACGGCAGGCGTGTTATGCTCATAGACGGCCAGAAGCAGATACTGCACGTATGCGGCGTTATACGCCCCGAAGATATTACCCAGACCAACCAGATCGATTCGAAATATATCGCCGATGCAAAGATCCTTTACGAATCGCAGGGGGATGTGAAGGAGGCGACCCAGCAGGGGTGGGGCACCAAAATCGTAGAGTCTATATGGCCCTTTTGATTGCGGCAAGTGATGCCATCAGGGCTCGGCGGCCGTTTGCTCTCTCTACGAACCTCTCTCTGTAGTCGATTATATAGAGTTCACCGAAGACCTTCAGGAGTTCGTTTTTTTCCAGCAGATACTCCTTTTTGCCGGGGGGCCCTTCGTTTCTCTCGTCATCGACGAAAGTTTCAAAGAGTAAAAGAGCGCCGGGAAGCAGGCGCTCTTTGATTATCGGAAAGAGTCTGCGGTTCAGGTAGTTGAAACACAATATAGCGTCATAGCTTTTCGGAAAATCCTCTATCTCGTCGAGGTCACTCTCTATGACCCTCACACCGGGGATCGACGAAAGACGCGTAATCGCCGTATCGCTAAACTCGACAACGTCGACATTAAAGCCGAGATTGGCGAGGTATCCGGCATGTCTCCCCATCCCTGCGGCAATATCGAGTACGCTCTCACCGCCTATCTCGTCTATATGCTCCGTAAGCAGTGGGCTCGGTTTCATCGATATCGGCAGTGTGGCATACTTTTCGTTCCATCTCTCTTTGTCTTCTATCAAATTTTGCCTTCTGTATGAATCAGGGCCATCGCCCCTGCAATTTTACCATCCCGGTCCATAGGTACGGTTTTAATTCTTATGTATAGTTTTTCCCCATCGGAACTCTCTTTGACCGCACCGCCGGCTATGCTCTCTTTTTGAGTGAGAGTCTCTTTGAAAAGGGTCACGATCCAGCCGTCTTCGAGTCTGTTCAAATCTCTGAAGTTCTCCTCGTTCGGATCGAGTCCCAGGTAGGTGAGCCCGAGGTCGTTGTAGAGGGTAATATTCAGATCGTTATCGTAGTAGATCACGCCTGCGGGAAGGTAAGAAAGAAGCATCTCCAACTGCTTCGCCTTTTCGTCGAGCTCCCTGTTCGCAACCGTGACGAGGTGGGAGAGTGCCCTCTGGATTTCGGACTCTTCGCGATCGTGAACGATCATGCAGACCGCTTCCGTGTCGGAAGAGCCGCGCCCTTCACTAAGGCCTATCACGCTGCAGGAACGGTTTTGCAGGCAGTTTTTGCCATCTTTGTGTACAAACTCACCATATCCGAAGTAACCGCTAACCGAAGCCGCATTTGCAAAGAGATCGACCTGTTTGGCGCTTATCTCCTTTAAAAATCTCTTCCGCTCCATACCGGAGTAGATAAAGAAGCTCTCTATATGCGTGTCGTTGAGAATCTTCAGGCCGTTGAACGACTCCGAGACTATCTTGTTTTTGTCGAGGTATCCGAATCTGCATATGCTTCCATTCGGTATGTTTCCCGTAAAGACCAGGGCGCCGTCACCCGTTACGGCAACTACGTTTCTGTTCAGCATGCAGCCGTCCCGCTCGAATAGCAGTGAGATCTCGAAACCGCTCTTCGGGAGACTGTCGACGAAGTGGTCTCCAAGGTAGTGCCTGAAAATTTCTACCGCCTTTTTCCCGTTTATCTCATACACGATATTCTTTTCCGATCTCGATATGTTCAGAGCCGGGCCGACAACTTCCCAACCCTCGACAGATTCGGTTTGGATATTCAGCTGCTTTCCGCTCAACGCTATGCCTACCGCTCCCCTCGAGAGGATCTTGTCGTCATGGATCACGAATGTTTCGAAAAACTTTCCGTTATCCGCCGCCACCCCGCCGCACACGGGAACTCCCGGGGCAGTTTCGTCCACTCCGTCAAGAAAGTCGTCGGCGTTGACATAGAGACCTTCGGTATAGAGAATCAGAAGTTTCGTATCCTTTTTGACAAGCTTGCCGGCCATGATCCTGCCTGCTTCCGTGCTGCTTTCCGGCGATATTGCGTCTATCGATAGGGAGGTGACTTTCGTCTTTTTGAAGGTGGATATCGAGATGAGGGTTTTATGCGATGTAAGCTTTCTGTCCGATATCTCCCCGCCGGTAGTGACTCCCGCTATGACGGCATTGGGGAAGAAAACCCTGATCTCCCTGACAAGTTTTTCGAGCATCGTGCGTGAAGAGCTGCCGGAGAATATCTGAATCAGCACCGACTTCGCACTGTTTATCTCATCCATTGGCAAAAGGTGGAATGTCAATGCCGATTCATAGTAGATATTGTATGTCTGCATATTACCCTTCTGCGCAATCGTTTTGCGTAATATCGGCATTTCTGACCGGTTGGTTTATATATGTAAACGGATCGGAGGGCCGTTGGTCGGCGTAAACAGACTCTTTCCGTACTATAGTATAATTTTGCAAAATAAGGAAAAGAATGTGGTAGTAACGATACAAAACAGCACTATAGATACAGATGAAGTTTCGAGGCTCTATCCTGCGGCGATCATCAGGTACGCTGACGGTACGGTAACTCCGATCTCGCTTGAGTGGTTCGAGCAGATGGCAAACGAAGACGTGAAGCTGCTTCACTACGCAATCTGCTTTCATTACAAAGACGAAGAGATGGAGCCCGATATATTCACCTACGAGACGAAAGATGCCCTCGAAGAGGCGATCGCCTCGCTCTCTATGCAGCTCAACGGTTAGGATAGACGCGTTTTGAAGTCTTCGTAGCCGAACCGTCTGACTATTTTCAGCTCGTTCTCTTTCGTCCAGATGGCTATGGATGGGTGGGGTACGCCGTTGAATGTGGTGCTTTTTACCATCGTGTAGTGTATCTGGTCTTCGAAGAGTATCTTGTCTCCGATCTGCAGAGGGCGGTCGAAGCTGTAGTCTCCCATGATATCCCCCGCAAGGCATGTGTTTCCGCCGAGGCGGTAGGTGTAGCGCTTCTCTCCCGGCTTTCCGGCCCCGCGCACTTCTGCCCGGTAGGGCATGGCGAGGGTGTCTGGCATATGTGCCTCGGCCGATACATCGAGTATCGCTATATCGATACCGTTATGGACTATGTCTAGCACCGAGGCCACGAGTGGGCCGGTCTGCCACCCTACGGCCTCTCCGGGTTCGAGGTATACGGTTATGCCGCCGTGGCGCTTTCTGAAAGCCGACACTACCTCTATGAGCCTCTCTACATCGTAATCTTTTCTCGTAATGTGGTGCCCGCCGCCGAAGTTGACCCACTCCATAGAGGGCAGAAACGGCGCGAACTTCTCTTCGAAGCTCTTAAGAACCTCTTCGAGTGCATCTACGTTCTGTTCACACAGGGCATGAAAATGGAGGCCGTCGAGCTTGGAGATGATAGAGGGGTCGAAGTTAGAGATGGTGGTGCCGAGGCGGCTGTATGGAGCGCACGGGTTGTAGAGGTCTACCGGCGCGGAGGATACCTCCGGGTTTACACGCAGACCGCACGACAGATTCGGATTGGCACTTTTAGCTCTCTCTAAAAAGCGCTCCACCTGCTGCGGCGAATTGAAGATCAGATGGTCGCTGATCTTCGCTATCTGCTCGATCTCTTCATCTTTGAACGCCGGAGAGTAGGTGTGGACCTCCCTGTTCATCGTCTCGCGCCCGAGCATCGCTTCGTGAAGGCCGCTGGCACTCGTTCCGTGCAGATAGCTGCCTACAAGATCGAACGTACTCCACATCGCGAAACCTTTGAGGGCGAGCAGAATCTTCGCACCGCTCTCTCTCTGGACGCGGTCTAAGATCTTTAGGTTGCGCTCCAGAAGCTCCTCTTCGCACACGTAGCATGGTGTGGGAATCTTCGAGGGGTCTATCATGCCGCTACACTTCGAACGTCGCGTCGGGATCCATCTCTATCACATGCCACGGAAGCCCCTGTGCGTTCAGCTCCTCCATGAAGGGGTCGGGGTCCATCTGCTCCACATTCACCGTTCCGTGGCGCATCCACTTCCCTTCGCAGATCAGCTTGGCACCTATCATGGCGGGGACTCCAGTGGTGTAGCTGACACACTGTGCACATACCTCTTTGTAGGCCTCCTGATGGTCGCATATGTTGTAGATATATACCTTTTTTCTCTCGCCGTTCTTTACCCCTTCGCAGACCACTCCGATGTTGGTCTTCCCTTTCGTGCGCGGCCCCAGGGAGGCGGGGTCGGGTAGAAGAGCCTTTACGACATGAAGGGGAACGACTTTGCAGCCGTCCACCTCTATCGGGTCTATCCTTGTAAGGCCGATGTTGTCGAGAACCTTCAGATGGGTAAGGTAGCTCTCCGAAAAGGTCATGAAGAAGCGGATTCTTTTGAGCCCCTTTATGTTTTTCACGAGTGACTCCTCCTCCTCGTGGTAGAGCAGGTAGCTATCCTTGGGGCCTATTTGCGGATAGTCCCAAACCATCTTTATCTCCATCGGTTCGGTCTCTTTCCACTCGCCTTCTTCCCAGTAACGCCCTTTGGAGTTTACCTCCCTGATGTTGATTTCGGGGTTGAAGTTCGTAGCGAACGGGTAGCCGTGGTCTCCTGCGTTGCAGTCGAGTATGTCTATGTAGTGGATTTCGTCGAAATAGTGTTTCATCGCGTATGCGCAAAATAGGTTCGTAACACCCGGGTCGAAACCGCTTCCAAGAAGCGCCATGAGTCCGTTTCGTTTGAAATCTTCATCTTTGGCCCACTGCTCTTTGTATTCGAACTTTGCTGTATCGGGGTGTTCGTAGTTTGCGGTATCGAGGTAGTGCGTGCCGGTAAGCAGGCAGGCATCCATGATCGTCAGATCCTGATAGGGAAGCGCGACGTTTATAACGATGTATGGCTCCGTTCTCTTTATAAGTGAGACCAGCTCCTCTACATTGTCGGCATCCACTTTGGCGACCTCTATGTCGACGCCCTGCATCCGCTTTATCTCGTCTCTTATCTGCTCACACTTTGAGAGGGTGCGGCTGGCAAGTGTAATACGGCTGAAAACTTCACTGTTTTGCGCACACTTGTGAGCCACGACCCGTCCGACTCCGCCCGCTCCGATAATCAAAACTCCGCTCATATCGATCCTTCGTATGATAATAGACGTAATTATACCAACAAACTCTTGTTTAAGAGGATTCAAACGGCTATAATTTCGCAATGAAAAGAGGATTGACAGGCAAAATAGCAGCCGCCGTGCTTCTTCTCTCTACGCTGCTCGGAGCGCTTCACCACCATAGCGACCTGAAGGTACACTCCGACTGCAATGTATGCACACTGCAGGCAAATATGGGTGCGGCCGATATCTGCACCGCTCCCGACACAGTGCCTCTCTCTTTTTCATACTACCCTCCTGCGTTCAAGCCCTTATCCGTTCCCCGCTTGAAGAGTACGCAGAGGCTCTCTGTACGCGCTCCTCCCTATATCTGTTGACTAACATAACAGAACCCAAATAGATTTTTCAAAAAATTATCGAAGGAGAAAATAGTGAAAAAGAGCCTTTTATTGCCTTTTGTACTCTACTCTTCACTCTTCTGTTCACAGGATATGGAGGAGTTGAAAGAGCTGATTTTGCAGCAGCGGCACACTATAGAGGAGTTGAAACAAAGAGTGGATAGACTCGAAAACGGCCAGAGAGGTACGGCACATGAAGATCATCATGAGCATGAAACAGCGGCAGAAAGTGCCCATAGCAAACCCGGTCCGCTCGAGATAGCACTTGTGGCGAACATGAGCGTATTGGCCAGGAATATAGGCAACGAATCGTATGCAGACTACTCGATACCGGGGTTTATTGATAGTGCGGGAGAGATTCCGTTCAACCCCAACAGAGGTTTCAATCTAAACTACGCGGAGATCGAGTTCGAGTCCCGGATACTTCCTGATTTGGAGTTGTACTCCTCTTTGCATGTAGAGAAAGAGGCGCTTCATATAGGTGAGCTTTTTGCAAAGAGTGGAGTTTTGGGGTATGGCACCTCCATAAAGGCGGGACGCTTCAGAAGCGGGTTCAGCCGCCAGAACGAGCTTCACCAGCATGGATGGAGCTTTACAACTCCTCCACTGGTCTACGAGAGCTTTTTCGGTTACGGAGCCCTTGCGGAAGATGGAGTGCAGCTTCAGTACAAAAGAGGGACCGAAGCTTCCACTCTGGTGGGTGTAGAGGCCCTGCAGGGTGAAAACGAAAGGAGTTTCGGCAGCCGTGACAGGAACAACCTCTATGTTGCGTATCTGAGAGACAATTTCAATATTTCAGACTCTGCATACCTGCTGCTGGGCGTTACATGGATGCACGGCAGAAGCGCCGAAGGCGTCACGAATATATACGCAGCCGAGGCGAGAGTCGACTGGAAGCTCTCCGCCGAGGCGTCGCTCGAGTGGGAAAACGAAGTGCTGTTTAGGGACAGGGAGAGTGAAGAGAGGGGCGGAATGTACACTCAACTGCTCTATAACGTCGGGGAGTGGGGCACCGGAGTGCGTTACGACAGACTCTTTGAAAATGGTGCGAACCTGCCGGAAGATCTGGATCGATACTCGGCCATGGTCGTCTACAAGCCGTTCCCGTTCACAAAACTTCGCCTTCAGTACACTTACGACCGATCGAAGTTTTTCAATTCCGAGAGAAGGGATGTAAGCGAGATTCTGCTCGATCTAACGATCGAAGCGGGCGGACATGAAGGACACTCCGGCCATAACCATTGATAAGAGGGGTAGATATTACCGATATATTTAAGAACCCCGTGTAGTGTATATGTGAAGTATGTAAGAGATATAAAAGATTCGAATCTGCGTAAGTGACGTGTCGATTTGACATGATGAACGTTTTTAGATTACCATACCCGTCAAAAAGAGCGAAAAAGCGGAGATGCAAGTGGATAGAGCTGTCATATTAATGAATATGGGTGGAGCGTCGAACCTCGATGAAATAGAGGTTTTCATGCGTAATATGTTCAACGACCGCCGTATCATAGGTGCTCCCCCTTTTATACGCAGCAGACTCTCTAAATATATAACCGCCTCAAGGCTCGACGAGGTGAGGGAGAACTACGAAAAGATAGGCGGCGGATCGCCGCTGCTTGAGATTACCAGATCGATTCAAAGCAAACTTCAAAAGCGCATTGACGATGCGATCGTAGAGGTTGTCATGCGCTACACGCCCCCTTTCGCGACGGATGTGCTTCGCACTCTAAAGAGCAGGGGCGTGAAAAAGCTCTATCTTATACCGATGTATCCGCAGTTTTCCACTACCACTACCGCTTCCTCCATAGAAGATATACGCCGTTGCGCCGCCGAAATAGGCTACCATCCGACTATGGTAAGTGTTCTCGACTACTACGACTTCGAGCCCTATCTCGATACAGTTGAGGATCTGATAGCCGGGAGCGTAGAAGATGTGGACCCAACGGACATAAATCTCGTCTTTTCGGCCCACGGTCTGCCCGTGAGTGTCATAAAAAAGGGCGATCCTTACCAGAAGCAGGTGGAAGCTGAGGTTAAGTTGCATTCGGAGAGGCTTAAAAAGAGGGGATTGGTTTTCAACCAGATACATCTGGCGTACCAGTCGAAAGTGGGGCCGATGAGGTGGCTTACACCATCTTTGGAGAGGGTGCTCGAAGAGATCAAAAACAGGCGTGTGCTAATCTACCCGATCGCATTTACGGTGGACAACTCGGAAACGCTTTTCGAGCTCGATATCGAATATAGGGAGGTGGCTGAAGAGCTTGGGTTCGAGTTTTACAGGGTGTGCAGATGCCCGAACGATTCGGACCGTTTCGTAGAGGCGCTCGAACTGCTATACCGCAGGATGTAGGTTCAACCTTCGGCTGCAGCGAGATGTTCTGTGGCGATTTTGTGCAGGTGGTCGCACAACATTTTGCGTCTCTGCTCTATGACGGATGTTTGTCGCAGTTCATCCTCTTTTTCGCAGTATAGGTCGATACCTTTTTCGATCATCTCTTCGAGCAGTTCGTCGCTGACACTGTCAGGTTCCATGCCCAAACGCTCTTCGAGGCACTTCACTACAGCCATGCCGACCACCTTCGAGTAGGGATGGTTGCGAACCATAGAGCGAAGATTGGGATGTTTTGTCACGATAGTTTTTACAACGCGTGATGTAAGTTCGTTGCTCATCTTTTACTCCTTTCATAATTTTTATTCAAATTCCGGGCCGAGCCCGTAATTTGGCAGGAGGTGAGCGGCCCTACAATCTCCTGAAGCTTCGAAATCATAGATTTCGAGACGATTTTACGCTTTTTGCGCAAACCATTCATGTTACGCAAATTCCGGGCCGAGCCCGTAATTTGGCAGGGCCTGTGCGGCCCTACAACCCCCTAAAGCTTCGAAATCATAGATTTCGAGACGATTTTACGCTTTTAGCGCAAAATCGGTTCAAAATTTTCTCAACTGCCTGTTGTCGTGTATCGACACGATCCGACGATTGGTCGTGACAGTGCGGCAAGAAGAGTAGTATTTCAATATTACATATCGGATACCGACAGGCTTCAAAAGCGGCAGACACGTGGGCAAGACTTATAGTATATCTAAGTTTTTCTAAATTTTCAAGCTCCTGTTCAGTTCCTGAGTTTACCGTACTTTCGCTCTTTCGAGACTTTTTTGGAAAAAACGGCCGCTCTTTTTTGGTAAAATAACGAAATCTTTTTTCCATTGGGCATTCATGCAAAAAAACAGCAGACTCTATTCACTGAAATCTCTGATCATCTTTATCGCGGCTATTTCGCTCTACAGGTTCTATACGCTCACCCACGTAAACATAGATCTCTATGCGGACGAAGCGTACTACTGGGGATGGGCGCAGCATTTCGACTTCGGCTACTACTCCAAACCGCCGATGGTGGCATGGCTCATCATGCTCTCCACTTCGTTTTGCGGCGACTCATTCGTCTGTATAAAGATAGGCTCTCTGTTCGTCTACTTCTTTACGACGATGAACATCTACTACCTTGCGAAAGAGCTCTTCGACGACGAAGAGATCGCATTTTTCAGCGCGATCACCTTCGTAACCCTTCCGGCCGTGTGGCTCTCTTCGCTCATCATCTCCACGGACGTGCCGTTTCTCTTCTTCTGGTCACTGGGGATGCTCTTTTTCGTAAAGGCGCTCAAAAGCGACAGGTGGAGCCACTGGCTGGTAGTCGCCGTTGCTGGCGGCGGCGGGCTTTTAAGCAAGTATACGATGATAATCTTCGTCGTATCGGCTTTTGCCTATCTTATCTTTTCGCCGAAATATAGAGGACATCTAAAAAACCCGAAGCTGTACGCCACTATGGTTCTGGCCGCGCTCATCTACATGCCTAACCTTTACTGGAACTACACCCACGAGTTCGTCAGCTTCAAACATACCGAAGACAACGCACATCTGGAGGGTGATCTCTTCCACCCCCTTATGATGCTCGAATTTCTGGGTGCGCAGTTTGGGGTTTTCGGCCCCATACTCTTCGGCTGGCTGCTGGCCATACTGCCGAGAGTCGGTACTTTGAGACGCGACGACAGACTCTTTATGCTCTGGTGGTTCATTGTCCCTTTCTTTCTGCTGATCCTTACCATCAGTCTGCTTTCACGCGCTCACGCGAACTGGTCGGCTCCGATGTACGTCGCCTCCACCGTGCTGGTGGTTGCGTGGCTGGTAATGCAAAAGAGGTTCAGGTGGCTCTATGCGGCAATCGTTGTAAATATAGCCCTCGGGGTAGGGCTCTATCAGTACCACTCCATTGCCGATGCACTCGGAGTCGAGCTTACGAGAAAGAGCGACCCGTATAAACGGGTTCTCGGCTGGAGAGAGCTGGGTGCGGAGGTGGGCGCCGTACTCAAAGAGTATCCCGGCGCCAAGCTTCTAAGCGACGACAGAAAGACGATGGCGGAGCTCATCTACTACATAGAGCCCCATCCGTTCGACGCTGTTAAGTGGAACCCCCGCCACACGCTTCTGGATCACTACGAGCTCACTACCGATCTGGAGCGTCACAAGGGCGAAGATTTCATTTTTGTGACGGGGCGTTCGAAAATTCCCGATGTAGAGCGCAGTTTCGCTTCGGCCAAGCTTGTGAAACGGATCGAGATTCCGCTTTATAAAGATTATAAAATGGTCTATTATGTATACTATCTGAAACATTTCAAAGGCTATAGATGAAACTCAGCATGGTCGGGACCGGATACGTCGGCCTGGTAACGGGCACCTGTTTTGCGGAGATGGGAAACAGGGTGGTCTGTGTAGATATAGACGAAAAGAAGATAGAAGACCTCAAAAACGGCATCATCCCCATCTACGAGCCGGGGCTCGAAGCGATGGTGAAAGAGAACAGCGAGCGCGGGACCCTCGGCTTCACAACCGACATAAAAGATGCACTGCAGCAGACGGATATCATCTTCATAGCCGTAGGAACCCCTCAGGGTGAAGACGGAAGCGCCGATCTGCAGTACGTTCTGAAGGTGGCCGAGCAGATAGGCCGAAATATGGTTCACGATATGATAGTCGTAGACAAGTCTACCGTTCCGGTGGGAACCGCCGACCTCGTACGGGAGAGGATCCAGACAGAACTAGACAAAAGAGGAAGCGATCTGAAGTTCTCCGTTGTATCCAACCCCGAATTTTTGAAAGAGGGTTCCGCGATAGAGGACTTCATGAAACCCGACCGCGTCGTCATAGGTGCCGACGACGAGGAGGCGATGGAGACGATGAAAGAGCTCTACGCCCCCTTTACCCACAACCACGAGCGCTT
>JALWMA010000035.1 GCA_027081015.1 Campylobacterales bacterium | reverse complement strand
TATTTAGCCCTACTACCAAATCTATGATATATACGGAGATGGCAATATCTACAATAAATGCCAATATTCTTACAAAAAACCCGGCATATTTGATACTCTTTTCCATCTTCCGATTCCTTTACCGATTTTTTGCCCATATAAGATCCACACTTGCGAAACGGTCAAGCAGATCATCACATCTACCGCCTTCTCAGCATGACGATACCCATGCCACCGGCAGCGAGGTGTTGCAATGAAATATGTAAAAGCTGAAGTACATGTAGATGGCAAAGAGTCGAATGTGTACCACTTCTTCACTCGACGGAGTGCTGTGAAGAACTATTTTTGGTCTTTATTTTTGATACCGATAAAATTGACGGCGACAATTCCTATGGGAATCGCTATTGCGGCAATGGTGGCTTTCTCCATTCCAATATATGCGAAGTAGCCTGCAGCTACGAAAGAGACGACTATTGTCGCAAAAGATAAAATCTGCCCCCTATATGCATATTTACGCTGATAAGGTATGTTTTCATGACGTTGTCGCTGTTCTTGTTTTTCTAAATTTATAATCTCTTTTTCGGCTTTTTCGCTGCTTTGAATCACCTTCTCTACGATCTCAAGGTATTTCTTTGCAAGTTCCGGATTCTTTTCGGCTAAGCTGTCGAGCTCTTTCAGGTTTATGTGGTTTATGTATATGTTGTTTTGCTGAAGAGCGTAAAGGTTGCCTTTTTCAACATTTTCATCGACGGTATCGGCCGGTTCTTCAAGCAATACCGAGCTCTCTTCTTTTTTCATTCAGAGTCTTTATGGCTTTTTTTCGCTGTTCGCTTCTCATCTGCTCATACTCTTTCGCTATCTCCCAAAGCTCTTTGGGTTGCATTACACTTAATTCATATCCATCCGCTCTAAATGCGTTTGCCATACCTGCCAGCGCAGCGTTAACACCTTTGGCTCTTTTCGGATTTAATCTCTTTATTATTAATTTCATTTCCATTTCCAGTGAGAGGTAAAATTTATACAATAATTTTCAACTTCAATATAACATCGGTTCTTTAAAACTATACTTAAAACCAAAATTGCGAATCTGATTTTTAACAAAGATACATTTCATCAGAGCGGTCACTCAAATGATGCTGTCATTTAACCCAAAACAAATACCTAAATCTGCAACGAAAGGCGCCACTATTCAGGACTCCACTCACAACCGATAGTAATATTTTTAAGCGCAGTCGGCGTCGTTGTTGGAACAGGGTTTAAATTTGTGTATGCACTATTTCTTTCTACAGCATAGGACATAGGCGCCGATGCCTCTCTCTTTCCTGGTCCACCATGCAACGGCATTTCTAAGATCCAAAGTCATAGCCCAAAATTCGTCTCTCTCATCGGCAGCCCAAAACTCTCCCATCGGATTTTTGTCATTTATCAACGGCATGTTTTCAAGAAACTCTTTTTTTACAACAAGTTCGCTCCCTATACCACTTTCAACTCTGTACGGTTTTATTTTATCGACATGTTTTTTTGCATTTTCCAGGTGCTCCTTTGCGTATTCATCAAAGTTCTTGTAGTCTCCCAAAGCATAATAGACATCGACGCTTAAAACTTTTTCCAACTCTTGATGGGTCGGCAATCTCCAGTCTGAGTAACCTCCAAGCTCCAGCTCTTCACAATACTCTTTAGCCTGCGACCACTTTACACGCCTGCTTTTTTTCATGAAAGTATCTAAAAAGTTCGGCCTGAACTTCTCATTTTCCGTAAATTTTGCTTTTGAATCAAAAGGTTGGTTTTGGTACATGACATTCTCGATAGTCACAACTTCGTTAGAGCCAGATAGCGCACCATTTTCACTACAACCCATAAAGACGAACACCATAGCTGTGGATAACAGAACATTCTTCAATTTACAACCTTTTTTGACAAGATGATAGAATTAGCATATATCGGCTAAAAACAAGAACTAACTCACTGCCATTATACCACACAGCTCTGTCTGATATATACAAGAAGCGGATTTCGGTTTCTTATAGTCATACCCAAAACCAAATACCTACAACCCATATCCCATATCCCATATGCTATAACCCATAACCCAAATCCCATATCCCCCAACTTCGATTATTCGTTATAATTCAAGTATGTACAGAAGAGAATTTTTCAAAAAACTGGCTCTGCTTGTTACAACATTGCCGCTCGGTCTCTATGCGAAGAGAAAAGAGAAGAGAAGCTGGGTCAAGCTGACTACCCTCAACGTTGCCGGCTTGCAATACGGGGATCTGGCCCAACACACATTCTCGCCTAATGAAGAGCTGAGAGCAGTCCGAGAACCGGACAACCCCTATGATCGCTATGCAGTCGCTCTTTACAAAGAGAACAGGAGAGTAGGCTACATTCCGCGTACGAATAGTCGTATTATCGCCTCCTTGCTAGATTCAGAACATAATCTACACGTCCGCGTAAGCAACTTTGAAGGCGAAAGAGAGGTATGGGACAGACTCTGGGTAAGCATATGGCTCAGAGACGATAGAACCTTCTCGTGAGCATTTCGTAATTATGTGCGGTCGCATTGATATACATAACATCTAACCCGTCTGCACAATGAGGGCAGGTGATAACAATATCAAACTTTTCTCTTTGCTGAACCACTTGCAGCCGATAGTAATATTTTCAAGAATCGTTGGTGTTATTGTTGTTGCCGGGCTTCTATTACCCATAAGAATAAACAGAATATAAAGATTTTGGAGGGGTGTCAAAGATAGAATAATCGCCTTTGGGCTATAATATTTCCATTATTTACAAATCACACAGGACGTGACAATGACCAGCATACAGCAACGAGAGAGACTTCACCGCCAGATATGGCAGATCGCCAATGATGTACGCGGCTCGGTGGATGGATGGGACTTTAAGCAGTATGTGCTCGGAACTCTTTTTTACCGCTTTATCAGTGAGAATTTTATCGATTATATCGAGGCAGGTGATGAGAGTATCGACTATGCGTCGCTTTCAGATGATGTCATCACGCCGGAGATCAAAGATGATGCGGTCAAGACCAAGGGGTACTTCATCTACCCCAGTCAGTTGTTTGCCAACGTGGTGGCTGCTGCCGACACTAATGAAAATCTCAATACCGACTTAGCAAAGATATTTTCCGAGATCGAAAACTCCGCTAGCGGCTACCCCAGCGAAGGGGATATCAAGGGGCTTTTTGCCGACTTCGATACCACCAGCAACCGTCTGGGCAACACCGTCGCCGACAAAAACCGCCGTCTCGCCGCCGTACTCAAGGGTGTGGCTCAGCTCGATTTCGGAGATTTTAAGAACAACCATATAGACCTCTTTGGCGATGCCTATGAGTTTCTTATCTCCAACTACGCAGCCAATGCGGGTAAATCGGGCGGCGAATTCTTCACCCCGCAGCATGTCTCCAAGCTCATCGCACAACTCGCACTGCACGGTCAGGAGAAGGTCAACAAGATCTATGACCCCGCTTGCGGCTCTGGCTCGCTGCTGCTGCAAGCCAAAAAGCAGTTCGACGAACACATCATCGAAGATGGCTTTTTCGGGCAGGAGATCAACCACACCACCTATAACCTCGCACGTATGAATATGTTTTTGCACAATGTCAACTACGACAAGTTCGACATCAAGCTCGGCGATACGCTGCTTGACCCCAAGCACGACAGCTTCAAGCCTTTTGATGCCATCGTCTCAAATCCGCCTTACTCGGTCAAGTGGATAGGCAGCGACGACCCGACCCTCATCAACGATGAGCGTTTCGCTCCCGCAGGGGTACTGCCGCCCAAGTCCAAAGCCGACTTTGCGTTTGTGCTCCATGCACTCAGCTACCTTTCTGCCAAAGGACGCGCGGCGATCGTCTGCTTCCCCGGCATCTTCTACCGCGGCGGTACGGAAAAGAAAATACGCCAGTATCTCGTGGACAACAACTATGTAGAGACGGTCATCTCACTCGCGCCCAATCTCTTCTTCGGTACCTCCATCGCGGTCAACATCCTTGTGCTCTCCAAGCACAAGAGCGATACCAAAACACAGTTTATAGATGCAAGCGGTGAGGAGTTTTTCAAAAAAGAGACAAATAACAACATCTTAACCGATGAACATATAAAAAAGATCATGCAACTCTTTGCCGACAAAGAGGATCTGCCCCATGTTGTTAGCATGGTAGAGATGGACAGCATCGCACAAAATGACTACAATCTATCAGTCAGTGCCTATGTAGAGCCAAAAGATACGAGGGAAAAGATCGACATCAAAGAGCTTAATACGCAGATCAAAGAGACGGTAGCAAAGATCGACACACTACGCAATCAAATCGATGAGATCGTAGCCCAGATAGAGGGGAATGAAAAGTGAACTCTAACGATATAGTTGTTTATAGTAATGGAGAGATTGAGTTAAGTGTTTCTATCGAAAACGAAACAATATGGCTTACACAAAAACAGATTTCTGAACTTTTTGATAAAGATAGAACAGTCATAACACGCCATATCAACAATATATTAAAAGATAAAGAGGTGGACGAAAAAAGCAATGTGCAAAAAATGCACTTTGCAAATTCGGATAAACCGGTAAAACTTTATAGCTTAGATATTATATTGGCGGTAGGCTATAGAACCAATTCGGCTAAAGCGATAAAATTTCGCCAATGGGCAACCAAAGTTTTAAAAGAGTATATCTACAACGGCTTTGCAATCAATAGAGAAAAGATCACCCAACAAAGACTTTTAAACTTAGAAAAAGATGTCGAGTATATAAAGTCTCAAATTCAAAACAACACATTAAAATACAAACAGGGTATCTTCTTTGATGGGCAAATCTTTGATGCGTACCTGTTTATCAATGACCTGATCAAAAAAGCCAAAAAGTCGATCATTCTGATAGATAACTACATCGATGAGACGACGCTAATGCTCTTTGCCAAAGTACCTGATGTAAAAGTAACCATCTATACCCGCACCGTCACCAAGCAGCTCAAGCTTGACTATGAAAAATACAAAAAACAATACACCAATATTACGCTAAAGAGTCTCAAAATTTCTCATGATAGATTTTTAATCCTCGATAACGAAGAGGTTTACCACATAGGGGCGAGTTTGAAAGATCTCGGTAAAAAGTGGTTTGCCTTTTCGAAGATGGACAGAGAGAGTTTGGCGATTTTGGAGAGGCTGTAGGATATGCTATATCTCGTTTCCAGGATCCAGCTTGGAAATACCTACAATCATGACGCGGAATATAAGGTGTGCATTCCCAACGGTGATGTGGAGAACGAGAAGAACAACCAATTATTTGTAAGCAAATATCAACTCTATTTACTAAAAAAAGAGTTATTGGTTGAGGAGTTAAATAGATTATTGGATGGCGGTAGTGAATAGATTATATGCGATAGTTTTAAGGTTTATCGATGGGGTTCAAATGCTGATAGACTTAAGACAAAAAAAAGATTTATTGAATTAAAGGGTAGAACATGAGAACAACAAATAATAAATTAGAAGATTCTAATAAATATTTATGTAACAATATTGAGAGAATCAAACCAGACGATATTGATTTTTATTCGAGTAATATTTTTAAAGGTTTAAGGGATTTTGTAGAAGTTATAACAGTTAAATTATCAGGTGAGGAGTATTATAGTTATGAAATTTTTAATAGTGTTAAAAATAAAGTTTTTTCTAAAGGCAAATACAAATTTTTAAATGATTTCCATCAGTTACTTCAAAAGTCAATGTCTCATTATACTGAAGTTGGAGAGAATGCGACACGGTTAATATTTAAATATTATGAATACTTGTTAAAAATTAAAAAGTTAATGAAAAATACATTTGATTTAGAACTTTTAGATGGTTTAGAAATAATTGAAGAAATAGTTAATGAAGATAAAGATTTAAAAGAGTATTATGAAAAAATAGCTAATG
>JALWMA010000034.1 GCA_027081015.1 Campylobacterales bacterium | reverse complement strand
CTATTCTATCAAAGTTCTCATTTACCTTTTCTGTCGTTCAGCCTTTTGAGAGGTGAAGTGTAGTAACATCGGCCTGTAATATCCAAACGATAGCGGGCAGTCGATGAAATATACACTTTTATTAACCCTCTACGCAATTTTCATCTTCGCATCCCCGGCAGGTAATAGCGTGCTGATCGGACCGGACGCCCTGAAAAACTACGAACACTACCTGGCGGCGCTGAGTGAAGAGAGGAACGAGACGGCCGAGACAAAACTGAAACGCTCCCTGCTCTACAAACTGATAAACATCACCAAATATGCTAAGCAGAAGCCGCCGAAGCTGCTTGAAACATCAGATATAAACGGCAGCGATACGTATATGGAGGCATTTTGGACACTTATCGGGCAGAAAAAGAGAGTCGAGCATATACAAAACTCTCTTCGCGAAGTAAACGAGAAGCTCTCGTACCTCTCCAAAATCGTATCACAGACGGACTCGAACCGATCGTTTCCAACCGTAGAGGAGCTGCAGTACGCATTCTACTACAGGAGCAGAGATGAACTTGAAAAACGTCTCCGGCTTCTAAGAGAGGCTGTGGAGCACAATATAGATATACTGAAAGAGAGCCTTCCCGGTATAAAGTTCGATACGAAAAGGTATGAAGATGAGTATCGGAAGATTGAAAAGAGGCTGCACGAAGCGCAGATGGAGCTTGAAAACCTCAAAATCGAGAAGGAGCGTCTCGGACTGCTTGGGCGTGAAGCGAAAGCGAACGATATGCAAAAGAGAATAGATCTGCAGAAGCGCAGGGTGGACGAGATTACGAAGGAGCTGATAAGAAACGAACTCGTAGGATTTTTCGGCGCACTGCAGGCCGAAAGCCCTAAACTCTTTGATAGGCAGGAGGGTATAAGAGAACTGGCAGAGAGCCTCTCTGCAGACGAAAAAGCCGAATATGCCCCTGTACTTCAGACCATCGAGCAGTTGAGCGCACAGAGGCTCGGAAAGACAAAGATACTTCTTCATCGTACCAAAGAGGGGCTGCAACTGATCGAAAAAGATCTTTGGCAGAGACTGCAGACCCCGCTTTTCAGCATAAACGAAAAGCCCATAAGCAGCTGGAATATTATCGTTGCACTCTTCATACTCGCCGCCGGTTTCACACTCGCGGGACTCTACCGCCGCTATATCAGGCGAATTACCCATATGTTCATAAACGTAACCCCGTCAAACCAGATAATCGTCAGCAATATCGGCTACTACCTCATACTCACCGTAGCCTTTTTCATAATGCTCAAGAGCATGGGGCTCGATCTGAGCTCGCTCACGCTCATAGCCGGAGCCCTCTCGGTCGGCATAGGATTCGGCCTGCAGAATATCGTGGCAAACTTCATATCGGGCATAATACTGCTCTTTGAAAAGAGTATAAAGATAGGAGATTTTCTCGAGATAAACGACAGACTTCGCGGGCGTGTCGTAGATATCCATATGCGATCCATCACGATAAGAACCAATGACAACATAGACATTCTGGTTCCGAACCAGACTTTCATACAAAACGATGTCGTAAACTGGACCCTAAGCGACAGCAGGAGACGGATGCGCATCCCTTTCGGTGTGGCGTACGGAAGCGATATAAAAATGGTCAAAAGCGCGATTCTGGATGCGCTTCAGAAGAGCTCTCTGCACTACATACGCGACGACGAGACAAAGCAGCCGATGGTCGTGATGACAGAGATGGGGAGCAGCAGCGTAAACTTCGAACTATTCGTATGGGTCGAGGGAGACGAGACCCTCAAGCCGCTGCGCACCGCCGACAAATTCCTGGTACTGATCTACAACACACTCTATGAAAACGGCATCGAGATCCCCTTCCCGCAGCTCGACCTGCACGTTCGCGACATAAAAGACCGGCTCGAAATCGTAAAACGGGAGGAGTAAAAATATGTACATACTATCTGACGACAGACTCTACAGAAAAGATGAGATAGAGCTGCTCGATCACAAGAAGCAGATAATCTTCACCTCCATAGAGAACGAAGATATCATCTCCTGGCTGAAAGATCGCAACTTTCCCGAAAGCTTCATAGAAGATATCAAAAACGAAGGCCAGAGTGTAGCATACGAAGAGAACGAATCGTTCAAGCTGGCAATTTTGAAATATTTTCAAAAAGACGAAGAGAACGAACTTCTCTACAACGACAGAAACGTCGCGATCATCATGCACGAGCAGAAGTTCATATTCCTCGCAAGGGAGAAGAGGATAGTAAAATCGATTGTAAACCGTCTATACAAGCGATACAAGGCCACCGACTCCCTCGAGTACGTTCTCTATCTTGTCATAGATATTATGGTCGACCATACGATGAGCGTCATCGACCATGTCGACAACAGGCTTGAAGAGATAGAAGACAGAATCTTCAACGAGAGCCTGGATGAGCAGGAAGTCCAGAAGAACCTCTATTTCGCAAGACGCACACTAAACCGGATAGCAAAACTCTCAGTCCAGCAAAACGACACTATAAACAAAATTTTCAACCACTTTCCGGTCGTCATGAGAAAAAAGCTGAAGTATGAGTTCATCGATCTCAAGGAGCACCTATCGTTTCTGATAAACGAATCGAAAACGTACCTGGACCGTACAGGCTACCTTCAGAACCTGCTGATGGGTTTCCTGAGCAACCGTATGAACCAGGCCATGCAGCGGCTCGCCGCAATCTCTCTCATCTTCCTCCCTCTTACGTTCATAGTCGGCAACTACGGAATGAATTTCAGGTTCATGCCGGAACTGGAGTGGAGATACGGATATCTTGCCGTCTGGATAGTAAACCTGCTCATCGCCTATCTCATCTTCAAATGGCTCAAAAAGAAGAGATGGATATAGCATAAAAAGTCGAAATCCCCTTTTTCCGCCAAGAGTCCGTTTATTTGCATTAATAATAACTCAATTTACTTTATGTTGTTATACGGTATAATTGTGCCCTCAACAAAAAGAAGGAGAATATGATGAAAAAGATCGGTGCATTGCTGCTTAGTGTCGCTGCGGCCGGAACGTTGGCGGCATCGGAGTACAAATACTCCATAACCCCGATGTTCGGAGGTGTGGAGCCGCTAAACAAGGAGTTTCTCGATAACGGTACGAGCCTGGGTGCAAGAGTGGGTTACAATCTGGACGAAAGCCAGACGCTGGAGCTCGGCTACGACTTCATGGACAGTATAGACTATAAAGCTCTGATCCCGGGACGAGATACCGACTCCCACCAGTTCAGTGCCAACTATCTATACCACTTTTTGGAGCCGGAGAACCGGATACGGCCCTATCTACTTGCCGGTGTCGGAGTGCAGGACTTTACCAACAATCTCGCCGGATTGAGAGACGGTCTTATCGGTAATCTCGGTTTAGGACTCAAAATAGGCCTTCTTGACGCTCTCGATTTGAGACTCGAAGCGAGGGATTTCATAAGATACGATGACGGCGGTCACACCCTGGCTTATACGGCCGGTCTCGCATACTCTTTCGGGGAGGTTGAAAAGGCCGCGCCCGCACCTGCTCCGGTGAAGGCCGAAGCTCCCCAAAAGATAGCCGACAGCGACAACGACGGTGTGGCAGACAGAGACGACAAGTGCCCGGGTACGCCCAAAGGAGTGGAGGTTGACCTGAACGGATGCCCCCTCGATACCGACGGCGACGGTGTGGCAGACTACAAAGATGAGTGCAGAGGCACACCCGACGGTGTGAAAGTTGACGCCAAAGGGTGCCCGATCGACAGCGACAACGACGGTGTGGCCGATTTTATGGACAGATGCCCGAACAGCAAAACGACAAAGGTGGACGAGCACGGCTGCGCGCTCGACAGCGACCGCGACGGTGTAGCTGACTATCTCGACAAGTGTCCCACCACCCCGGAAGGGTTCAAGGTCGACTCACAGGGGTGTGCCGTAGGCTTTACGATGCATGTGAACTTCGCTACCAACTCGGCCAGGATCGAGTCCAAAGATACACCCTATATCGACAAGCTTGCAGCGTTCATGAAAGAGCATCCCCAGACAAAGGTACGCCTCGAAGGCTACACCGACAGCGACGGAAGTGCCGCCTACAACCTCAAGCTGTCGGCGAAACGCGCCGAAGCGGTCAAAAAAGAGCTGATCGCAAGGGGTATAGCCGCTTCCAGAATCACCACCAAAGCGTATGGCGAAGAGAACCCGATCGCATCCAATGCGACACCGGAAGGCAAAGCTCAAAACCGCCGAGTGGAAGCCGTTTTGATCCCTACGGAACGCTAACAGCCGCGGATTTTCGTGCCTTTGGCACGGAAACCGCACCCTCCGCACTCCACCTGCCGACAAATACTACCAATCCCAAATGAAAACGAAACACCCGGCCGTCATCCTCGCTCAACAAGTGCTCCGCGCCCTTCGGGACGTCGACGAAAGCCTGAAAATCGTGAACAGCTTCGCTGCCCTGCGGGTTTGAGCACGATTTTCGGGCGGCTTTCGTTCGACTCGCTCCCGCAGGTCTCGCTGTGGTGACGACCGAATGCTTCGTTCTCTTTTTATTTGGGATTGGTATAACTATAAAAAATATTCTACTATCGCCGATATGCTCCATATAACATATCCTGTAAATAGAGTCGGGCCGTTTTCAGGGCTCGTTCAGGTTCCACCGAAATTTACGGAAAAGTTGTATAACTGATTTTACGCAGAAAGCGTAAAATCGTCTCGAAATCTCTAATTTCGAAGCTTTAGGGGGTTGTAGGGCCGGCCAGGCCCTGCCAAATTGCGGGCTTTGCCCGGAATTTGCGTAAAATCAAATGTAGAGGAGCATAAGAGATGTTTTCAGGCAGCAGGAGCAGCGCTCTGAAAGATAGAATCGTAGAGCTCGAGAACGAAAACAGGTTATTGAGAAGCGAGATCGAGTCGCTCAAAAGCGAGCTCGAAACATCCAGGGGCAGAGAGCAGACACAGGAGTCAAAAGATGACTCCGAACTCAAAGAGGAGCTGCTTAAGCTTCTTATAGAGAGTTACGACGACGGCACCGAGTTTCTGCAGGATTCGATCGAAGAGAACCTGCAAATGCTCGAAGAGGGGGGAAGGCTGAACGATACGAATACCGAAGAGGCTGCACAGATAGGCGAAAAGAGCAGCGACGTCATATCGTCCATGCAGAATATCGTTCAGAAATCCGACTCGCTCAAAGAGGACTCAGAAGCGCTCAACAGCCATGTAGCCTCGATCTCCGAAATCATAAACCTCATAAAAGATATAAGCGACCAGACCAACCTGCTTGCCCTGAATGCCGCTATCGAAGCCGCAAGGGCCGGCGAGCACGGGCGCGGGTTCGCTGTCGTCGCGGACGAGGTAAGGAAACTCGCCGAGAGGACCCAGAAGGCTACGCAGGAGGTAGAGATCAACATCTCCACACTCAAGCAGAGCTCGTCCGCCATCGTGGAGGCGGGAGAGTCGTTTCAGGCCGACGCGCAAAGAGGTATGGAGGAGCTGGAGGATTTCAAAGAGCGTACAGACAGGGTCATAGAGAACTCACAGAGGCTCAAAGAGCAGATGTCGGCCATTATCAACGGCATGAAGGTGAGCAACGGAAAGATCGACCATATCCATCTGAAACTTCAGGGATACAACGCGCTTCTTAACGGTAAAAAAGTCGATCTGCCGGACGAGAAGAGCTGCCGCTTCGGAAAGTGGTTCGGCGGCGAACTCGGCAGACTTCTTGCCGACGATAGAGAGACCCTCTCTGCCATAAGCCGGCACCATCACAACGTCCATAGCGGACTCATGCAGGCCTTCGAGCACTTCTTCGACAAAAACGACTTCAGGTCGACCGTCGAAGATATGAAAAAGGTCGAAAACTCCAGTAAGCTCGGCTTCGAAATTCTGCAAGAGAGTATCAGGAGATTAAGTGTACTAGCCAACACTTAATCTGACACCCTACAATTTCTCCCGAAATTTGGTGTCAGATGGCTAGTGAGCCATCGCCTCCGACTCCACAGGATTGTACC
>JALWMA010000033.1 GCA_027081015.1 Campylobacterales bacterium | reverse complement strand
TCTACAAGCTGCACGAGACCGAAAACGTGAAGTTTCATAACATAGGGCCAGATGTAGACCTGCTGCTGAACCAGCACCGCTACAATCAGCTCATCGAGTCGATAGAGTATCTGAAAAAAAACGGAGGCGTCATAATTTTCCTGGACAGTCGCGATTCGGCCGGAGATACGATGAAAGAGTACGGAATCGGCGCACAGATACTTGCGGAGCTGGGAATCCGAAATATCAAGCTGCTCGTTTCAAGCAAAGGAAGAGAGTTCGTAGGGCTGGGCGGCTTCGGGCTCGATATTGTGGAGGAGATCGAGATAAGATAGTATACGCTGTGACGACTCATTAATGGGGTGCACCCGGCGAAAGCCCCATGTTATCTGTTTTTTTAAATTCGTAAATCTCTCCAAGATAGAAAATGGGCAGAGCTTTCTCACAGAGAGTGCAAGCACAAGGGCTACAGTGTTTTCACCTCTGGTACCGATATGCTTTCAACGCTCTAAACTCGCTAATGCCGCCCTTTGATTTTTAGTCTTTCCGATACCGCTACGGGAATCATGCGGATTTTGGAAACCGGCGGATATGTTCCGCAACCCGCCGGGCCAAATGTGCGGAAATTTGTTCTTTATGCGTCAAAAGTGCCGCCAAAACGGTTTCTTTACCAAAATACTCGGTAAGTTTATCGATAACAAAGTCATTATGTGCTCTCATTAGTGTTGCTACGATAAAAATATCGGTAGGCACCTTTTTATCCGGATCGTTGTTCCACAGTACAGCTTTGGGCAATCCAGCTTTAAGAAGCTCACCAGCACTCACATACTCTCTGCCTGAGGGCATTTGAACAAGCAGCACCATCGCATAAGGGGGCACCCGCCCCGACTTTTTCCAGCCGGCAACGGTGTCGTAAGGAATGCCGCTGTATGTGGAGAATGCTTTTTTTCTAATACCCTTGGCTTTGAGGAGTGTTTCAAATTCTTTGTGATCTCTTTTCATAGCTACACTTTAACAAATTTTATTTTATTAGTCAATTTAACAAATATTAATATCATAACAAGCTTTTGCCTGTATAATTACATATAAATAAAGAAAGATATTCGGATGAGAGTATGAAGCCAAGAGCCATAGATTTATTTTGCGGTGCCGGAGGACTGACTGAAGGACTTAAGCAGGCAGGCTTCAATGTTATCGGTGCGGCTGAAATAGATCCGGTTGTCTCCAAAGCTTATCAATTGAATCATCCGGAGAGCAGGCTATGGAATAAACCGATACAAGAGCTTACACCTGAAGAGATTTTTAATGCCTTGCAAATCGAAAAAGGAGAACTGGATCTCCTCGCCGGCTGTCCTCCCTGCCAAGGTTTTTCATCTCTTCGCACAAAAAATGCCGCTTCTTCCGTTAATGATGAGAGAAATGATTTGGTATTTCAAATGTTGAGACTCACGGAAGAATTATTGCCGAAAGCGATCCTCATCGAAAATGTCCCGGGGTTAGCCAAAGATCCCAGAATCAAGAAAGTGCTTACCCGCCTCAAAGAACTCGGTTATCACGTTGATAGCGAAACAGTACAAATTCATGATATATCCGAATACGGCGTACCTCAAAGAAGAAAACGCATGATCTTGATGACCGGCAGGGGAAAAAAGATCCCGTTTGCCCATAAATCAAGCACTAAAAAGACCGTAAGAGATACACTCTCAAATGTGCATACACCGGGCAGCGGGGCTGATCCGCTTCATGACTATGCCGTAAAACGTACTGATAAAGTACAAAAAATGATTTCGCTTATTCCGAAAAACGGGGGGAGCAGAAAAGATCTACCGAAAGAGTATTGGTTACCGTGCCATTTGAAATATCCTAACGGTTTTCGAGACGTATACGGTCGTATGAAATGGGATGATGTAGCACCGACAATTACCGGCGGTTGTACAAATCCTTCTAAAGGTCGGTTTTTGCATCCTGAAGAGGATAGGGCTATCACACTCCGGGAAGCCGCGCTTTTACAGACTTTTCCGAAAGATTACAAATTTCCCACCGACATCGCACGCGATAAAATCGCGTTGATGATCGGTAATGCTTTGCCGCCGGCGTACATTAAGAAACAGGCGGAGATGATAAAGAAAGCTATCGACTTATAATCAAGATTCAGTTTCTTCATTATCCTCTATCGGCGGTTTAACCCTCTGATCAAGCTTATTGAGAAGATAAGAAGTTAAGCTTAAAATATCCAGACAATCTTTATCACTAAATAGTGAAGGATGAATGTCTTTTTTAGGCTCGTGGGCAACAGGATTTCTAAATCCTGAAATTAGTCCAACGGAGAGATTTTGCTGTCCATTCTCAATGTTTTTTTCAGTTCTGTTTGAACAATTTGTAATGTTAATTTTTGAATTACTACAATCTCTTCCAAATGCATTTTTCATTAAGTCCACACCCATTTTATCTGTAAGTTCTGAAACTTTTTTAACAATATTTTCATATTCTTTTACAGCGTCCTCAGCTGCTCGAAAATAGTCACCTTTTTCATAATCTTCTTTTGATACTCTATGTATTGCTTCATGCAAATGACGCCAATGGTAATAAGGGTATTCTGGCACTAGTTCGTGTATTGTTTCGACGACCTCTCTTTGTTTTTCAACAGGCATTTCTACATCTTTATCAGATATTGAGGATATAACAGTATTTAATTTCTCTCGAATATTCCTAGGTGTTTTATCTAGCCAATTTTGAATATCTATTCCGGTAGATTGCTGAACCTCCTCTTCTTTTTTTCTTTTTCTCTTTTCTCTCCAGTCTTTGGATATCGCCATAATTATTCTTTGCAAAAATGCTCTTAATGATTGAAGTTTCTCATGATCCCAATCCAATGATTGCCTATCTGTTGAAATGACATCTTCATCCCATTGATCGACAAAATCAATATCTAAATAGCCGGTCAAATAAGAGAAAAAATGACTAGATTCAGAAACTCCGAAAAATTCCGGCAGATTAACCATTCTACCGTCTGCATATAGAGTGATCCCCCTTAAACCCGGTTTTAAAGGCTTTTCCGATGTAAATAGTTTTCCCTTTACATCATTGAGGTGCTCATATTTTTCATCACTCAAAAGCATTTTGACATCATCCGTAACAGTCCATTCAAATTGCCTTGTAATGCCTTTGAATTTCAAATCCCTGTCGATTTCAATCTCATTATTGCCGTTAAGAATTAATTTTATATGAAAACTTTCATCATTGAAATTGAATAGTTTTGCAATAGAAACAGCAAGTGAATCTATATCAAAACCTGCTTTTCTTTTTAGATCATGTACGATTATTGTTGTTCCATGCTCATCGGCTGAACATGTATCTTTTTCAAATTTAGGTTCATACACACCGCCCGTAGACATTATTTCGTCCCAATCCATTACAAAACCGATTTTCTCTCCATCTTTTTTGGTGATAACTTCTATTTTTTTTCCGATTCCAAACAAAGCCAGCTTTCCAAGACCTTTTTTCCCGGTAGGAAACCTGTCACAAGGAATTTCTTGAGATTCTATCCTTCTGTTCCGTCCTATTTTTAGAAAGTACTCATTGACTTCATCGAAAGTCATGCCGGTTCCATTGTCAATAACTTCTATTTTCTTGGGATTATCTGAAAGCTTTACTAATACTTCACTTGCACAAGCGTCATAAGCGTTTGCGATTAATTCAGCAATAGCCGGAGGTAGCGTAGAATACATCTTAATACCGAGATGCTCTATAGTCCTAGGATCAAACGTCATTTTCAATTTGTCGCTCATTTTGAATCCTTTTGTATGTACCGCATAATTTTGTTTACACACTTATCTGTGTTCGTTTCTATATCTTTACCCCAAAACCTAAGCACCGTCCAACCTTCACTTTCTAATCGTTTATTCACTTCTTTGTCCCGTTCAATATTGCGTTTAATTTTCTCTTCCCAAAAATCACTATTTGTTTTAAATCTTTCACCCTCTAAAAACTTTTTACCATGCCAAAATTCACTGTCGCAGAAAATCGCTATCTTCTTGCCTTTAAAGCAAAAATCCGGCTTTCCGAACACATCTTTACAATTTTTTCGGTAGCGAAGTCCCTCTCTCCACATTGCTTTGGCGAGTATACGTTCTATTTTAGTGCCTTTTGCTTTAATTCTACGCATATTCTCAGAACGTGTCATTCGCACTTTTCCCAAAATATTTTCCTTCAATCCCTATTGTCACTATTGGAAATTTCGACATTGTCTTGAGAATCATTCTCTTCGGAAGCCATCTCTACAATCTGAGTTTTCTCCAGACTCATTAGCTCCTTATAATCCATCCCCGTGTTTGGGATCGTGTAGATTTCAAGCTTACCGATCGGGGAGTATTGCTCTTGGTAGGCAGGGATAAACTCATCAAAGGCTACGACTTCCCAGGAAGGATCGATAGCTACACGGACCGTTTTGTCTTTAGGCTTCATCAGTCCGTAAATCGTATCGGCGAATGTCTCTTTGGAAATATAGGAATTTGGGATGAGCCATCGTAACTCTTCATCGAAAATGGTTTTGGATATCGAGTCGAATTTTTCAATCAGATCGAAGTAGCGATCGATATTGACCACATTTTCCATTTTGAGCTTACTCAAAAGCCCGTCTTTCTCTTCAGCGATAGCATAATCCACAAAGGTCCCGAATTGTCGCTTTTTCACGGAATTTGAGCTTTTTGGCGACAATTTCAAGCGGCGTTTGCACCGTAATATCACTGTGATCAAATACATCACATTGCACAAAAGGCTTGCTTGTGAGTGGCGGAGAATAGACAAAATCGAGTTTCAAACCGTGTGCTTCATCGTCAAGCACAAACGTCACGCCGGTAGGAGAAGAGAGGATGGCTTTGCGATCGATGCAGAGATTGGCGGCGATCTCCTCTTTATGATCGAGAATACGCTGTAGCTCTCCGAATGATTCGATGAAGATATCGATGTCATAAGAGAGCCTGTGTCGGTAATAGAGCATCGAAAGCGCCGTACCGCCGCCCAGTGACCAGGTAGTGATATCGTAGTCTTCCAAAATCGCCAGGGCGATATCGAAGAGTCGGGCTTGATCGGAGAAATCAGAAGGTGAGTACATTATCGAAGTGGACGCAGATCGACCCCGAACCGGTGCATCTCGTCATAGATGCTCTCTATGTCGCTTTCGTGCAATTCGTTTTCGGCAACGAAAGACCATAGAACTTCTGCCGGTACTTCGTTGAAGATACGCAGATAGATATGGGCATAGTGTTCGTCAAACCGGCTCAAAATCGCTCTAAACCGCTCTTCATCCAAGTGTCGGCTACGATCGTAGGACCAATTGACGAGAGTCAGCAACGGATGGCGGTGCATGCGTTGCCTGGGTACCGGTTCGGTAGAGTTGCGTCGTCGGTAATACAGCATGACCGCCTCCTTTCATCGGTATAATTTTTTACTATTATAACACATTCTAAGTGGGCTTTGGGAGAGTGCTACATTGCTATATAATCAATCTTCAAATCACAAGTGTTTTACTTGAGCATTTAACGCTTTTTTATGCAACGCTTCGGGCAGATTCTCTTTGAGCCTTTGCATAAGGAGTTTGTCACCCGTTTTGGTGTTTTTGATGATTTCACCGGCAATGTAATTGGCACCCCAAAATGCCGCTTCGATGCGCTTTTGTTCGACTATAATGACCCCGCCCCGACTGCACAATGTATAATACAGAAACAACAGTAGCAGAAAGTGAAAGAGTCACAACAGAATATCAAACGGTTAACCGATAAAAGATGCCAAATATACATAGGGTTTAGAAGATGAAAATAAGAGTCTACTACGAAGACACCGACGCTGCAGGCATAGTCTACTACGCAAACTACCTGAAGTTTTGCGAGAGGGCGAGGAGTGAAGCTTTTTTCAAAAGGGGGCTCACTCCCCAAAGCGAGGAGGGGTACTTCGTTGTAAAGCATCTGGAAGCCGACTTTATGAAACCGGCGATGCTTGGCGACCTTTTAGAGGTAAAAACGGAGCTTCTGGAGCGCAAGGGGGCTTCCATAACCCTTTTGCAGAGTGTTTTAAAAGAGGGCGAGACGCTTTTTGAGATGAAGGTGAAGCTCGCGTTTTTGAAAGAGGGTAGGGTGGCGAAGATTCCTCGAAGCCTCTACTCCATCATATCGGAGTGGTAGTCCTCCATCGGCAGCTCTTCGTCCGGATATACGTATGTATCGTTCAGATCCTCGGGCGGGAGCGGCACCTCTTTGGGAATAAAGCGGTAGAGTCCCGCTTCGTAAAGAAGCACATCATACTCTATGGAGCCGTCCGAAAAGTGCTCTTTTGTGAGCCTCTGTTCTCCCGTTTTCGTACTGAAATAGTGGTCCACTCCCGTAACCGTCGCGTAGTTTAGCCAGTTGAAGCGGATATCCTGGCCGATCAGGGCGATATTTTCACTCAAAACCGGGTCTGCTTCCCCTATGGAGCTGGCCACCACCATATTCTCCCTGTCGTGGTACTGCGTAAGCGTAAGAAGCAGCGGAGAGTAGTTAATCTGTGTGCTCAAGAGCTGCAGCGGTTTGAAATCTGCCAGTGTCAGCTGTGAAAGAAAGAGGCTGCTCTTTACCACCGGAGTGTTCATAAAGATCGTCGACTCGTTCAGATCTTCATGCCTCAGTATCATATCTTTGTAGTATCCGCTTCTATCGAGCGTGAGATGATCTTTTACATCCAGATTCTGCGCTACGGCTTGCGAGAGCATCTTCGAAATGGATGAGCTATCCGATACCGTAATGACGGTGGCGTTGGATTCGACGAGGTAGGAGAGAGTCTCTATCTGCGCATTGTAGTCTATGCCGCCGAAGCTGACGAGGCTGTTCATGCAGTCTACTCTGTTTTTGTGCAGTGTAGGTATGAAGAGCTCGGTCTCGAGGTTTTGCATACAGAGATACTCCGCCCCTCTGTACGTAACCGGTGCGACTATAAGGTCGAATGCTCCGCCGGAGATGTTCTGAAGCGCTTCGTGCAGTGTGGCGTTATCTTCGTTCTCTATGGGGAACAGCTCCATTTCGAATGGGATTTTTCGGTTCAAAAGGTAGGCAAGTACCGAGTTGGAAGTGGAGTAGGCGTACTTTCCTATCTTCTTGTAAGGTACGACAAACGCCACTCTGAATGCCGCCGAAGAGTAGATTTTGTGTGTTACGTTAAAGAGTGTCATATAGCTCTGTTTCACGGCGGCGAGTTCAGGGTCTTGGGTCTTGCCTGCCTTGGCGAGAAAGGTAAAGATCTCCCCTCTGTGGAGCAGCTCGGCGAGCTCCTCGTCGCTATACTCCCGCGTATCGAGGTCTATTATGACGTTGGACGGGAGCGGAATGGGAGAGAGCAGCTGAATCTGCGCCGAAATCACGGTAATCAGCGTGAAAATTACTAACAGTTTTCGCATAAAATCCTCTTGATTTTCAAAAGATCCTGGTAAACCTCTTTTTTTGCCGACGGGTTTCTGAGCAGGTAGCTCGGGTGGTAAGTCGGTATCAGCAGATATTTTCCGGTATCTATGACCTCTCCCCTTACCTTCGTAATGCCGCTTTTGTCACCCGTCAGATAGTGGTAGGCCGTCGCACCGAGCGCCACGACGACCCTCGGTGCGACTATCTCTATCTGTTTCATCAAAAAAGGGAGGCAGGTATAGGCCTCTTCGGGTGTAGGGACCCTGTTGTTGGGAGGTCTGCACTTCACTATGTTAGCTATGTACGTGCTGCTTCTTGGAATCTCTATCGCGTTCTCTATCATCTTTGTCAAGAGCTCGCCGGCCCTGCCCACGAACGGCCTTCCGGTCGTATCTTCCTGTGCGCCCGGACCTTCTCCCACGAACATCAGTGCCGCATTGGGGTCGCCCTCTCCGAACACCGTCTTTGTCCTGGTTTTGCTCAAAGCACAGAGTCTGCACTCCGAAACGATCCGCTTAAGCATCTCGAGATCGTCGGGCAGATCAGCGGAGCCGCCGCTTCGTTTCTCTATGATCGGCACATATCTGTAACCGAGCTGTTTTAGCTGGTAAAGTCTTTTTAACTGCAGGGCGTTATAGAGTCTGTTCATGGATGATAGTGTAGATTAAAAGGGGTTAAAAAGAGGTTAGGGCGCCTAAAGGCGCCCGTTCATGAGTTGAGAGCGGCTTACTCGGTAACTTCGACGACGACCGGCTCGTTCTCCCACAATCCGTGCTTCGTGCAGTACGCCTGAGCTACGAGGTGGAGCTTGCTTCCGGTCGGAACGATGTTGAAAGTGACCTCCGCGTGTCCTTTATGGCCTTCACCGCCGAGCATTCCGGCGTTGAAAGTGACTTCGCCGAGAAGTGTTTCGCCGTTGAAGAGGCGGATACTCTCGATGAAGTGGTCGGGATCGTCAGGGTGAGTGTACTCTTTACCCATCACGACCCTTACAGGGAACTTCTCCCCTTTTTTTGCACTGCTTTCGCAGTATATGAACGGAGAGTGTCTGTCGATGTAATCTTTTTTGGCTTCTCTCTCTACGGTATCTATGTCTACATAGCGGTTGATCTTTGGCATTTTCAGCTCCTTCTTTGAGTTTTTTGATATCCCAATTGTATCATAAGGGTATTAAAGCAGATAAAATTTGTCTTATTTTCTCTACGGTTTAAAGATTTTTGAAGCTTGCGCCAAGAGGCGCAAACTTTATACAAAAGTGGGTTCGGAAACGTTGTGCTGAAGGCCGAGCTCCTGCGGGTCGATGCCGAGTGCCAGCCCGATGAGCTGCGGCAGGTGCAGAATAGGCAGTTTTATATCTCTACCCATCTCTTTGGCGACGGAATCCTGTTTTACATCCATATTCAGATGACAGAGCGGGCAGGGGGTCACCATCATGTCGGCGTTGTTGTCTATGGCATCCAGTAGTGCGGTGCCGGTGAGTTTGTGTGCCGTGTGGGGTGCCTGCAGGTCCGCATGGAAGCCGCAGCACTTGTTTTTGCTCTCGTAATCTACGCTTTTGCCTCTCAAAGCGTCTATGATCCTGTCGAGAGAGGTGGGGTTGTAGGGGTTTTCACCGCTGTTGTATTTGCTCATGAGCTCTACTTTTTCAAAGCCCTCTTCTCCGCCGCCTTCTCCCACATCTCTCTCTACCGCATTGTGCTTTCTGTGAAGGTGGCTCGGCCGGATATTGTGGCAGCCGTAGAATGCGGCGATATTGAAATCGTCGAGCGGCTTTACAACCTTTTCGGCAAGCCTGTCGAGACCGTAGTCGTCTATGATCGCGTAAAGAAAGTGGCGCACCGAGCTGGTACCCTTGTACTCGAGCCCGACCTCCGCCAGTTTCTCGTTGACCTGCGACTTAAGATCTTCGTCGCCGTCGAGACGCTCCTTGGTCATCACCGTGTTGAGCTGGCAAGTATTGCATATCGTGACCATATCCAGCTCCTGCTTCTCGGCGTAGCAGATGTTTCTGGCATTCAGAACGAGTGAAAGGAAATCGTCGAAATCCTGCAGGTGGCTTGCACCGCAGCAGCTCGCTTCGTCCAAAAGTACGAGTTCGATATCGAGTTTCTTGGCTACGGCCAGCGTAGACATAAGCAGTTCAGGGGTCGATTCTCTCGCAGTACATCCGGTATAGAGTGCATATTTAAGTTTCGCCATATTCGTCCCCTTTAAAATTTGACTTTCGACGAGCTCTTGACCAGAGTCTTGATCTCGTCGAGATTTTTTGATTTAGGCATATTCCAAGGCATCACTATCTTGCCCTTTTTGAACATCGCAACAGCTTCGGGCAGGTGCTTCATAACCCCCAGCGTTCCCTCGGAGTACCTTACGAGCTCTCCCTCGTCCAGAAGTCCATGTTTTACGATGGAGTGTTTGAAGCCCACCGCATGTCGCGTGGCCACATTGTCCTGTGCGAGCCCCTCTTCGAAAATCTGGTTATGCAGCTTCGTGATCTTGCCTATCGGGTCTACATCTTTCGGGCACGCCTCCGCACACTCGAAACACTTCACACAGTCCCATACTCCCGGGCCCATTTCGCGAACCTTCTCCAGGCGCTCCCGCTTTGCGTTGTCGCGAACATCCGCGTTGAAGCGGTACGCTTTCGCAAACTGCGCCGGTCCGAAGTAGTTCTCGTTTACCTCTACGACCGGGCACGCGTAGTAGCAGTTTCCGCACTGGATGCAGTAGTCGGCCTCGAGAAGCTGCTCAGCCTCGTGCGGAGAGACCTTTATCTCCTCTTTCGGGTGTTCGTCTATCTCGGCTACGAGGTAGGGCTTGAGCTCGGCATGTTTCTGCCAGAAGTCCTTCTTGTCAATTATCATATCTTTGACGACACGTTTTCTGCTCTGCGGCTCCAGCAGGAGAGTGTCCGTTTCGAAAATATCCACAAGCTCCCAGACATTCTGCTTGCACGAGAGTACCGGCTTGCCGTTCACCTTGATCGAACAGCTTCCGCAGATACCGTGCCTGCAGCTCCTTCGGTAGCTGAAGCTTCCGTCGAACTCCCACTTGATTCTGTTTAGAATGTCAAGCACCAGTTCATCTTTACCCACTTCCATCTCGTAAGTCTTAAAGTAGGGCAGAAAATCGGTCTCCGCGTTGAAACGGAAAGTCTTGAAAGTCAATTTTTTTGTAATTCGTTCACTGCTCATCGCCCATCCTTAATATTTTCTCTCTTGCGGCTCGAATTTTCCGAGTACCACATCTCCATACTCTATATCTATCGATCCGTCTTCGTTCATCGTCGCAAATGTGTGTTTGAGGAAGTTCTCGTCGTCTCTCTTCGGATAGTCGTCTCTATAGTGCGCGCCGCGGCTCTCTTTGCGTGCGATGGCACCTTCGACGATAAAGGTGGAGTAGTCGAGCATATGGCCGAACTCGATCGCCTCCTGCAGATCGGTGTTGAATATCTTGCTCTTGTCGTCGATGCGAATGTTTTTATAGCGCTCTTTCAGCTCGGCGAGAATGGCCCTCTGCTTCAAAAGAGTCTCTTCGGTCCTGAAGACTCCGGCGTTGGCCATCATGCTCTCCTGAAGCTCGGCTCTAAGCTTGGGTACCGACTCGGTGCCGTTGTTCTCCATGCAGAACCTGATCTCGGCCAGCATTCTGTCGGCATCGGCCTCTTTCGCTTCGTGGCACTCGAGTTTGCCGCTTTCGAGATCTTCCACTATATGTGCACCTACATGACGTCCGAAAAAGAGCGCTTCAAGCAGCGAGTTGGCACCCAGCCTGTTGGCTCCGTGAACGCTGACACATGCGCACTCACCGGCCGCGTAGAACCCTTTTACGATCTCTTTGGGGCTCTTTTTTACATGGCCGTCTATGTCGCATGGTATGCCGCCCATCGAGTAGTGGGCCGTCGCCGCGATATGGATGGGCTCTTTTATCATATCCTGCCCGAGGAACGTGATGGCGAGATCCCTGAGCTCCGGCAGACGCTCCATTATGAGCTCTTCTCCCAGGTGTGTGAGGTCTATCGCCACGGCATCCTTGTTGGGGCCCACGCCGCGCCCTTCGAGTATCTCCTGTGTGATTGCACGGCTTACGACGTCGCGAGGCGCCAGCTCCATCTTCTCGGGAGCGTACTTCTCCATAAACCTTTCGCCGAGGCTGTTGTAGAGGCGTCCGCCTTCACCCCTGGCCGCTTCGGAGATCAAAATTCCGCTGCCGGCGAGTCCGGTAGGGTGGAACTGGACGAACTCCATATCCTCCAGAGGCAGACCGTGGCGTGCCACTATCGAGAGGCCGTCGCCGGTATTGGCGTGCGCGTTGGAGCTGATTTTGAAAGCCCTGGCGTAACCGCCGGTAGCGAACATGGTGGCCCTGGCGTTGAAGATGGCCGGCTCGAGGTCCCTTATATTGTATGCGACCACTCCTTTAACCACCCCATCTTCGTAGATGATGTCGGCGACGTACCATTCGTCGAAGAAGGTTACGTTCTCCCTGTCGGCCTGCTCATATATGGTTTGAAGCAGCGTAAGGCCCGTTCGGTCTCTGGCGTAGCAGGCTCTCGGCTTCGACTGGCCGCCGAAAGGGCGCTGCGCTATCGTGCCGTCCTCTTTTCGGCTGAAAGCGGCGCCGCTGTTGGCGATCCAGCGGATGGTTTCGGGCGCTTTCGAGCACATCAGCTCGACGGCATCCTGGTCGGCAAGATAGTCGCTCCCTTTGACCGTATCGAACATATGGAGTTCGATATCGTCATCTTCGCTGAGAGCGGCGTTGACACCGCCCTGCGCCGCTCCGGAGTGGCTTCTGAGCGGGTGCAGTTTCGTCAGTACGGCGACACTCTTGCCCGCCCGCTGAAGCTCCCTTGCGGCTGCCAGCCCGGCGAGTCCGGCACCGACAATCACAACATCGTATTTATGTATCTGTATACTCATTGAGACGCATCCTTTGTAATGTGGCATGGGAATATGGTCAATTATACATAGCCAAGTCTATAAATAAGTTTAATCATGTTTGCGAGAGTTGCGCAAATTCGGTTGAGTGTTACCAATGTTTTCAGCCTCTTTGAACCTTTCGAGCCGAATGGACTCTGATATAATTACCGGCATGAACAAAGAGGACTACTTTATAGACTGTTTTTCCAAGAGCCCGTTTATCGGAGACGATGCGGCCGTCATAGGGGCCGGTAAGCTTAAAAATCTATGCGTAAGCCAGGACGCCTTTTTCGAAAACGTCCATTTCAGGCGCGACTGGATGAGCCTCTACCAGATCGCCAAAAAAGCGATGCTCGTGAATATATCGGACGCTGTCGTAATGAACGCTAAACCGAGATACGCCCTTTTGACGGTAGCGATTCCCAAAGACTACTCGAGAAGTGAGCTAAAAGAGCTCGCCCGCGGCTTTCAGGATGCGGCGGACGAATACGGCATCACGATAATAGGCGGAGACACGATAGCCAATATCAAGCTCGACATATCGGTAACCATTATGGCCGAGTGCGAAAAACCGGTAAGAAGAAGCGGTATGAGAGAGGGGGATCTGCTGGCCTATACCGGTGATCTCGGGGGAAGCCTGCGGGATCTCGGGCGTCTGTTGAGGGGCGGCAGCGTAAACGGACGGTCGCGCTTTATCGAGCCGGTACTGAGAGAGAAGTTCTTTTACGAAGCCGCTTCGAGCATTAGGTGTGCGATGGACATCTCGGACGGTCTTTTCCGCGATCTTGAAAAGCTTCACCGCGCAAACGGGCTCGGTTTCGAGTTTTTCCGCCCCATTCCGAAAAGGGTGGGGTGCAGCGGCGAAGAGTTCGAGATTCTGTTCGCTTTCGACCCTGCCAAAGAGAGCAGGATATTAAACATCGCGAAAAAGACGAGGACACCCGTCACCATCTTCGCGAGGGCCGTAAGAAAGCCCTATATCGACATCTGCAAAGCTAACCATTTCTGACTTCATGCCAGCCCGGCAAGAATCTTTTCTATATCTATGCCGAATATGGAAAAACCTTGATACTTTTTCATCAAGCCGCTTTTCGCCTCCTGCAGTGAGGGCGGGTTGACGCCGTTTCTGATGGAAGCGGCGGCTTCCATAAAGGCGCCTATGTGGTCCGCCGTCTTTATGAGCGAGCCGTCTATCGCGTTGTAGCTGTCGCTGTTGTACTTCGACTCCATCAAGTCGACCCTCTCGATAAGCTCAAGGTTCCCGTCCACCATGATCTTGTCGGCGAACTCGTCGTTCACGAAGTAGCGCATCTCGTCTCTCAGATATGGAGGAAGCATCGGCAGAAGCCTCTCTTCTACAGCCTCCTTCTCGTAATCGGCCAGAAGTTCGTCGAGCCCCTCTACGCCGTATTTTACCGGTGAAATTATATCTCTTGTAAGAGACTCGGCTATATCGTGGAAAAGGGCGGCGAAGAAGTTGTTGTATAGTTTCCTGTCGCAGGCACCGTACTCCAGACTTAGAAGATAGGTTACGACGGCTACGAAAAACATGTGCCCAAGCACCGACGTCTGCGGAATCCTCGGCGTCTTTGCCCACCGTTTCTGAAACCTTAGCATGGCGCACGTCTCAAGAAAGTTCCTGCTCTTTATCCCCATCTCCAGCCTGCGCACGCCCGTCAGGTCGAGATAATCTTCGACTTCCGAGTCTATGCGCTCTTTTATCTCGGTGACGCCGGCTGCGTTAGGGTGAAAGTCGTAGATTATCCCAAACTCCCACCGGCTTGCAAGAAAGTGGGCCGCGCCGAGTATGCGGCGCTCAATCTCGTTCTCGTCGGAGGAGAGATACGCTTCGAACCTCTCTTGAAGCTTTCGGTCCATGATGCCGAAAAGCTCCTTTTTTACATAGGCATCCAGCTCCCGCTTTTTATGTTTCACCAGATGGTGAAAGACGGGCGGCTTAAGGTCGGTCACTACCGCACGGTACATGAACTCGCACACGCCGTACTCTATGAGTCTGCGCCAGTCGATCTTCGTGCGGTTCTCCTCCTCTTCGATGCGCCCCAGGAGCCATGCGGTTATCATCTTGTGCGACTGTTTGTCCAGCTCCACGAAATCTACCGGTCGAATCTGGTCGTTCCATCTCTCAATGCTTGCGGTCGAAAATAGCAGGTGCAGGAATTTCGGATCTATCATCTCTATACCTCGGTTTTTAGACACAATTATAACTCCGTATCGTGAAAGAGTATAACCGATTTTACGTAAAATCGTCCCGAAATCTGAGATTTCGTAGATTCTTGGGGTTGTAGGGGCGCTCACCCCCTGCCGAATTAATGGCTTTGCCCGGAATTTGCGCAACATAAGAGTATAATTGCATAAACGATCACCTACTCAAGGAGCAAGATGAAACCGGATCGTCTATATCCTCTCTCCCACTCTCCAGTATATTTCCATTTCAGGCAGACGCCCGCCGATTTCACAGTGAGCGAAATACCCCTCTACGACTTCAGCGGCGAGGGGGAGCATCTCGTTTTGAAAGTCAGGAAAAAGGGGCTTACTACGTGGCAGATGCTTCAAACCCTCAGCTCCCATCTCGGAATCAGGGTGCGCGATTTCGGCTACGCAGGCCTCAAAGACAAGGACGCGATGACGATTCAGTATATATCGCTCCATAAAAAGTATGAAGAGAGGCTGAAAGATTTCTCACATCCGCAGATCAAAATTTTGGAGCGGACACTCCATGCAAACAAGCTTCGAATAGGCCACCTGAAGGGAAACCGTTTCTTCATACGGCTGAAAAAAGTGAACCCCACAGACGCCAAAAAGATCGATTCGCTCCTGGAGTGGATAAGGCTCAACGGCTCTCCGAACTACTTCGGTTACCAGCGCTTCGGACGCGAAGGCGACAACTTCGAAACCGCCAAAGAGATCATAGAGGGGAAACGGAAAATGCGTGACAGAAAGAGGCGCGACTTTCTTATCAGCGCATATCAATCCCACCTCTTCAACCTCTGGCTGAGCAAGAGGATAGAGATTTCGAGACTATTCGACGCATTGACTGAAAAGGAGCTGAAAGAGCTCTATGTCTGGAACTCGGCACTAATAAAAGAGATTCGCAGGGAGCACCACTTCTTCAGGCTTCTTCCGGGCGACGTGGCGAGCCACTACCCGCACGGAAAGCACTTCGTCGTCGACAGCGTCGCAGAGGAGTCTGACCGTTTCAAAAATCGCCAAATCAGCCCTACGGGACTCCTGTGCGGAAAAAAGGCGAAACACTCTACCGGCCTTGCATGGGAGATAGAGAAGGAGTTCATCCACGATATACCGGCGCAGGGGAGCCGCAGATACGCCTGGATCTGGCCCGAAGATGTGGAGGGGATATACAAAGAGCAGGATGCCCACTACGAGCTTCACTTCACGCTCCCAAAAGGCTCCTATGCCACAGTGGTGCTGGAGATGATCGCCAACAGGCCGATAAGAGAGGGTGAATAGTATGGAAAAGTTTTCAGAATATGCAAAAAGGGAGATTCTCGGGCAGGATAGGGCGATAGAGCTTATAGAGTCTGCCGTAGAGCGGTTCGGGAGGCTCACGATTTTCGACGGTGTCGCCGGAATGGTGACACTGGCCGGCACACCGGCCTGCGGGAAGAACTTCGCCGCGAAGGTAATAGGCCGCTATCTTCGGCGCGAGATGCTGATTCTGCATATGGGAGACTTCTCTTTCAGCGACGATATAGAGCGTCTGGTGGGGCCGAAAGGTGTTTTGGAGTCGTGGATATCGAGATATCCGGACGGAGTCGTAATCTTCGAAGATATAGACAAGGCCGACCACTCGATCCAGCGGCTTCTCGCTTCGATCGTGTCCGACGGAGCACCCGACGATCTTCGCAGATACCGTCAGGCGATATTTCTCTTCACCTTCTCCGTAAACGACCCTTCATGGTACGACAAAAGCTTCATAGACGGCTATTACGAAGATCCTCTGTTGATTCAGGGGCGGTTTTACGAACAGATCGCCAAAGAGGCCGTTGCCGACGAAGAGGGGAACCTCGTAACGGTTTTCGATGCGGATATACTCACGGTCTTCAGCGAAGGAGACCTGGCTCTCTTCTATCCGCTCGATTTCAGGACGCTGTGGCAGATCTGTGAAAGGGTTTTGGATAGAACCTTAGAGCAGATCAACGCCGAAAGGACGATGCAGACCGAAATTTCGGACCCCAGTCTGGGTGCGCTTGCATTTTTGCTCGGCTTCTCCCCCTATCTCAATGCGAAAAGGATCTCGCACAAACTGCCCGCACTTCTGGCGGACCTGGTCTCGAAATCTCCCGAAGATGCCAAAAGGTGCATAATCACACTCTCAAAGGGTGCACAAAAGCGGCTCGAAGAGTATTCCGAACTTTCTGAAGATCTAAAGTATTTCGTAAAGTTCGAGCGCAGCTACATGCTTGAGTGGCGCCGGAGCAGGCGCGGATATACAGCAAAGCTAATCCTGGAAAAGATCACGGAGAAGGAGCAGGAGAGGCCGGAGCCGAAATCGCCGTACTCCGACCGCCTCGCAATCCACGTATCGCACATAGGTTTCGGCGATGTAGCCGGACAGCTGAGGGTCAAAAAGGAGCTCAGATCGATAATCAGACTGCTTCAGGATGAAGAGGGGCTCAGACATTTCGACATTACACTGCCGAAGGGCCTGCTTCTTTACGGTCCGGAGGGAGTGGGCAAGAGTATGCTCGTAAAAGCTTTCGCAAAAGAGGCCGGCCTTGCATATATCTATCTGCAGGAGAGTGATCTTTTCGACGAGCTTCTTGTCAAAGAGGTTTTTACGCGCGCCCGCCTGGCTGCACCTGTACTTGTAGTTTTGGAGGGGGTGGATACGAAAGGTATGATAGATGGGAACTACACAGCTATCCCCACCGCGACTCTTACGCAGATGATCGACCGGCTGCCGAGCGAACCGAAGGACTATATATTCACGATAGCCACGGCAAGAGATATCGAGGAGGTGCCGGCGGAGCTTATGCACCCGGGGCGCATAGACCAGAGTGTGGAGGTGCCGGAACTCGACAGGGAGGCGCGCCGGTTTTTTGCCGAAAAGATCATGGAGAAGCCGCACCAAAAAGATATAGATATAGACCGGATTATCCGCTATATGTCCGGAATGAACGGCTATGAGCTCGGACGCATCGCCAAAGAGGCGGCACTGGATGCCCTCAGGGCCGGTCTGGACAGGCTGAGTGAAGAGATCGTGATCGATAGGATCAATACCATAAAATACGGCCATAAGCTGGAGAAGAAGCGTTTCAAAAACTTCGAAGAGGATCTGAAAAAGAGCGCCTACCACGAAGCGGCCCACGCCGTCACATCTCTGAGGCTCCTGCCTGATGTAGAGATAGAGCAGGTTACGGTCATTCCCAGAAGCGAAGCGCTGGGGCTTGTTTCGTATATGCAGGACGCCATCGAAACGAATCTTTCAAAAGAGGAGATAGAGGCCAACATAGCGGTTCTGCTCGCAGGCAGGGTCGCTACAATAAAGAAGTTCGGTCCACGAAAGGGGCTCGAAACGGGTGCCTACAGCGATCTGCAGGAGGCGGCTTTGTATGCCTACAGCGCCATAGCGCAGTTTGGAATGGACGATGAACTGCCGAATGTCCACATAGAGACGCTGCTGCAAAGCATCAACAGTGACCTATTCAAGGAGAAGCTGGAGTCGCAGATTGTCCACTGGATAGAGAAGGGAACGAAACTGGCACAGGAGGTCGTCGAAAGAGAGTGGAAGATTATAGAGAAGATCGCAAAGAGGCTTCTGAAAGAGGAGCTTGTAGAGGGGGATGAGCTTAGGAGGATGGTGATTGGAATGTCATAATGTTACACGGATTCCGGGCAAAGCCCGTAATCCGGCAGGGCCTGTGCGGCCCTACAACCCCCTGAAGCTTCGAAATCCAAGATTTCGAGACGGCGTTTAGCTCACCAAACGCCGGAATGCTGTTGCGGTATCTTTAAAGCAGATCGTCTATAACCCTCTTTGTAAAGTCGTACATCCTCTCCCGATACTCTCTGTTGAAGGTTTCGGTATATCTGCTCTTTATAATCTTCATATCGTCGACGAACTGGTCGAACTCCTCGTCTTCGTACATCTCTGTAAGCTCGAAATGGAGCTCTATCTCCTCCTGCAGGTCGTCGATGAACTCTTTGAAAAAGGCGAACTCTTCGGGATATGCTTTTGCCAGCAGATCGGTCTGATCTTTGAAAGGCAGAGATGTCTCTCCAAAGTAGGGGTCGAGGTCTATCATCTGCATGAAACCGTTTTTATCGATCTCTTTGAGGATCGAATCGAGGGCGAGAAAAGGCTTTACAGACTCATCCTCCGGGTTCTCGGCGGCCTTTTTGGCCGCCTCGTCGTACCTCTTTTGAAGTGTGATATCCTGTTTCATAATGCCTCCTCTTCAATCTTTGGTTTAATGCCGGTTAGCGCCTCCATGTCCCATATTCTCAGGGTTGGGGTCTGTGCTTTCTGCAGACGGAGCAGATCGACCCAGAGGCAGACTAAAACTCCACGCTACATCCGAATTCTGTGTCGAGAAGGAGCCTCACTCTTTTCATAGAACCGTCAAAAGCCCTGATCTCCGCCTCCGTGACACCGTTTTCAAGAAGCTCTCTCGCCTTCTGTTTGCCGAGCATTTTACCGCCAAAACGCTTAAGGGAATTTTTGAATATCGCGAACTCGCACCCCTCATCCCATCTGGAGCACCCGAAGCTCAACGGACTCTCCACTACATCGCCGCCGCACAGAGGGCAGCTTCCCAGAGCTTCCGGCTCGCTTCCGGCCTCGAAATCGACCCATGCGCGCCATCTGCCGTCGACATTTTTAAGCTCGACTCTGAATATGCGCTCCACCCCGCTTGAAGTTTTGAACGCCAACTTGGTCGGCCCTTTCAGCAGACTTCTCATCTGCTTCGGTGTTATAGTATAGTGGCCGATAGAGGCGAGGGAATGAACGGAGAGGGTGAAACCACACCCTCTCACAAAACCTTCGCAGCCGTAAAACTCTCCGCGACAGACGATCTTTCCCCCGCATTCGGGGCATTTTCCAAGTGACGAACCACTCTTTTTCATGGCATAATTTTAGCCAAAAAGCGTTTTGTCAAACCTTCATATCATGCGGAGTGATAAAGAATAATTGGCTATACTAAACGGGAAAAAAGGCAAAAGGGACGGCATGAAAAAGATCTCCATTCTGGTTACAGCTCTTTTTATTTCGATATTCGGTCTCGGCGGATGTGCCCAGAAACAGCAGGCCGAGATACGTATCGATCCTTTCGTTCCAAACCCTGCGGTACTGCAAAAGAGCGGTGTGATCGTTCTGTCGGATGTTACGGACGCCAGAGTCGACAAGAGTGTCGTCGGTAAAATCGTAAAGGGCGGAAAAACCGTCACCACAATATACAGCGACCAGGCACTCGACAAGTGGCTTGCCGATGCATTGACAAAAGCGCTCGAGGTCGAGGGGTGCAGAGTCGTTACGGGGATCAAGAACGACAAAAAGATCGCAAATGTGAAGGTCCAGATAGACTACCTCGGCGCTACTTTCGACAAAAGCAGCCTGACCGGTGAAAACCTTACAGCCAAGGCTGCCGCAACGCTCACCATAAAACAGGGAAGATCGAAGATTACGAAGCGTGTTTCGATCGTCCAGAGCAAATGGGCGCCGCCCTTCGCCGGAGAGGATGAGATAAAAGAGTATCTGCAGGAGACGCTTGCTGCGCTGGTGGACGAGATTCGCGAAAATATAGATATCTACCGTTTCTAAATCGATGGATCTGAAAAAGCGGCTTCTATGGCTGGTCATATGGGGAGTGTCGTTCGGATACATAGAGAGTGCCGTAGTCGTCTACCTCAGAGAGATTTACTACCCGAACGGCTTTTCGTTTCCGCTCGTGCCGATAGATAAAAAAATTCTTGCCATAGAGACGGCGAGAGAGGCTGCCACACTGATTCTTTTGTGGTCGACGGCCGCACTCTCCTATAGGCGGCTGCAGTCGAGGGTCGCGGCCTTTTTTATAATGTTCGGAATCTGGGATATCTTCTACTACATCTTCTTGAAGATGCTGCTCGACTGGCCGCAGTCACTCTCTACATGGGACATCCTCTTTCTCATCCCGCTTCCATGGGTCGGGCCGGTCTGGGCTCCGGTCGCGGTTTCGGCAGCCCTCATCATCCTCTCGGTTATCGTACTATATCTCAACGAAAGGGGGTTCTACCCGCGCTTCGGCCCTCTGTCGCTGGGTGCCGGAGTCGCTGGAGGGCTCATCATGATCGCCTCTTTCATATTCGCCGCCTCCGCCGTTATGGAGGGCGGGGTGCCGGAACGCTTTTCGGTTCCGATGTTTGCGACGGGGTATGTTTTGGGGCTGTTTGCTTATGCTTACGCTCTCTACCGTACACGTTCACTGCACGATAAAGGGGTATAGTACGGTTATGAATAGAAGAGAGTTTATCGGCACGGCGGCATCTTTGGCGGCTTTTGGTTCGTCCGTTTCGCTGTCGGCGGAAAGATTGGAGAGCGAAAAGCACGAGAGCGCCCTTGATGTTATCTTTTCGGTGCAGCGCCACTTTTTCCCCAAAGGTCTCGCAACGATGCCAGATGCTGACACCTTCAATGCCGCACGATACACCAAAGAGGCCCTCGAACACAAAAGTTTCGACCCCGATATCCGCGCTATCCTATTCGAGGGGGCAAAAAGGCTTCAGGGTATGGCAGGAGAGAGCATCTCGAAGCTCACTTACAAAAAGAGGGAGCGGCTTTTGCGTAAGTTCGAAGAGGATCGTTTCGGTTCATACTGGCTTAGCCAGGTGATGAACCTTACTCTTGAAGCGCTGCTTTCAGACCCGATCTACGGCGGGAACGTGGATGAGACCGGGTGGAGATCGTTTGGGCTGAAGCCGGGTTTGCCGAGACCGAAAAAGAGGTATTGCGGTGTATGATGTGGCCGTCATAGGGAGTGGAGCGGCCGGAGGAGCAGTGGCATATCTGCTTGCAGACGCAGGTTTGAAGACGGCCCTTGTCGAAAAGGGCCCGTGGATGAAAAGAGGCGATTTCAGCAAAGACGAAATCGCATACTGCAGGCGCGATATCGTCACGCCGAACCTCTTCGAGGAGTACCATGTAATCGAAGAGCTCTCCGAGGGCAGGTGGGTTCAGAGGCCCACATACGAAACCGGCTGGAGCTTCTGGAACGGAAACATCGTAGGCGGATCGTCGAACCTGATGAGCGGAATGTTTCACAGAATGCACCCCGACGACTTCAGGCTGCTCGAGCGGTACGGACCGATAGAGGGGGCAAATATCGTCGACTGGCCCATATCTTACGAAGAGCTCGAACCCTACTACGACAGAGTCGAAGAGCTCGTGGGAATTTCGGGAACCTTCAGGGAGCATCCGCTGGAGCCGCCGAGAAAGAGAAAGAAGTTCCCGCAGCCTGCCACCCGTGAAAACAGAATAACGGAACTCTTCGACATAAGCTGCAGACGGCGCGGTTTGACCCCACTCGTAACGCCGAGGGCCATTCTCTCCGAACGGAGGGGCGGTCGAAACGGCTGCTACTACTCCAACTTCTGCGGCAGCTACGGCTGCTCTAGCGGGGCGAAAGGGAGCTCGAGAGAGGCGTTCATAGAGCCCGCACTAAAAACCGGGAACCTGACTCTTATCGACAACACATTCGTCAAAAGGCTCGTCACATCCTCGAAAAGGAGTGTCGGGTACGCCGATGCGGTAGATTCGAGAAGCGGCAGAGAGGTAAAGATAAGGGCGAAGCTCTTTGTAGTCGCCGCACAGGCGCATGAGAGCGTGAGGCTTCTTTTCAACTCCGCAAACTCCCACTATCCCGACGGTCTTGCAAACTCGAGCGGAGAGCTGGGAAAGAACCTCATATTCTCAGCCGGAGGGTGGGGCGAGGCCGACTTGGATCGAAAATCGCTCTCGAAGGAGATGTTCGACGCCATGATGGAGCCCGGACTCTTCGTAAATCGCTCGATACTCGACTGGTATCGGCTCAAAGAGGGTGGTAGAAGCCTCAAAGGGGCTCTCGTGGAGTTCATGTTCGGCCATCAGAACTTCATAAGAAGGGCGGCGATGAGCAAATACTCCAAAGATGGAAAACTCCTTTGGGGAGAAGAGCTCGAAAAGGTGCTGCGATACAGATTTACACAGAGCAAACGGATACGATTCGAGGTCTTCAACGACTGGCTCCCTACCGACGAGTGCCGCATAACGATCGATCCAACCCGCAAAGACCGGTTCGGCATGCCGGTAGGGAAGCTGCGCGTAAATTCACACCCTTACGACCTGAAGCTGGCGCGAAAGGTTGCACAAAAGGCCGAAGCCGTTTTAAAAGAGATGGGTGCACGCAACATCGTCACCAGCGTATCTTCCACGCCTCCGCAAAACCTGATAGCCGGCGGATGCCGCTTCGGGGACGACCCATCCAAATCGGTGCTCAACCGCCACTGCCAGAGCCACGACATCCCCAATCTCTTCGTAGCGGACGCTTCGTTCATGCCCACGGGCGGAAGTGTTCCATACACCTGGACCATATACGCCAACGCACTGAGAGTGGCCGAGTATATAAAAAAAGAGTTTTCCTGTATTAGTGCCCGCTCCTGAACCTTCGCATTATCTGCAGAACCTCTTCGTCGCTTACGTCGTACCACCTCTCGTACGCTTCGGCTACGGCCCGGAAGTAGGGGGGTGTGGAGAGAATCACGACATCGTCGGCGATCTTTTCGAACTCCTCTTTTACACGAGGGCTCGATACCGGGGCGGCTACCACCACTTTGGCCGCACCGTTTCGCCGGCAGTAGTCGAGTGCGGCGCGCATGGTGGAGCCCATAGCTATACCGTCATCTACGAGGATCACCGTGCGTCCTTCTACCGGGGTCAACTCCCTGTATCCGCGCAGGCGAGATGCTTTCCGGCGTCGCTTCTATCTTTAAAGATCATCATCACAGCTCCTTTGCCGTGCACGATACGGCTCTTCTACTCGAATAGTATCGATCCCACCCGTATCATGTTGGAGCCGCACTCTATGGCCAGTTCGAAGTCGCGGCTCATACCCATCGAGCATATCCGGGCACCATCCTTTTGCAATCTTTCGAAGATGGAGTAGGTGGTTTCGAAACTCTCTCTTATGACCGATTCGTCATCTACATGCGCTCCGATGGTCATGAGGCCCCGCAGGTCGATATTTGGACACGACTCTTTGATCGCCAGGTAGACCTCTTCCGCCTTTTCGGGCTCCACGCCGGCCTTGCTCTCCTCCCTTGCACTGTTTACCTGCATCAGACACTCCATCGTGACTCCATGCTCCGCAAGGCGTTTTTGCATCGCCTCCGCAAGCTCCAGCGAATCGAGCGACTGCATCAAGAAGGGGTTGGCTCTTATAAGATGGTTTATCTTGTTCTTCTGCAGCCTCCCTATATAGTGCCACTCTATAGGCAGATCGTCGAGCTTTTCGACCCTCTCCTGCAGACTCTGAACCCTGCTCTCGGCGAATGCGCGCTGCCCCAGATCGTAAAGCAGGCGTATACTCTCCTCATCGGTATATTTGCTTACCGCCACTATCTTTACGATATGGTGTTCGCTCCTCTTTATCCTCGCCTCTTCGACCCTCCAGACCAGTCGGTCGAATCTCTCCTGCATCGTTGCTCTATCCATTTGCGATCCTTGCTATGTCGTTGTATATGGTAAATGCCATCAGCGATAGCAGCAGTACCCAGCCGCCCAGCGTGAGCCTGTACATTATCTCTTCGTTGAGCGGACGCCTGAATATCATCTCGTAGAGTGTAAAGATGATATGGCCGCCGTCGAGTGCCGGAATCGGCAGCAGGTTCAAAACCCCGAGGTTTACGGAGATAAGAGCCGTGAGTGCAAAAAGCGCAACTATTCCGTGCTGACTCGCCTCGGCCGTCACCTGTACTATGGCTATGACGCCGCCCATCTCTTTGGCAGGAACCACACCCTCTATCAGCTTCTGAACACTCAGTACGATCAGTTTGGCCGCCTCCAGAGTCTTGTGCCATGCGAAACCGAAGGCGTCGCCAAAGCCGTAGCGAACGACGGTGACATCGCCTGAAGGCCCTATTCCGACCATTCTTCTCTTGACGCTTTCACCGAATATGTTCTTCGCCTCCAGAACCCTCGGCATTACACTGAGCGGTACGAGAATTCCGTTTCTCTCTATCACCATATCGATCGGGCCGTGCGAAGAGGAGATTTTTTTGCTCAGATCGTCCCACACCTTTACAGGCTCGTCGTCTATCGCTACGATCGTGTCACCCTTTTTCAAGCCGGCCTGTTCGGCAGGCGAGCCCGGCTGGACACTCCCTACCGTAGGTTTGAGGGCATTCGCTCCTATCAGTGCGATGGCAAAGTAGAGAAAATATGCCAGGATGAAGTTGAAAAAAGGGCCGGCCAGTAGAATCACGATGCGCTGCCACGGCGGTTTTACATTGTAGCTGTCCGGATCGAGGCTTATCTTTGTGGGGTCGGTGTCATCCTGCCCCTTCATCTTCACATAACCGCCGAGGGGTATTGCGCTCAGGGCATACTCCGTACCGGCGACCGTTTTGGAGAGAACCACCTTTCCGAAACCTATCGAAAAGCGCTCCACGCGTACACCGAAGAGGCGTGCGGCAAGAAAATGGCCAAGCTCATGAAAGAAGATCAGGAAAGATAGTATCAGCAGAGATATGAGCATGCCCATCGTCAACCTTTAGCATATTCGCGGATATACTCGTACCCGCTATAGAGTGTGATCGCCACGGCGATCCACAAAAGAGCCTCTCCTCCGGGCCAGTTCATCGTCAAAAAGCCTATTGCGAACATCTGCGATACGGTCTTCACTTTTCCCGCCATCGAAGACGAGATCTCCTTTCCTTCGCCTACGGCTACGACTCGAAGGCCCGTTATGAAAAACTCCCGGCTCAGGATCAGAAATATGGCCCAGACATCGGCACGCTGCAGAACCACGAGCCCCAAAAAGGCGGCGAGCGTCAGCATTTTGTCCGCCAGCGGGTCTATGATCTTTCCCAGGGCGGTGATCTGATTGAACATGCGTGCGATGTAGCCGTCGAAAAAGTCTGTCACGCTTGCGAGTACGAATACAAGCGCCGCGAAGTAGTCGAGCCAGCTTTCGTGAATACCCTGCAAAAGAGAAGAGTCGCGCCCGGCAAGGAGCCACAGTAGAAGCGGTGCCATTGCGAGGCGCGAAAAAGCGAGGATATTGGGGAGGTTCATGCTCATTGAAAAGAGGTGCCTCCGTCTACGACGATCGTCTGCCCGGTAAGCCATGAGCACTCGTCGGTGCAGAGAAACCAGCAGATACCGGCCAGATCTTCCGGTAGTCCCATGCGGTTGAGCGGAGAGCGCTCTATCACTTCCGCTTTTACCTCTTCGTAGTTTGGAAACGCTTTGAGCGCGTCGGTATCTATAGGTCCGCCGCTTACCGCGTTTACCCGTATACCCTTCTCTCCCAGCTCGGCGGCGGCATACTTCACCATCGTCTCCACAGCCGCCTTGTTCGTACCGTGCCCCGCGTAGTTGGGCGTATAGACTATGTTTCCGGTTGAGCTCAGAGAAATTATGCTTCCGCCGCCCACTCTCTCCATGCGTTTCGCGGCCTCCTGTGCACCGATCACGAACGCGGTTACGGTCGCGGTGTAGATATTGTTGAGGCCTCTGGGCTTCAGACGCATGAAGGGGCCGAACCCACCGACAACCGCGCGTCCCGAAATTATCGCGTTCGATATGAAGTAGTCGACCCGTTCGAAATCTTCGTCGATCTGTTTGAAAAGGTCCCTGTAGCTCTCAGGCTCGAGTATATTCAACTTGTAGGGAACCGCCTTTATGCCGTAGCGCACCTTTACATCGTCGGCGATCTTTTGCGCCTCATCCCCGTTAGAGTTGTAGGTGAAGGCTATATCCGCTCCGGCTTCCGCAAAGCGGTAGAGAATCGCCTTTCCGATACCCCTCGTCGCCCCGCTTATTACGAGGGTTCTGCCTTTCATGCTTTCACAATGGCTCATATATCTTTTCTCCTTGAATCAAAATTTTCCGAATCTTTCAGGCTTCGGGTATCTCATACCTTTTTACAACCTCTTCGATCTGCCTCATATGCTCTTTTGAGGGCGGAGTGAGCGGCAGGCGGTACTCCAGCGTCTCCAAAAGTCCGGCGGCGTACATCGCCGCCTTTATCGGAATCGGGTTGCTCTCTATGAAGAGCACCTTGTTTATATCGTACAGCCTGTCGCTGATCGCCTTGGAGGATGCGAAGTCGCCCTCCTGTGCAGAGTGGACCAGATCGGTTATGAGGTTCGGCAGAATGTTTGATGTAACGGAGATGCAGCCGTTTCCGCCTGTCGCCATGATCGGGTAGTTTATCGCATCGTCTCCGCTGATCACCGCAAGGGCAGGGCGCTTCGCTTTTAGAAGAAGCGTCCGCTCCATCGAGCCTGTAGCCTCTTTTACGCCGTATATGTTCTCTACTTCGTCAAAAAGCCTGAATACAGTCTCCGGGGCGATATCCTGCGCCGTTCTGCCCGGAACGTTGTAGAGCATGACCGGTATCTCTATAGACTCCGCTATGGCTTTGTAGTGCCTGTAGATGCCCTCCTGCGTCGGCTTATTGTAGTAGGGGCAGACCGTCAAGATTGCGTCCGCACCGGCCGCCTGTGCAAACTGCGCCAGGTCTATCGCCTCCATCGTGGAGTTGCTGCCGGCTCCGGCCACAACCTTTACGTTGGTACCTTTACAGACGTTTACAGCGGTCTCTATGCACTCTTTGTGCTCCGTGTGTGTCAGGGTGGCGCTCTCGCCGGTAGTTCCCACCGGTACTACGGCGTCTATGCCGTTGGCTATCTGCCTCTGTATAAGCTTCGCATACTGCACGTGGTCCACTCTGCCGTTTTTAAAGGGAGTTACGAGAGCCGTCATGGCTCCGATGATTGGATCGCTCATTTTTCACCTTTTCTCAAAATTACTGTTACCGATTTATCTCTCTCAAGATAGCGTCTGGCCACTTCCCGTATCTTTTCGGTATCGAGTTTCTCGATACTATCTTCATATTTCAGAAGAGGTTCCAGATCTCCTCTTGCAAGGTAGCTGCCGAAGAGGTCCGCCACACTGCTCGAACTCTCCATACTGTATACGAAATCTGCCTTTGTGCTGACCTTCACCTTCTTCAGCTCATCTTCGGTGACGCCCTCTTTCTTGATGCGCTCTATCTGCTCCCAGATCACCTTTTCGGTATCTTCGGCGCTCACACCCGGGTTGCATACCGCCAGAAAGAGGAAGATTCCGGGATCTTTCTGTTCGAGATTGTAGGCGTAGAGCTGGTTGACCATCTTCTTTTTGTCGACAAGCTCCTCTACAAGGCGGCTGCTTCTGCCGTGGCTGAGAAGCTCGCTGAGTGCCGAGAGGGCAGGCTGGTCTTCATGCTGAAAATTGGGAATCGGGAAGGAGATCGCCACTATCTCCACTTCGCTCTCTTTATAGAGAACGACCCGCTTCGGTCCGTCCGGATCGGGCTCTATCTGATGGACTTTCGGTATTTCACAGCAGTTTTCGATCTTTCCGAAACGCTTCTTTGCAGCTTCGAATACCGTATCGGGCTCTATGTCTCCGGCAACCACGATTATCGCATTCTTCGGCTGGTAGTAGGTTCTGTGAAAATCCCTTATATCTTCGATGGTCCAGTTTAGAATATCGTTCATAAAGCCGATAGGGGTCCAGTGGTAGGGGTGGTAGATATATGCGTTGTTGAAGAGTCTGAAATAGAGATACCCGACCGGATTATTGTCGGTACGCCATCTTCTCTCTTCGGCCACCACCTTTCTCTCGGGCTGGAACTCTTTGTCTTTGAGCGAGAGGTTTTGCATCATCTCCGCAAAGAGTGAAAGGGAGCGGTCGAGGTTTCTCGAGGCGCTCTTTATGAAGTAGTGGGTATAGTCGAAGCCGGTGGAGGCGTTGTCCACCCCTCCGAAACGTTTTACGATCTTGTCGAACTCGCCCGCTTCGAGGTTTTTCGTCGATTTGAAGTTCATATGTTCGAGCATATGCGCTATACCTGTTTTACCCATCACCTCGTTGCGGCTTCCGACACGGTAGAAGATGTCGGTGGTGATGACCCCGCTTTCGTTGCGAAGCGGGATAACCACCACCTGAAGGCCGTTGTTCAGGGTCTTGCTGTAGTGTTTGGGCAGCGTGCTTGCCATTAGAGCTCCTGATATTAGAGTAGATATGGAAAAAAAGAGTACCGTCAGCTTCGCTATCCGTCTCATATGCGATCCGCCCCGACCGCTTCGCCTATGTTTGCGTAACCGTCTTTTTCGAGCAGCTTCAAGAGTGTCCGGTTTATCCTTCCCGCAACTTCGGGACCTTGGAAAACCAGACCGGTGAGCAGCTGTACGAGGCTCGCTCCCGCCCGTATACGGCGGTAGGCTTCGTAGCCGCTGTCGATACCTCCTACGCTTATCAGTACGGTTTTACCGTAGAGCTCGGCGGCTATCGCGTCAAAAAGCTCGAAACTCTTCTCTCTTATCGCACGGCCGCTTATTCCGCCCGTCTCCTTTGGTTCCGCTACAAGCGAGTAGTCGATGCTCGTGTTGGTTGCGATTATGCCGTCCGCTCCCGCCTCGACGGCGCCGGCACAGAGAGCGACCGCCTCCTCTTTGCCCATATCTGGTGCGATCTTGAGCAGTACCGGCCTGTCGGTGAGCGACTTCGCCATATCGAAGATCGAAGAGACGAACGAATCGTTCTGAAGATTGCGAAGTCCCGGAGTATTCGGTGAAGATATGTTTATAACGAGATAGTCGCTCAGGTTTCTGAATACCCTTATGCCGTGCTCGTAGTCTCTCAACGCCTCTCTTTCGGGAGTTGTTTTGTTCTTACCGATATTCACGCCGATCGGGGTGACGTAAGGAAAGCGCTTTTTGAGCCTTCTCTCCATATAGAGGCTTCCTCTGTTGTTGAAACCCATCGCGTTTTGCAAAGACTCCTCCGCCACGTGGCGCCAGAGCCGGGGAGTAGGGTTTCCGGGCTGCGGCCGGGGTGTGACGGTGCCCACTTCGGTAAAACCGAAACCCATTGCGGTCATGGAGCGTATCAGCTCGCCGTCTTTGTCGAATCCCGCGGCGAGGCCTACCGGGTTGAGGAAGGTGCGCCCGAAAATCTGCTGATGAAGCCTTTCGTCATCGACAAAGTTTTTCCTGACCCACGGGTTGAAGAGCTGCGGAACGGCTTCGCCGACCTTGAGAAGGCCCGTCACCAAATGGTGGGCATACTCCGGGTCCAGCTTGAAAAAGAGGGGTTTGATCTTTTCATAATCCATCTGATATATCCAACTCAATAAAATTGGATCGATTATACTGAAAAAGGGGTAAGGAGAGGTTTAACCGAAACGACAACTCTATCTCAAACCCTCCAATATTAAGTAATATTTACGAATATCAACCATAAAGCGGTTTTTGATACAATCTTGTTATGTAGTTTTGCGATTCCATGCAATGGGGGCCGGATATGAGAGTGACGGAGCGTTTCGAACTGAACAGGGGTTACAAAGAGGAGCTTATGGCCAGGGTGCCGCGCTTCGGATTTAACGGCTTTGGAGAGGTCATATACTACCGTACCTACAGCCGCAGAAAACCGGACGGCTCCCAGGAGAGGTGGGCCGACACCGTGGTACGTGTAGTAGAGGGGATTATGTCGATAAGAAAAAACCACTATATAGAGCAGGGGCTGGTGTGGAGTGATGAAGAGTGGCAGAACTTCGCACAGCGGATGGCTTCGAGCTGTTTCGATATGCAGTGGCTGCCTCCGGGGCGGGGCCTTTGGATCATGGGGACGGAGTATATATACGAAAGAGGAAGCGCCGCACTCTACAACTGCGGCGCCGTCGATACCTCCGATCTTGTAAATTCGGCCGACTGGGCTATGGATATGCTTATGAGCGGTGTAGGTGTCGGGTTCAACACCGCCTGGAGAGGTACCGCGACGATACCCGACAAGAGCAACCCGCACCTCTACGTCGTCGAAGACAGCAAAGAGGGGTGGGTGAAATCAGTCAGGCTGCTTCTGGAGAGCTACTGCGGCGACGGACCCTTTTACCGTTTCGACTACTCCAAAATCAGACCCGCAGGTTCGCCCATTCACGGCTTCGGCGGCACCGCTTCGGGACCGCGGCCCCTGAAGGAGCTGCATATTCGTCTCGAAAAGATCATGGACGGCTTCTGCAGGGGCGAAATCGACAGAACGAGGTGCATTGCCGATCTTTTCAACTCGATCGGTGTCTGCGTGGTTGCCGGAAATGTCAGACGCAGTGCCGAGATAGCGATCGGTTCGGTAGATGACGAGACCTTTTTGCACCTGAAAGACTACAGCCGTTTCCCCGACCGAAAAGATATCGGCTGGATGTCGAACAACTCGGTAGTGCTGCAAAAACGTGAGGATTTCGACAGACTGCCCGAAATATCTGAGCTGATCAGGCAAAACGGTGAGCCGGGGATACTCAATCTGGTAAATGTTCAAAAATATGGCCGCTTCGGCAAAGAGATTGGAGACAGAGCGTGGCTCACCAATCCCTGCGGCGAGATAGCGCTCGAGAGTTACGAGCTCTGCAATCTGGCGGAGATATTTCCTACCCGATGCCAAAGCGAAAAAGAGTTCAAAGATGCGGTGCAGTTTGCAACGTTCTATGCCGCCACGGTCTCGCTGCTTCCTACACACAGAAGCGAAACGAACGCCATAGTTGCACGCAACCGCCGTACGGGAGTCAGCATATCGGGAATAACCGACTGGATCGAGAAGATAGGTATAACCAAGATGATAAGGGTGCTCAGAGACTCCTATAAACTGGTTAGGGAGGTGAACGAGCGGCTTGCAAGAGACGCCGGTATCCCCGTCTCGCTCAAAGTGACTGCCGTAAAGCCTTCCGGAACCGTCAGCCTGCTGGCAGGGGTCAGCCCCGGAATGCACTTTCCGGTAAGCAGATATGCGGTGCGCAGACTTCGTGCGGGCAACAGCCAGAAGATAACGAAGTTTCTGATCGAAGCGGGCGTACCCCATATGCCGGACGACTACAGCGAAAATACGACGGTCTTCGAATTTCCCATCAAATACGACAACCCCAGATCTATAGAGCGCGTCAGCGCATGGGAGCAGTTTGCGCTGCTGGCCATGCTGCAGAGGGAGTGGTCGGACAATATGGTCTCATGCACTATAAGTTTCGACGAGGAGAGGGAAGGAGCGCAGGTCGAGCATATGCTGGCTATGTTCGCCCCGGTCATCAAGTCCGCATCGATGCTGCCCCGCAGGAAAAAAGATGTTTACGAACAGATGCCGATCGAGCCTATTTCGAAAGAGGAGTATGAAAAGAGGGTAGAGAGTATGCCCGAAATCGACTGGAGCGGTTTCGGCGGGAGCGACGGAGCGGGGGAGGGCTACTGCTCCATCCTGGCGTGCAATATATAGTTGCCGGGCCTGTTACCAGTACCTCACCCTGCCGGTATCTACATGTATAAAGCCCGATTTCGGGTAGTATCCTACGCCTCCGCGCCTTAGCTCTCTTGCCGCAAGACGAAGTGTGTCGAGTCCGATACCGGGCAGATTTATATCGATCGCACGTCCCTGCATGTGGAGACTCCTTTTCGCCACACCGGAACTTCTGCTTCTCAGAGTCTCATTGGTTTTCGGTGAGCGGTAGCCGGATATCACATGAAAAGAGGCATTCGACCCCACGGCGCTTTTAAGATCGTGAAGAAGGTCGAAAAGGGCGGTATCGATCGGGTGGGTCTCTCCCGTTCTGAAGTCCCGAAGGAGATGGTTGAGCCGAGCGATTTCGTCGTATATGTAGCGCCCCTCCGCCCAATATACGGCATCCGCCTTTTCGGAAGTGTGAATATTGTAGAGCGACACACTCTTTACCGAAACCGCAGCGGCACTCTTTGCAAGAACTATATTCGGGAAAGCCAAAACGGCCGCCGCGGCGGCACTCTTTTTAAGAAAATCCCTTCGATTCAAATCTGTTTTCATCATACTCTTATAATCGATTCTTTTGAAATAATTTTAACGCAACGCCGAAGGTTTCGCACAGAGCGTTTGTATTCATTTAAAAAACGCCGTTTTCGCATGCTCCGGGGCGCCCGTGAAATTGTCGATGTAACTGCGCATCATTCGATCGTATCCGTATATATCCGGCAGGAAGCGGACTCTCCCCATCTCATCGGCGTACGCCGTCATATAGAGAATATAGACCGGCATCGGTTTCGCGAGCCCTACCTCCCTCTCTCTATTTCTCATTATCTCTTTCACTATCTCTTTATAGCTCCATCTGCCGCTCTCCTCATCGGCAAAGAGTGCGTGAAAGAGCTCTACAGGCTTCTGCACCCTGATACATCCGGAGCTCATCGTACGCTCTTCGTATTTAAAAATACGGCTCTCGGGTGTATCGTGGATATAGATGTCAAGATCGTTGGGAAACATGAATTTTACAAAACCGAGATAGTTCCGGGGGCCCGGTTTCTGCATGAATATGAATGGAATATCTGCGCCGTCATAGCGGCTCCAGTCGATGCCTCTCATATCTACAGAGTCGTTGCCGTCGACACCTCTGCCGACCGTTATTCCGATCTCTTCGAGATAGTCGAATCTGCCGGCTTTGAGTTTCGGAAGAATATCCTCCCGGACAATGGTTTCCGGAGCTCTCCAGTAAGGATTCAAAACGGCATAACTGATCAGGTCGGAAATCATCGGGGTGGGGCGCTCTTTGCGGCCGACGACCGTTTTCATCTTGAGCGATGGGGAGCCTCCCCTGTAAAGAGTCAGTGTAAATTCCGGAATGTTGGCAACTATGAAATCTTCGCTTCCGCCGGTCAGCCACCTGAGCCTCTCTATATTCAGTTTTATAAGAGATATTTTTTGCCCGATCGGAGTGTTCATCGCCGCCAGCGTCTTCGGGCCCACTATTCCGTCGCTTTTGAGAGAGTGGCGCCTCTGAAAGAGTTTCACCGCCTCTTCGACAGAACCGTCGAAAAGGGTGTTGGAAAAGTCTGAATCGTTAAGGTCGCCGCTTTGAAAAAGTCGCTCCCTTATCGACCTTACGACCGACGAACTCTCACCTCTTTTTAGCAGCCCGGAGATCTGCGGCACACTCTTCCACCCTCCGTCCGCTTCAACTCTTTCGTATCTTCTCAGGGCATCTTCCAGGCGCCGAAGCAGAACACTCTCACCCTCCGCAACGGCCCGCTTCACCCTCTCGTCTATATGGATCTGCCCGGCGTATATGCGGTGCGGATCCAGGCACCCCTTCCGCCTGTCGGAAACGTATAGTGAAAAGGCGCGGTTCAACAGAGTGTTCAATCCGATTTCGATGTTCTCCGAGAGAGAAGATTTCTGAAGCAGTTCGTCTATCCGCTCCAGGCTGTAGCGCTCTTTCGAACATAAAATAGAAGAGTCCGCCCTTATTGCCGTAAGAAGCGAATAGGCATCTTCCGTAAGTCTGCCGTCCGCTATCCATGAGCGGCTCATATCTTCCGGCAGAGGTGTGTTCGGCGACGACTCTGCCGCATGCAGTGCCATATTTATGACGAAAAAAGAGAAAACGAAGAGTTTCGAAAAGAGTCCCATATACCCTATTCAGCCTTTTCCCAGACGGTTTTTTCGGGCGTGTCCATGAGCTGAATGCCCAGTTTCGCCAGCTCATCCCTTATCGCATCGGCCCTTTCAAAATCTCTTCTTCTCTTCGCTTCGCTGCGCTCGCGCACCAGCTCCTCGATCCTCTCTATCTCCTCTTCGCTCATGCCTATGCGGAAATAGTCGTAAGCATCCCTGCGGCCTATACCGAGAACCTCCCCGAGGCACTCGATATTTGCGACGACCCTCTTTTTAAAGGCTTTATCTTTCGGGTTTTCGTCGAGATGTTCGTTGGAGTGCGCCACCATCTCGTCCACTACAGCCAGCGCAGCGGATATGTTCAGATCGTCGCTCAGGGCGTCGAGCAGCTCTTTTTGGAAAAGCGGATCGGCTTCACCCGCTTTTGTGCCGTATATACGCTTTTTGAGTCTGTAGAGCTTGTCGAGCCGCTTTTTGCTCGAGAGAAGATCCTCTTCGTTGAAGTTGAAGTTGGCGCGGTAGTGGGTGCCGAGCAGGTAGAATCTCAGCACTTCCCCGTCGTACACCTTCAGGGCATCTTTTATGTAGAAGCTGTTTCCGAGGCTCTTGCTCATCTTTTCGCCGTCGATATTGACGAAGCCGTTGTGCATCCAGTATTTGGCCAGTCTCCTGTGTGTGGCGCAGCGTGTCTGTGCCGCCTCGTTTTCGTGGTGCGGGAAAAAGAGGTCGGCTCCGCCGCCGTGAATATCTATCTCGTACGGCGCATCACTGTAGGCGACGTAAGCGTCTATCATGGCAGAACACTCTATGTGCCACCCCGGACGCCCCCGGCCGAACGGGGAGTCGTAACAGACATCACGCTCTTTGCACGCTTTCCAGAGCGCGAAGTCGCGCGGGTGGCGCTTACCATCTTCATGTTCGATTCTCGACCGGCTCTCCTCCTCGTCCGCACACCTGTGCGAGAGTGAGCAGTACTCGCTATCTTTCGAAGTGTCGAACCAGACCGTTCCGTCGTCTCCCCTGTATGCGCATCCGTTTTCGAGCAGCTTGGAAATCATCTCTACGATATGGCCCATGGATTCGGTCGCCTTCGGGGATATATCGGCGTCCATGACTCCGAGCGCCTCCATATCTTCGAGATAGCGCCTCGTGTATCTCTGCGTCAAATCCTCTATGGGTTCACCGCTCTCCAGAGACTTTTTTATGATCTTGTCGTCTATGTCGGTTATGTTTCTGGCAAAGAGCACGCGGTAACCCAGAGCGACGAGGGTTCGCCTGAGCAGATCGAAAGCTATGGCGCTCCTGGCGTGTCCGAGGTGCGCATCGTCGTATACGGTAGGGCCGCAGAGATATATGCGTACCTCGTTGTCACGCAGCGGTTCGAGAGGAAGTTTGCATTTTTGGACCGAATCATAGATAAGCATCTACCACCACCTTGATACCCCATGCCGAAATAGCGCAGAGAGCTATGAAAACGAGCGACAGGGGTGCATATTTTGAGCGCATTATATCCAAAAAGATCTCGCTTCCGAGCGCTTTGAGCGTCAGAAAGAGGAGTATCCAGCCGCTCAGGCTGCTCGCCAGCGCAAGGCCCGGAGCCTCCATGGGAGCTATGAGAAGTAGAGAGAATAGAATGTTGAAACCGAGCGACTTCGCGGCGATTTTCGCAGCTTCCGCCTGGCGGTGGGAGGCGTAGAGCCATAATGAGAAGAGTTTTGCCAGACCGAAGGGAAGCAGGCCCGCCAGATACATTACAAGCACGACGGAAGTGTTCTGCGTATCTCCTCGGCCAAAGGCTCCTCTCTCAAAGAGAAGCTCCACTATTTCGAAAGATAGAATGGCTCCGATTGCGGTAGCGCCGCCAAGCAGCCCCGCAAGAAGCCAGAAGACCCTCTTCGACTCCGCTTTGGCCTCGTCGACGAGCCCCCTTTTCAGAAGCTTGCTGACGGTAGGAAAGAGTGCGACCGAAGCTGCCGTCGCAAAGAGTGCGAGCGGAAGCTGAAACAGGCGGTTGGCATAAAAAAGGTAGCTGATCGACCCGCTCACGAGAAAAGAGGCGAGCCATGTGTCTATGAAAGATGAGATCTGCGCCGTCGAGTTTCCCAGAACCGAAGGGAAGAACCTGCGGCTGAAGCGCTTGAGCTCCTTTTCGCTATCGGCCCTTCTCTTTCCGAGATATGCGAATCCGCCGGCAAGCATCCTGCAGAAACCTTTTCGTCCCGCCATCCAGAGATGGAGTGCCAGTTGAAGTGCTCCGCCTATCAGAACAGAAATGCTCAACGCATAGACTATGGTTTGAGGATCGTCGTGGCGGTATAACACAAGCGCCGTTATCATCGAGATGTTCAAAAGGGCGGTGGAAAAAGCGGTGGTGGCGAAGTGCTCCTTGTACTGTAGAAGCGCGGACAAAAAGGTGACAAGAAATATGAAATCGAGATAGTAGAAGTTTATCGCCACAAGCGGCGCCGCCGCCGCGACCGCTTCGTCGCTGAAGCCGAGCGCTATGATCTTCGTTATCTGCTCGCTGAAGAGGGTGACGAGCAATGAGACGCCCATAAGAAAGAGAAAGAAACGGATCAGTACCGCGACTGCGAAAACGCTTCTGTTTTTCGACGCTATGAAGGAGGGCATGAAACTCTGTACAAATGCACCCTCGGCGAAGATTCGTCTAAAGAGATTGGGGAGTTTGAACGCTACGAAAAAGATATCGGAGTATATGTTCGCCCCGAGAACCGATGCGGTGAGCAGATCGCGGACAAACCCGAAAATACGAGAGACCAGAATGCCCGCACTGTTGGTGAAAATGGAGCGAAAACGCATTGAAAAAGAGCCTTTTCCTATTGACCTGTCTATCGATTGATGATATTTTAACGATAATTAGATAAAATATAGATATTTTTTTGCCGGTCGCAGCGGCCGGATCACAACTGAGCAGGACGGTAGCATGGGTTTTTTTGACAAAGTATTCGGAGGCGACAAAGAGAACAAGCCCGAAAAGAGGGGTGCGGGTAGCACCAGTTTCACCCCTGTCGTGGTTACGACCGACGATGTCGCCCAGACTTTGCACGATACGGCCCTAAAGTACAAAATAAACTCGACCACACTCGACATAAGGGTTCTCTCGTTCAAGACCCTTATCAAGATGAACCCGAAAGAGGAGGAGTGGACTGAGGTGGAGGATGGAGAGTGGGAGAAGTTCAACAGACCCGAAATTCTCCTGAGCCCCGACTTCCAGGTAAAACAGAGTTACGAACTCGAGATTTTCCGATACAAAGATGAGCCGTGGAAGAGCGACCTGCAGCTGCATATCGCCTCCAACAAGGAGAAGAACAGGGTCGTCTGCACCGTCAAAGCCGGATCCATCATCAGGAAAGCCGAAAACCTGAAGTCTAAAATCAAAAATTTGATAGTCGGAAAGATGCTGCGCTCCAGAATATTGATAGATCTTTGGGATGTCAATTTCGACAGCGCCATAGACGACCTTACGGCGAAAGCTCTCGTGCAGGATCAGTATATTCTTCCCGAAGATCTCTCTTTCGATATATGTGTCTGTTTCGCTTCGCAAAAGCCTGTCAACGACGAGCTGATTCTACACTATAAAAACAAAAACGAGGAGGAGCGGGAAGGTGACAGGGTAGACCACTCCAAACGCGGTTTCATTCAGGCGGTAGAGAAGGGCGAAACAGTCATAGAGTATATCAAGCCGCAGCCGGGAAAACCTGGACGCAACTGCCAGGGCACCTACATACCGGTTCCCGAGCCTCTCGAAAAGTTCAAACCGGAATTCAGGGTGAGCGATGCCATAGAGGTCGAAGAGGACGACACAAGGATTCTATATCGTGCAAAACGGGGCGGGTATGTCGTTTTCAAAGAGAACACGTACGATATACACGACTCGATGGAGATCGACGAGGTGAGCTTCAAAAAGACAGGCTCCATAGATGCCGGCGTAGAGACCGAAGTCAAGCTTCATATAAACGAATCGGACCATATGAAAGATGCCATTGGAACCGGCGTGGAGGTGGAGGCTACCGAAGTCAAGGTCGAAGGGAACGTCGGGGCTTCGGCGATAGTCAGGGCCGAAGAGGTTTCGATAGGGGGGCAGACCCACCAGACGAGTAAGATATATGCCAAAACGGCCAAGATAAATGTACACAGAGGCTACGTAGAGACTACCGAAGATCTGCAGATAACGCGCCTTGAAGGGGGAGTCGCCGAAGCGAAAAAGGCCAAGATTTCGCAGATGATAGGCGGGGAGGTGAAGGCTATCGAGGTCGATGTGGATGTCATCGCTTCGAACGCCAGGATCTGCGCCGTATCGAAAATCTCTATCGGCAAAATGGTCGGTGAAAACAACAAACTGATCATAGACGCAAGCGAGATAGATGCCTACCACAACGAGATAGTCTCTCTCGAGGAGAGGATCGTTCAGACCGAAAAGGAGCTTGCACAGCTCGAAGAGGCGAAGAGCCAGAAGGCTGCCGTTATAGAGAAGAGCACCGCGGCGGTTCAGACACTCAAACAGAGAATCCTCGAAGCGAAGCGCAAAGGCATCAAACCGCAGCCCGCTTTCGTCGCCAAGATAAAACAGTACCAGAAGATGGAAAACGACCTTACCGACCTTTCGCAGAAGATAGAACAGACGAAACGTACTCTGAAAGAGATAAAGAGAAAACTCCTTGCCTACCAGGAGATGATCATAAACTCTAAAATCGTCAACTACGGCGAGTGGAAAGATTATACGAGTATAGAGTTTCACCTGCTCTATCCCCAGATCACCCTGCAGTATACACCGAAGCCCGGCGCCAAAATGCAGGAGGTCTACCTAAAAAAGATTACGGGCCCGGATGAGGAGACAAGTTACGAAATAGCGGTAAGGGAGGCGGCAAAAGAGTGATTATAGCGGTAACCGGCAAAGTTGAGAAGAAGGAGCCGACCCTGCTGCACCTGCTGACACCCGGCGGGATAGTTTACGAGATATTCGTCTCGCTCCACTGCAGCGCGGCGGTAAAAGAGGGGGAGATAAAGCTCCATACGACCCATATAGTCAGAGAGGATGCGCAGCTTCTATACGGCTTTTTGGATCTGAACGAGAAGCGGATGTTCGATACGCTCATAAAGATAAGCGGTGTGGGACCAAAGGCCGCCATGGCGATCTGCTCCACATTCACGCCCCAATCTTTCGCAAACATAGTGCAGAGCAAAGATGTGGCGATGCTGAAACGTGTGCCGGGCATAGGCCCCAAGAGTGCGGGGCGCATACTGGTGGAGCTCGGCGACTTCAGCCTCGAGAGCATGGAGCCGCAAAGCGGCGGTGCCGCGCGCACGGAGGCGGCAATGGCGCTCGAGAGTCTCGGCTTCAAGAAGGATGCCGTAGCCAAAACACTCGCGACATGCAGCTCGACCGAGACCGAGGCGCTCATAAAAGAGGCGTTGAAAAAATTAAGCAGGTAAAGAGGAGAGACGTGAATTTCGCAATACTTTTCGGCGGTGCAAGTTACGAGCACGAAATCAGCATAGTGAGCGCCATTGCGCTAAAACGCATCATCAAGCCTACCCCGCTATTCATCTTTCTCGATGCCGAGGGAAGTTTTTACCATATAAAAGCGGAAGATATGAAGTCGGACCACTTCAGCACCAAGGCTTACAAAAAAGATGAGAAGATCACTCCCGTTCGCGGGGGGTTCGAAAAAAGAGGGCTTCTAAAAAACAGGAGAGTCGACGGCATGGAGACCGTAATAAACCTGGTGCACGGGGCTCAGGGAGAGGATGGAACCGTTGCCGCGCTGACGGAGTTTTACGAGATCCCCTGTATCGGCCCGTCGAAAGAGGCTTCGGTCATAAGCTTCAACAAGTGGTTCACGAAGCTCTACGCCCGGGGCCTCGGCATAGATACCGTAGAGTACAAGCTTCTGGGCATAGACGAAGAGAGGGAGATCGGTTTCGACCTTCCCGTGATAGTCAAGCCTCTTCGTCTCGGCAGTTCGATCGGTGTTTCTGTCGTAAAAGAGCAAAAAGATCTCGACTTCGCACTCGACGTAGCTTTCGAGTTCGACGACAAAGTGCTGATAGAGCCGTTCATAGAGGGGATAGAGGAGTATAACGTGGCCGGATGCAAAACATCTTCGGGATGGAAGATCGGCACAATCGAAGCCCCTGCAAAAAAGGAGTTTCTCGACTTCGACCAGAAGTACCTCGACTTCTCCCGCACAGAGACGGTGGCTGCCGCACAGCTGCCGTCCGGGCTCGAAAACGAACTTATCGAGAGTTTCAAAAAGGTCTACTCCGATCTCTTCGAAGGGGCGCTCATAAGGTGCGACTTCTTCGTAAAAGATGGAAAAATCCTCCTAAACGAGATAAACCCGATACCCGGCTCGCTCGCCAACTACCTCTTCGACGACTTCGGTAGCGTCTTAAACGAGCTTGCCGCTTCGCTACCCAAAAAGCGGACCATCAGGCCCGACTACGCCTACATAAACCGTGTCCAATCCGCCAAGGGCCCCAAAACAGGAAGCGGCCGTTGAGACACTTTCTAAAGACCTATCTTCCCTACTACAGGGGGTACGGCATATATATAACCCTCGCGGTTATCGGCATGGTGATGGCATCGGCAGCCACCGCCGGTATCGCCTACATCGTAAAACCGCTGATGGACAAAATCTTCGTCGAGCACGACGTTCAGATGCTCTATATAGTTCCGGCGTTCATAATCGTCGCCTTTGTCGCCAAGGGGCTCGGTACCTTTATGCAGAGCTACGCTCTGAGCTACATAGGCATGGACATCATAAGAAAGCTGAGAGACAGAATGCTTTCGCACATGATGAACCTCGACATGGACTTTCACTTCCGCTACCACAGCGGGGAGCTCATTAGCCGCATAAGCAACGACATCCTGCGCATACAGAACGCGATCTCTTCGGAGATGGCTACATTTTTAAGAGAGATTCTCACAGTCATCGCGCTGCTTGGAGTCGTGATATACCAGAGCCCCAAACTGGCGCTCTTCTCTCTTGTCATCATCCCCCTTGCCGTCTATCCGGTGGAGGTGATTTCGAGAAAGATCAAAAAGCTCTCCCACACCGCACAGGAGCAGAACTCCGACCTCATCGCGAGCCTCTCGGAGATCTTCGCCAACTACGAGATGATAAAGTCCTACAATGCCCAGCCCTACGAGCTCGAACGCTTCAAGGAGCACAACAGGCGATTCTTCGAGACCAACATCAAAACGGTAAAGGTGCAGCAGATGCTCGTGCCTATACTCGAACTGGTGGCCGCAATCGCCATAACCGCCGTCATCGTCATCGGAGGGCGGGAGGTTCTTGTGCACAAGAGCATGACGACCGGGGAGTTCTTCTCTTTCCTGACCGCTCTTTCGCTCCTTATTGACCCCCTGCGCAGGATATCCGGTGCCTACAACCGCTTTCAGGACGCCATAGCGGCAAACGAGAGGATAGAGCAGATATTCAACCACAAGCCGATGATAGTCGGCGGCACGAAGAGGCTCGAAAGCGTAGAGAGCGTTGCTTTCGAAAACGTGACGCTGCGTTACGGCGACACTATAGCGCTCGAAGATATCTCCTTCAGCGCCAAAAAGGGTGAAGTGATAGGACTTGTTGGCGACAGCGGCGGCGGCAAGAGCTCGATGGTCAACCTGATTCTTCGCTTCTACGACCCCGCTGAAGGGGTGGTACGCATAAACGGTATCGACAGCCGCGAACTCGATGTCACATCACTTAGAAACAAGATCGCGATAGTGACGCAAAGAATCTACATCAGCAACGACACGATTGCGGCAAACATTGCCTACGCGGTCAACGAACCCGACAGGCAGAAGGTAGAAGAGGCGCTGAAGAAGGCGAATCTATGGGAGTTCGTGCAGTCGCTTCCCGACGGAATCGACACCGTTCTCAGCGAAGGGGGTACGAACCTCTCGGGAGGACAGCGCCAGCGCATCGCTATAGCGCGCGCACTCTACAAAGAGCCCGATATCCTTATACTCGACGAAGCGACGAGCGCACTCGACAACAAGAGCGAAGCGGCCATTATAGAGACGATATACAGATTCAAAGATGATCTGATCGTATTCATGATCGCCCACCGCCTCTCCACGATAGAGCGGGCAGATACGATTTTGGTCTTCGAACATGGAAAGATCGTCTGCAAAGGGAGCAGGGAGCTGCTTGCAAAAGAGTGCGAAACGTTCAAAAAACTCTACCATATGGGGCAGCAATGAGCAAAGAGCCGGTAAAATACGAGACTCTGTGGCAGAAGATCAAGGCGTGGTTTACAGCCATGATCACCGAACACAACTTCACCAACATATTCAGGCTGAACCTTCACAAAGTGAGCGACAGGATGTACCGCTCGAGCCAGCCGACACCGTGGCAGCTCAAAAAGATCGTGAAGCAGAAGGGGATAAAGACGGTAATAAACCTTCGCGGTACCCAGCCCCACAGCCCGGTCTATATGCTCGAAAAGAGGGCGTGTGAAGAGGCGGGTGTGAAGATGATAGATGTAGAGATATATTCGCGCGACCTTCCCGACAGAAACAGGCTCGAGAGCATGGCGAAAGCGTTCGACGAGGCGGAGTACCCGGTGCTCATGCACTGCAAGGCGGGAGCCGACCGCACCGGGCTCGCCGCCACACTCTACCTGCACTGGAAAGAGAACGTTCCGCTGAAAGAGTGCGACCAGCTAAAATTCATACCCTACGGACACATAAAAAGCTCAGATGCCGGAATCATCGACTTCTATTTCGACGAGTTTTTGAAATATAAAGAGGAGCACCCCGACGCCGACCTTTTCGAGTGGACGGAGAAGCTGCCGAGAGAGGAGATGAAGAGGCGTTTCAAAGAGGAGAAGGAGAGCATCCTATCCGACTTCATAAACAACGTAATATTGAGAAGAGAGTAGCATGGCGCTGAAACAGGTTGACTACAATGGTGAGAGGTTCGGGCTCTCTTACGATATCGTAAATCCAGATCGGCATAGAAGCATACTCTTTCTTCACGGATGGGGAAGCAGCAAGGAGCTTATGGCGCAGGCCTTCTCCGCAAGCCTCGAAGATTTCCGCCATATATACCTGGACCTGCCCGGATTCGGAAAGAGCGGCAACGATTCGGTTCTGACCACGCACGACTACGCCGCTATCGTAAGCTCCTTTCTGGGTGCGGTCGATACGACACCATACGCCGTCGTCGGCCACTCATTCGGAGGCAAGGTGGCGACCCTGCTGCAGCCCGAGCGGCTCGTTCTGCTCTCGAGTGCCGGAATCGTAATGCCCAAACCGCTGAAGGTGCGTGCAAAGATTGCGCTCTTCAAACTACTCAAACCGTTTGGAGGTGACGAGCTCAGGAGGTTTTTCGTCTCGGCCGATGCGGCGGGTATGCCTCAGAATATGTATGAAACCTTCAAACGTGTAGTCGACGAAAACTTCAGAAGCAGTTTCGAAGCCTGCGGCTCGCCCGCACTCGTATGCTGGGGTATGGAAGACAGAGCGACACCTCTGGAGGCGGGAAGGGAGATAGCGAAGATCATGCCCAATGCCACGCTGCAGCTCTTTGAAGGGGACCACTACTTTTTCCTGAAGCGCAAAGATGAAGTAGCAAGAAGAATAGGAGAGTTTCTTGAAACGGTATAGGTGCATCGTAAAAGGGGTTGTTCAGGGGGTATGGTACAGAAAGCATGTCGCCAATGCGGCGTCGGCCGCCGGTATCCGCGGATATGTAAAGAACCTTCCCGATGGAAGCGTCGTCGCGGTGGCCGACCTCGACAGCGACGATTTGGAGAGATTCAAATCTATTTTGAAAAAAGGATCGCCCTTGTCCCAGGTTGAGAGTGTAGAGTGCAGTGAGATCGGGCTTGACGCCCCGTTCAACGACTTCAGGATAGTAAGATGATCTGGTTCGAACTATTTTCACACATACTGCTGGTACTCGCACTCGGCTGGTACCTGGCCACCAATCTTCAGTGGTACAGCTACAAGATAGAGAGGGTGGTGCTGCACCACACCAAATACCACTGGCACCTGATCTATTTCCTTATTCCGCTCTTTGCCTACTACTTTACCGGCATATACTTCTGGATCTACTTCTATTTCGCATATCTGCCGACTCTCTGGCTCTGGCACAAAAAGCTCGACAAAAAGCTGGTAATCACCGGGCGGATCAAGCGCTTTTTCGCACTTTTGGCGGCACTTACCCTCTTTCAGGACCTTCTTATGCTCGCACGCGGCAGCGACCACTTCGGTGTCATCCTTCCTCTTGCGGTCGCCGTTTTCGGCTCTATGGCTATAGAGAAGGTTCTTCTTCACGGATACAGGCTCCATGCGAAGAGAAAACTCGAAAACATGCCCGACCTGATAGTCGTAGGGGTCACGGCAAGCTACGGAAAGACCAGCATAAAGAACTTCATCGCCCAGATCGCAGGGCACAAAAAGCGTGTTTACGCCACACCCAGAAGCGTTAACACCCTCGGAGGCGTCATGAGGGATATCAACGAATCCATGCCGACAGATACCGAAGTCTATATAGTGGAGATGGGTGCGAGAGGACCGGGTGACATCGCCGAAATCACCGAGTTCGTCGAGCCGCACTATGCGGTCGTGGGTGTCATAGGACCCCAGCATATAGAGTATTTCAAAACTCTCGAGCGCATCAGGGATACTAAGATGGAGATACTCTCGAGCAAAAGGCTGAAACACGCATGGGTGCACAAGAGCGCCAATGTAAAACCGGATCAGAAGGTTACGGTTTTCGGAGATGAGATCGAAGATGTAAGAGCTAGCCTCGAGGGGGTAGACTTCAGGCTCAACCTCCCTTCGGGAGAGCTCGACGTCCACCTGCCGCTTCTGGGCGCCTTCAATGCCGTAAATGTGACGGCAGCTCTGCATGTGGTGAACGAACTCGGCATACCTTATGAAGAGGGTGTCGCCTATGCGGCCGGTCTCGAACCTGTCGAGCACCGCCTTCAGCGAATCGATGCAGGAGGAAAGATTATCATAGACGACAGCTTCAACGGCAATGTCGACGGGATGATCTCATCATTCGAACTTGCGGCACAGCATCCGGGAAGAAAAGTGGTAGTTACGCCGGGGCTGGTCGAGAGCGATATAGAGCTCAACGAAAAGGTGGCCAAAAAGGCCGACGAAGTCTTCGACCTCGTAATCGTCACCGGAAAGGCCAACCGTCCCGTATTCAAGAGATTCGTAGATGCTCAGAAGCTCTATATCCTCGAAGATAAAGAGAAGCTGCAGGATGCGCTGGCCGAGCTAACCCGCCCGGGAGATCTCATCCTCTTCGCGAACGACGCACCGAACTTCATCTAAGCGGAGGCTGAAATGGACAAGAGAAGATCGGTTCTGCTCAAAATCTCCTACATGATAGACGAAGCGAGCCGGTGGGCCGGTGCACTCGGAGCTGCCGCGGCACTGCTTCTGGCACTTCTCATAGTCTACGACGCTTCGATGCGCTACATCTTTCACGAAGGCTCCATCGCACTGCAGGAGCTCGAGTGGCACCTCTTCGACATACTCTTTCTTCTGGGTCTCTCATACGCACTGAAGCACGACAAACATGTGCGTGTAGATATTCTGTATGCACGCTTTTCACCCAGGATGAAGGCGTATGTGCAGATCGTCTCGATGCTCTTTTTCGTAATCCCCCTGGGGCTGCTCGTGGTCTGGTTCAGCTGGGACTTCACGCTGCAGAGCTTCGTCCAGAACGAGACGAGCCCGAATCCCGGGGGTCTCTGCTGCCGCTACATCATCAAATCATTCGTCATTGTCGCCTTCCTTCTTCTGATACTGCAGGCGGTCAGTGAGATAATCAAAGCCCTCTACAGGCTGGGAGAGATGAAATGATCGGTATGCTGATGTTTCTGGCAGCCCTCGTTTTCCTGCTGCTCGGCGTTCCGGTGGCGTTCGCTTTCGGTGCTGTGGCCATACTCTTCGCTCTTCTATTTCCTTGGGATGTGGGGCTGCAGGTCTTCGAGCTTCTGCCTTTTCGGATATACGGCATCATGCAGAACTTCACCCTGATGGCGGTGCCGCTCTTTATCTTCATGGGTCTCGTCCTCGAAAAGTCGAAGATGGCGGAAGATCTTCTGGAGTCGATGGGAAAGCTGTTCGGTCCGGTCAGGGGAGGGCTCGCCATCTCTACCGTCGTTGTCGGGGCGATACTTGCGGCAAGCACCGGCATAGTTGGTGCGAGCGTCGTCATGATGGGGCTCATAACCCTTCCGATAATGCTCAAACACAGGTACGACCCGGCCCTTGCCGGCGGAACCATAGCGGCAAGCGGCACGCTCGGGCAGATCATTCCGCCTTCAGTCGTGCTCATCGTTCTCGGCGACGTCATGTACATAAGCGTGGGCGATCTCTTCAAGGCCGCCGTGGTTCCGGGTCTGCTTCTTGTAACACTCTACATCCTCTACATCCTGGCTCTCTCCTGGATCAGACCCGATGCGGCTCCGGCGATGGAGCGTTCCGAGCTTCCGTACGGAAGGATCGTCATTCAGGCACTTAAAGCCATACTCCCCCCGCTGCTACTGATAGTGGCTGTATTGGGCTCCATCTTTGCCGGCCTCGCCAGTCCGACCGAATCCGCCGCGGTCGGCGTAATCGGAGCCCTGATTCTAACGATAGCGAAAGGGAGCTTTTCGTGGAGCACTCTGCGTTACGCTTCGCTCGAGACTGTAAAACTGAGTGCGATGATCTTCATGATCCTGATAGGTGCGACCGCTTTCAGCCTGGTTTTCAACGCTTTCGACGGAGGAGAGTTCGTTCATACATTCTTTACGGAGGATATAGGCGGCAAATGGACATTCATTCTCGTCTCTATGGCGGTTATCTTCATTCTCGGATTTTTCGTCGACTTCATCGAGATCGCCTTTATCGTAGTTCCTATACTGGTTCCCATAGCCGCAAGTTTCGGCATAGATCCCGTCTGGTTCGCCGTACTGATAGCCATGAACCTGCAGGCTTCGTTTCTGACACCCCCTTTCGGATTCGCACTTTTCTACCTCAAAGGTGCCGCCGGCGACAAAGTTAAAACCGGCAGCATATACAGAGGGGTGATCCCCTTCATCATGCTTCAGATCGCCGCACTCGCGATCGTCATGATTTGGCCCGAAATTATCTACTTGGGAGGGTAGGGTACAGTTTCGCTACAATATAGTCGATACACATGCACCGAAAGGAGCGGAATGGAGTACCTGTATGCACCGTGGAGAAGCGGCTACATAACCGAGAGCAAAAAGAGCAGAGGAGGGTGTGTCTTCTGCGATATAAGCGGACACCCCGAAAACGACGAGGAGTCCCAGGTTCTTTTCAGGGACGATCTCTGTTTCGTCGTTATGAACAGATACCCCTATACGCCCGGCCACTTCATGATAATACCCCACACCCACACCGACTCGCTGGAGAGTCTGGACCCAAAGGTCTGGCTCAGGATGAGCTCCCTGGCACAGGATGGCACCGCGATGCTCAAAGAGGGGTTCGGCGCGGAAGGGGTAAACCTGGGGATGAACCTTGGTGCCGCCGCAGGAGCGGGCATCGCGGAGCATATACACCTTCATCTGGTACCGCGATTTTCAAGAGATACCAACTTCATAACGACAGTCGGAGAGACAAGGGTCTACAGCGTAGAGTTTCAAAAGATATACGAGCGTCTAAAAGAGATGAGCGTCAACTACTTCAAGGATCAGCGTGAGAGCCCATAAAAAACCGGACTTCGAATACAGTTTCGATCTCCAAGAAGAGCTCGACAACATCCGAAGACACAGAAAGAGAGCGGGAAGAGTCATACCTCCCCGAACGGCCGAAAATGTGATGATAGCCACATGGAACCTGACAAACTTCGGACTCCAAAAGCGCGAAGATCGGCATCTGCACCTGATGGCGGAGATCGTCTCTCCTTTCGATATAGTCGCTTTTCAGGAAGTAGCCGACGATCTTACCCAGTTTTACAGGCTCCACTCCTTTCTCGGAGAGGGGTGGAGCTACTTCTTTACCGATATCGCCGGAAACAACGAGAGGCTGGGGTATCTCTACAGAAAAGATAGGGTTGAGCCGACGGGGCTCGCCGCCGAACTGGCGATGCGCGGGTATGAGCGATCAAAGATCGTAATAGAGGGGATGGAGCCTGAAGAGGGCCCCTTTACCGGCTTCAACCGCAACCCCTTCATGGCAGGCTTCAGGTGCGGAGATTTCGAATTCTCCATTGTAAACGTCCACCTCTACTGGAGCAATATGCATATAAGACGGCTGGAGACCAAGGCGTTGGCGAAATGGGCCAAAAAAAGGGTGGGGCAGTCGGGGCCGCCAAACAACGATATCATTCTGATCGGGGACTTCAACATGCCGCATGTACGTCCGGGCGATCAGATCTACGACGAACTCGCCGGCTACGGTCTGACTCTTCCGAAGCATACGACCAACCTGGTCGGAACCAACCTCGCGGGCGACAGCGACTACGACCAGATAGCCTTTTTCCCGAGCCGCACCGACGAGGACTTCTCCGGCAGAATGGGTGTATTCGACTTCGACAATGCGATCTTCAAGGATCTATGGGCCAAATCGTCCAGACGCGACAAGAAGCGCTTCTTCCAGTACATCCGCTACTATATCGCCGACCACAGGCTGCTGTGGGCGGAGTTTCTGCGCTAAAAAGCGGAGACTCCCCGTCGGTAACAACCGTTTATCTTCGATTAACTTTACATTAACACCGGTAGTTGTAATATAGAGTTAATATTCGAGCCCGAAGGAGCGGCAGCCATGCCCAAAGTCAACTTCACCAACCAACTGGCGCAGGAGTATCTACGCCTCTACCGCAGCTGCAAAACCGATCCGCAGAGGTTCGAGGAGGTGGACTCGACGGTAGAGAGTCTTCTTGCAAACAGAGCACGCTATGAGGCCGTATCTGCCGAGTCGGGCGCCCCGTGGTACTTCATAGCCGCCATACACAACATGGAGAGCGGGCAGGATTTCACCTGCCATCTGCACAACGGAGACCCCCTAAGCGGCAGAACCGTCCACGTTCCGGCGGGAAGGCCGCGAAAAGGGGAGCCCCCGTTTACCTGGGAAGAGAGTGCGCTGGACGCTCTAAAGATGAGGCGTATAGACCGCGTTCGATCATGGACGCTCGAGAGGACGCTTTACGAACTGGAGGGCTACAACGGCTGGGGCTACCGCCTATACCATCCCTACGTTCTGAGCCCGTATCTCTGGTCCTTTTCAAACCACTATACGAGCGGCAAATATACCGCCGACGGCAGATGGTCCGATACCGCGAAATCGAAGCAGTGCGGGGCGGCGGTGATCATAAGGCGGCTCGAAGAGATGGGAGAGATATCTTTCGAAGAGCCCGCCGAAACACCGCTCTTTTTCTACAGCAGCGGCCGTATAGAGGGGAGCGAGAAGCTTCAGGAGTTTCTAAACGGACTTGAAGGTATCGCGCTCAGGGTGGACGGATGGCCAGGCAAAAAGACATCCGAGGCCGTAAAAAGAGCCTTCGGCTTCTATCTGCACAATGATCCGAGAAACAGTGAATAGATTTTTGCTGATTCTGCCGCTGTTCATCCTGCTACAGGGGTGCGGTATGGACGGCGACATCACAAACGGCACCACTTCGGCGGAAGCGCCTATCTCTTTCGTATCGGAAGTTAGGGACGGAGAGCTCTATATCGAGGACGAGAAGGGGCGCTACAGACTCGCCGACGACGCACTCGACTACAGGGTCGTTCTTTCACCGAACGGATCATGGATGGCCGTCGAAACGATGCTGCTCTCAAATCTTACCGTGGTACGTTTTTATAAAAAGGGGAGCGACGGACGCTACCGGCACAAAGAGCCTCCCGATCTATCGAACATATGGGAGAGGGCTGCCGAAGAGATGGGTTTCGATGCCGATGATCTGCGATATCCGCGAGTGAAGTTTCTGCACTGGGAGGGCGAAAAGCGCGCCAGTCTCAACCTTTCGGCCACAGCCGCCGAAAAGAGGATCGACAGAAACGTCACAGTTACGCTTCCTTAGCCTTTGCAGCAGCTCGAAGTGTTCCCTTCGCAGCAAAGCAACATGTACTCCGCATCGAGGCTCCCCCGTCGGGAGGCTTTTTTAAACCACCTTTTCGCCTCTTCGACACTCTTCTCGACACCGTACCCCTCATAATAGAGCATACCTATATAGTACTGCGCCTCGGGATCCTTTCTGTGCCGCCATAGGGCCTCTCTGGCCTCTTCGAAACGGTTCTCTTCGTAAAACGCTATCGCCTCTTCGAGTGAATAGTCTCCCTTTTGCATGATCAAAACCCCACCGAATATGCACCCCATCCGTGCATCTTTCTCGCATTCACGACATCGAAATCGTCGAAAATGTCTATATGGTTGACTGCCACGAAGTACCCATCTTCCAAGAGCTTGTCGATCTTGCACTCCAGCTGACCTCTCTTTTTTAGAAGAAAGACGAGCACACCGGAGTTTTTCATGAGGCGGAATATCTTTTTGAGCATCTCTTCGAGGCTCTCTGCGAGACTCTCCTCATCCAATGTGACAAAGACATACTCATAGAGCCTGGCGTGTTTGTTGTAGGCTCTTCTTCTTAGATCGAGCGGCTCCACCCTGAATGCCGGGTGCCCGTCCACACCGGTTATGGGAGGCGGAGTATCTACCGTGTGCCGCAGATCGTACTCAAAACCTCTCTCCTTCGTCATCTTGAATAGATAGTCGTGAAGATCGGTACCGCAGTCGGTTATATGCAGAATCTGCTGATTGGGATAGTGGTCTGAAACTATCTGCATCAAAAGTGCGGCCTGCTCCGCTTTCAAATTTCTCATAGCTACTCCTTGTATGGTGCCAGTTTCTCTATTAGAGCGTCGTGATTTCTGCCGTTCGAAGCGACTATGATCGGATCGCCCAGCCGGTATGGGCCGCCGCAATGGTCGCTTATGCGCCCGCCCGCCTCCTCTACAATCAGTATGGCCGCGGCGACATCCCACGGCTTCAGGTTGCACTCGTAAAAGGCGTCGAACGTTCCGTTCGCGACGTAGCAGAGGTCTATCGCCGCAGACCCGAGCCGTCTAATATCCTGCGTATAGGGAAGAAGATTCTCCATCGTCTCCACGACCCACCTGAAGTCGCGCCCTTTTTCCACCTTTGTATATGGAAAACCGGTAGCGATCAGGGACTGCTGCAGATCGGCGGCGGATGAGACCGATACCTCTTTTCCGTTAAGCCGGGCACCGCCCGATCTTTTTGCATAGAAGAGCTCGTTCAATATGGGGTTGTATACGACTCCGGCGACCGGCCGTCCATCCTCCCAGACACCGACGCTTATGGCGCAAAACGGGATTTTGTGCACGAAATTGGTCGTTCCGTCGATAGGGTCGATATAGACCGCCTTTTCGGCACGCATATCCTCGTCGGCACTCTCCTCTCCTATAAGGGTATGTTCCGGAAGAATCGTGGAGATACTCTCTTTCAGAAGGTTCTCGACCTCCACATCGTACTGTGTAACGAGATCTACCACCCCTTTATGGCGCACCTCTTTAACCGAATCGTAGCCTTCGCGAAAAAGATTTCCCGCCTCCAGCACGCACTCAATCAGCTTTTCCAACAAATTTTTCCTTTTTTTGGTAAACTTCCAAAAACCTTTTCAAAGTCTACGAATGATACCAGATACAGATCTATTTCACAAAGCCCTGCGGCTGAGTGCATGGGCTCACTACGGCCAGATAACCAAGTTCGGCGACCCCTACATAACCCATCCGGTCGCGGCTTCGTACGAGCTGATGGGGGCTATGGGTGCGGGAGAGGAGGCCGATTACGACCTTGCGGCTGTATGTGCGGTTCTTCACGACGTTGTGGAGAAGAGCGACGTCACAATCTACTCCATAAAGAAGGATTTCGGTAAAAAGGTTGCGGATGGTGTTGCGGCCATGACGAAAAATATGGAGCTTCCAAAGGAGGAGCAGTTGAGAGATTCGCTAATGAGGATACTGGAGCAGCCCAAAGAGGTGGCGATGGCCAAACTCGCCGACCGCATAAGCAGCATGCTCCCTCCTCCCGCGGAGTGGCCGAGAGAGAAGATAGAGACGATAGCTAAAAATGCGGAGCTGATAAGAGGTATGCTCGGGGAGGCGAGCCCCCACCTTTCAAAACGGCTCGAGAGGAAAATACTCTTTTACAGAGCCCTGACAGAGAGGAAGCCATGAGAAACCGTCCCGGTTACAGCCTCTGGAAAAACGCCAACTACGCAATCGACGGTTTTTTCGAGGTTCTAAGAAACGAAACGGCCTTCAAGATAGAGGTGGCTATAAGCGTCGTCGTATGGATTGGCCTGATCTTCATACCTATGCCGTTTGTAGCGAAGGCGGTTTTGGCGCTCTCTTTTTTTCCGGTACTAATCTCTGAACTTGCAAACAGCGCCATAGAGAGGGTAGTGGACCTTGCGACGCTCGAACACCACAAGCTCGCGAAATATGCAAAAGATGCCGGAAGCGCGATGGTGCTCTTTTCGGTAATATTCACCATACTCATCTGGATCGCGACACTCTATGCACTCTACATCGGTCCGTGATCGTGCATGGCCGAACCGTCACCGTTCGGCAAAATCGGCATCTTCTTCCGCATCTCGTGCATCTTCTGCATCATCACCTGCGGATTCGTGATCATGACATACCCTTTATAGATCGTAAAGAGGCCGAACAGCATCACTATCACCGCGGCGATTTTTATCACCAGCATCCTGTACGATGAGCCTTTGATAAACGAAGAGAATATTCCGACACCGAGCATGGCCGGAATCGTCGCTATGCCGAAGACTCCCATCACTATCGCCCCTTTCAGAGCCGAGCCTGCCACGATGGCGGCGGTAGCGAAGAAGTAGACCAGCCCGCAGGGTATGAAGCCGTTGAGCATCCCCATAAAGTAGAAGCTCGCCAGACTTTTCGAATAGAGCGCTTTTTTGATCATTCTGCCGAAAAAGGAGCTTCTCGCTATAGAGGACTCTACGGAGTTTAGAAACTTTAACTTTCCTATCAGGGAGAGTCCTATAAGCAGCATAAGAAGACCGACGACGATAAAGAGTATACCTTTCGCGGTCATGTCGAAACCGACTTTCTGCCCCAAAAACCCGAAAACCGCTCCCACGACCATATAGCTGGTTACCCTGCCGGTATTGTAAAGAATATGTGCGGCGGTCTGTCTCTTTTTGGACCACTGCGCATCGACTTTGGCGGCCGTGTATGCAAGCACAAATCCTCCGCACATCCCGATACAGTGGCCGAAAGATCCAAGCAGTGCGACAAGAAAAACGGTACTCAGCTCAATGCTGCCCATCGGTATCCTTTAACGACGAAATACCCGCTATTGTATTTCAATATTGATAAAGAGTCATTTAATACTCCACAACAATCTCCGGCCTGTTTTTGTAGAGGCCTATACGAACATTGTGCAACACTATCTTATCGCCGCTTTTTGGGCGTTTCGAACGATCTTTGTAGTAGAGCTTGATCTTTCTGTCCCTGCCGTAATAGAGATAGCCCCGGCGGTAGACCCCCTCTATTTCGCCTATCACTTCGTTGACGTGGCTGTTTGCATCTATACTTTCCGGATTGTCAAGCAGCAGAGGCCCGATTTCGGCCCCGCCCAGATCTTTTAACACCGATATTTCGGTGACTTCCTGAAGCCCGCGGTAGCGGTATATCCTCTCTATCAGCACCTTGTACCTCCTTCCCGGTGAGAGGGAGGCCGTATCTTTGTAGACCAGAATCGCTCTGCCGCCGGGCTCTTTTATTATGGCGAAGGGCCCCTTTTTGTAGATGACTGCGACCTCCGGTATCACCACGCTGCACGGACCGGGTGCCATTTCGTAGAGATCCTCCACCGATGCCTCTATGCTCTTCGTATCTCCGCCCGGCTCCTCGACACTCTCTTTCCGATTCTCTCTTTTCGCGAAAGAAAAAGGCTCGGTGGTAAACTCCGCATAGATCGGAAGATGGTCGGAATATCCGGCTCCGAGGTGCTTGCCGTGACCCTTTTTCGCAAGCTGCCACCTAAATAGTGCGCCGCTCTTTTTAAAGAGGTAGTGCGGGGTGAAGCGCCGGAAAGATCGGTCAACATAGTTTATACCCCTCTCGTCGAACATCGAGGCGGGCAGAATTATGTGGTCGAGAGAACCTTTGCGGCCGTAGAAGTTGTGCGACCATCGGCGCTGCGGCGGAAGCTCCAGCCACAAGTCGGTATGATAGGGAGGTGCAACGCTACGTTTGTCCACACCCCTTTTACCCCTCCACGTTTTGAGTATATGGCCGATTCCGGTAACTCCGCCGGTATCGTTGAGCCTTTTGGATCTTAAAATCTCTTTCGGCTCATTCCAGTTGCTGTTGAAATCGCCGAGGACTATGTAGTCGCCATTGAGCTCTTTCAGCCTCTTCATCAACGCTTTGGCACTGACTACCCTTCTGCTCTCCGGGCCGCTGCGGGACTTCCAGTGGTTTACGAACAGCGTGAGCCTTTTACCGTCGATAGAGACGGCGACTTCGAGGATACTCCTGGTGCCGGTCGTTTCGTCCGGATCGATCTCCCGCTTGTAGATTATCGGAAATTTCGAAAGCAGGGCGGTTTTTACGGTAGTGGGCTTACTGTCGGCTACGGCACGGTAGGGCAGCTTCAGGCCGCACCGCGCAACGCTTCGCTGCAGAGAGCCGAGGGCTTCATCGCTCTCGATCTCCTGCAGACCGATTATATCCGGCTTCATGTCGCAAATTACCCTCGCGATATTTTTCAGCTTTGTTCCGTGCGTTTTTTCGTTCCATCCGTAGCCGGTGAAAGGGATGTACTCCGTATACTCGGTACCGCTCTTTTTCAGATCGAACAGATTTTCGACATTGTAGCTCGCCACACGGAATTCAAGAGCGAAAAGAGTCAGGGGGAGCAGAAGGATGATCGCAATTTTTCTCATTTGTAAATTTTAGCAGTTTTGCCAAAAAGTCGGAAGCCGCCGCACTTCAATAGAGTTAAAGTGACACGGTGTTATTATATTGATCTTTATAACTCAAAAAGGATCTCTTTATGGAGACTCAAACCGCAGATATAAGCAGTGAAGCGCTCAAACACTTTGCAAATCCGAAAAACTACGGCTCCATAGAGGATGCCGACGGCATAGGGACGGGAGTCGACAACGCAACCCAAAACTATGCGACGATATATCTGAAAATGGACGGCGAGACGATAGCAGACATTTCGTACGCGGCGCACGGCTCCGAAGATATCGTGATACTCGGCTCCGTTTTTACGGAGATGCTCAAAGGGGTAACTCTCGAAGAGGCCAACGAAAGGGTCGCAAAGCTTCAAGAGGAGCTCGAAGAGGCTTACAACAGCATCGAGCCGCCCGAGGTCGACCTCACAAAACCGGAAGGAGAGCAGGTATCGGCTGTTTCCACGGAGTCGCAGGATAGTGCGAACATTGTACTTACCGCTTTCAGGGCGGCGGTAAGACATATGGAGAGAAAAGGGGAGGGGATCGATGAGGAGTCCTTTACGATGAGCATATCGAAGCGCTGCCCATATTCAAATACCGACTGCGCTTTCGTAACCCGCCAATAGACAAGGGCGTCTACTCCCAGTCCAGCAGGCGCCGCTCCCCCTCAAGCTCCCTGATCTCGGTAACATCCTGACTCATCTCTATCACACCTTTATAGTTTCTCTCTTCGTCCCTGACGGCGAAATAGCGGATGTGTATGAACCGTCCCTTGAAATTTATCCAGAACTCGGCGACATCTTTGGTACCGTTTTTGAACGCTTCGAGAATCTGTAGTACCTGGCCGACGCTCTTTGGCGGATGGCAGAACTTCACTTCACGTCCTATTATTCCTGCGCTTCTGGGAAACACCCGATCGTCGCCGCGGTTGTAGAAGACCACTCTGTCATTCTCATCGACATATGTAATATCTACGGGAATATGTTTGAATATGAAGTTCACCTGCTCCGGGGTCAGGTAGCCTTCGTCGTAACGGGTCTTGTCTTCGATGCCGAACGGCAGCTTTTTACGCTCTTTGTCTTCGGAAGGGTGTATATACTCGGGCTCAGGGTAGGGCGGCGGTCTCTCATCGAGCATCCACCCGATCTCTTCATCCCCCTCCCTGAACTCTTTCCAGTCATCTTCGCTCAGAAGTCTCATCGCATTGGGCAGAAGTCTGCCCTCTTCGACCTGCATCAAATGCTCAAGCCCGCTGAAAACTCTTTTCAGAGAAGATGCGGTGAGCGAGATATCTTTTGAGTCGATCGCACTTTGCGCTCTTTTTATATCCTCCCTTATCTGGTCGTGAAAGGCCCACATATTCTGACTCGGGCTCGTCCAGCCGTACTTTTCGAGATAGGGGAAGAGCTGGTTCTCTTTTCTGGCAAAATGGAGCTCCACTTTGCGCAGCTTTGCAAAAAGCTCTTTTAGATACTCGAAATTATCTTCGACATCGAGATTGTAAAACTCTGAAATAATAGCTCTTAGATAGCTGTTCTCTTCAAGATAGACCCTGACAGGATGCCCCTCGGGAAGCTGGTCCATAGAGCCGCCTCTACGATCTTGTGTTAAAAATTCGCTCATTTACCTCTCTTTTTGTTATCTCTACTATTTCTCTATGGTAACTACTACGGCGCCGCGCAGATCGCCCATTCTGTAACCGGTCGCCTTATCGGTCGGATAGATCTTTTTGATCTCGGCCTGCAGGGCCGGCGCTATGTTTCGGCCGTGGCACTTCAGACACACTTTTTTGTTTATGAGAAGGGGTTTGTAGTACTTGTAACCGCTTTCGGTCTTCTGAAGCAGATATTTAGGCAGTACTACGCTGTTTCTCTTCAGATCCTCCAGCGCTTCGAGAATCTCTTTTTCGTCACCCTCGGCCATGTTGGCCGGGTTTCTCGGCTTTAGAGTTACCCTCTTCACGCTTACCTTCTCACCCAGCCTGCCGTCTACCTCCGCCGTAAGCTCGGCGGCTTTCATGGAGCAGAAGGAGAGGGCATCTGCCGGCCCGCCCGCTTTCATACGCTTTTTCATATTGCCGCCGAGAGTCTTGAGCAGAAGCCGGCTCGCCTCTTTCCCGGTCTTGACGGCCTGGGCCGCCCCCTCATCCGCCGCTTTACCTTTCGCACCCGGTGCTCTGGCTTCATGATGCGAAGCGAAAAGCATTGCCGAAGCGGCGATACAGGCCAATATCGATCGTCCCAATCTCATGAGAATCTCCTTTTGAAGTTATATTGAAGTCCCTAAAGAGCTATTATAGCAAATCGACTACAATGCAGAAACGCGGGCTTGGCCGATTGCCATTACGTCTGATAGAACCGCTCGAAGCAGCCGAACAGGGCACAACTTTCCGACTTTGGGGATGGTTCGAGACCTGTTTCAATGCCGAGCGGCTGTGCAAATCGTCACGTTCCCACTCCTATCTCGACACCCTTTTGAAAATCGGGTAGCAGCTCCCTTATCGCCTTGAGCTCTTCGGCGTAGACTCCGCTATGCTCCTCGAACCAGTCGTCGTAGAGTTCGGTCAGTTTTTCAAACAGCTCGATATTCTGCATTTCACGGTATCTTCGGCGGTATCAGATCTTCCGCAAGTGTAGTGTAGTACCTTCCCACACGGGCCAGCGGCTCGAATCTGACTCTAAGAGGCTCTTTGTCGACGATAGCTTCATCATCGACAAACTGGCGCTTTATCTCGAGTATTAGCGGAATCGTTTTACTGCCCGGAAGCTCCACCTCTTTGAATAGTTCGCAAAAAAAAGCCGAAGGTGTACCCTCTACCACAGGAGGAAAACCCTCTACCATAGATTTGAGCGGAATATTGAACTCTTCGGCTTCACTTATTTGCGGAGAGATCTCTTTGGAGCTGTAGTGCATCGTCCGCATCTGCTCCGGAGCCACCATACATACCGTACATTTTCGGTGTTTTCTTATATTGGCGAGTGTATCTTTCGGCGTTCCGTCGCTTTTGTGTCCTATGGAGACTATCACTGTGGGAGGCTTGGAAGAGAGTCCGGTGAAGTAGCTGAATGGTGCCACATTGACCACACCGTCACCCTCTGTCACGATCCACGCGATAGGGCGTGGAATTATGGTCTGGCTCATCAGTTTGTAGTTTTGTGAGGGGTCTGTTTTCGAGTAGTCGAAGAGCATCGAAACTCCTTTGCACAGTGCGTCAGATTATTGATGCTCCTATTGTACCATCTGCAAGGTTATACGAAGCAGGGCAGTCGGTTAATCATCGAAGGGATCCGGCCGCTCTTGCGATTCGGCCTTTTTCGAGACCACGACTCTGTTCCGTCCGCTCTCCTTCGCCTCATAGAGCGCCTCGTCCGCTTCGGAGAATACTTCGTGGTAGTCTTCATGCTCCGGCCGCAGGTTGCTTATGCCTATGCTCGACGTAACCTTTATGCTCCTGCCTTCAAACCTAACTGGATGCGTCTCGATAGTCTCCCTGATCTTCTCCGCGATCACCCGGGCGGTCTTTATGTCCGTCTCCGGCAGTATCACCACGATCTCCTCGCCGCCGTAACGCCCTACGAAGTCCGTCTCCCTGATGCAGGACTTGATATGCCCGCTAACCTGGCGCAGCACTTCGTCGCCGGCCATATGTCCGTAGGTATCGTTTATCTGTTTGAAGTGATCCAGATCGACTACGGCGATAGATACGTCGTGCCTGTATCTTCTTGCACGCTTGAACTCTATCTCGAGCATCTCCTCGAGATATCCTCTGTTCCAAAGACCTGTAAGCGAATCGGTTTTGCTCAGAAGTTCGATCTCATGGGTTCTCTCTTTTACGAGCCTCTCGAGGCGCTCTTTCTCCTCTTTGGACTGCCTGATCGCAGATCGGTAGATCGCTCTTGCAATAAAGAGAGCTATCAGCAGCGCTATAATACTTGTAATCAAAGCGGTCTGAAGAAGCCTACGCTCATTCTCTTTGTACGGAGCCGCATCTATCAGCAGAATCAGCTGTTTGTTTTTGTCACCGCCGAATACGCTGCCGTCGGTCAGCATTCTATATACGGGCCGACCTTCAAGCTCCACGATCTGTTTCCTCTTCAGCCGGTTCATATCGAAACGTTTTCCGATAATCGACCTGTTGCTGCTTACAACTACACGACCGGTTCGATCGATTACCGTTATCTGGAGAATATTCTCGGCGGAACTTACATACTTGTAGAGGAAGTCTTCGATATTGGTATTTCTGAAGATCGAGATACTGTTTTTTATAGAACCCTCTATCGCCTTGAGGAGGTTTAGTATATCCACTTTTCTATGTGAAATGACCGAATCTTCGTCACCATTCGATTTCAAAACCTCGGGAGGAACCTCGACGGCCAGATCGATGATGCCTACCAGCTCTTTTTTTATTTTAATAGGGTAGTAGATAGCCATGACCGGAACGTAGTCGCGCACTTCGAAGAAGAACTCGCCGAACGGCAGATCGCCCTGCATAGTCTGCTTGAAACTCTTCCCAGTATGAACTCGGCCTATCTCGTCCTGGAACATCGAGTTTCTTATAACCCCGTCCGGCTCTAGATATCTGAATTCGAATATATCAAGGTCGAGGGACATGTCGTTGACCAGCTTCTGCAGGTTCATCGTCGATTTAATATCCTGAAATCTCTTTATGGCAGCGGTAATGGAGCTTATGATATCTTTGGAGTCGCTCTGCATCTGCTTTAAAAGCAGCTTCTTCTGAACATCGTAGTTGTAGAAAGAGATAATCGAAAGCGTCACGACAAGTGTGACGAGCCACCAGATTATATTGTTTCTTTTGAAGACCTTGATGTTTCTCATTTTCCGGTGGTTTTCTCTTTCGGTTTTTCATTTGGGTCCGCATTTTTATACTTGCTGTATGCGGCATGGAAGTCTTTGTATGATCTGTTCCATCGCTCCGTATGGCAGCTTTTGCACATCTTCTTTAGAACATCAGGCCTGTCGGCACCTGCAAGGAAACCGCCGCCCTTTTTGGTCTTTCTGGCGATCTTGATATGCCTGTTTCCGGGACCGTGGCACCCTTCGCACTGTACGTTGGCAAGCCTTGGAGTCTCCTTTTTGCTTACAAACCCGTTCGGCACCCCGTAACCGGTGCTGTGGCACGGCAGGCACTTCGGATTATCCTCATATCCGCCCTTGAGATACTTCATGGCATAGTCGTGGGGATCCTTCTTCCGTCCGAGAAAAAACTTCCTGTGGCATAGACGGCACTTCGTGTTTCCTACATAGTAGTATTTACCCGAGCGCATAGCTTTGTTGTATTCACTCTCTCCGAGCGCCTCCTTAAGCGGGTTGACCTGTTTCGAATTCTCAAGCTCCTCTTTGATCCTCGGATCCTCATCCGCCGCATGCAGGATATTTCCGGCAAAAATCAATATACTCAACGCAACAGCACATCTGCCTGAAATTTTACGCATTAAACTCATTTTCTCCTACCTGCTTTGTAGACTTGAAGTCTACCATAGTTTTTTTTAATAATGCAATTCCATTTTGCATTAAACTCCCTGCAAAGCTCTTTGCCCGACCGGAATGGCTCTTTTCCCTATTCCGGGGTCGGCTCGGCTCCGCTTACAAGCTATTATCGACAATAGCGACATTTTTTTTATCCCTTAAACTACCTTTATCAGGGTAAAGAAGCTCCGAATTTTCTATTGTCGACAGCAACCGGGGAGTATAATCGCGGAAATAGATATTAAGAGGAGACGGAATGAAAAGATTCGTTTTGGCGATAGCCTGCTCACTGCTTCTTTGTGCGAACCTTTATGCGGAGACTTCGAAGAGCAGGATACTCGATAGAATGGTAGAGGTCTACGGAGGCAGCGAAGCGCTATCGAAAGCGGCAAGTTACATACAGAAGTGGAGAGTCGTAAGGGCTGCCGACGGAGTCGAAGGTAGCGACTACAGAAGGGTGACGCTCCCAGACAGGCTCTATATAGAGCTCAGATATCCCGACAGAAGCGAAACCAGGATACTCGAAGGAGAGGCAGGAATAAAGATCTACAACGGCAGCGACAAAAGGCAGGTCTCAGGACCTATGCTCGATGCCATGAAGGTCCAGCTCATGAGACTCTACACCCCATTGCAGCTAAAAGAGTTTTCTGACGACATAAGAGTTGAGCACAAAGAGGGGGAGTATATTCTCGCTCTCGTAAAAGGCGGAGTCGAGTGCGACTACCATGTCGATCCGAAAAACTTCCATATCGTCAAGACCGTAGGAAAGCTCAAAATGGGGCCGCAGACCATGCAGTTCGTAACTTTTTACAAGGACTTTTCAAAAGTCGACGGAGTTTTGATGCCCCATACCGAAATAAAGTATGCAGGCGACGTAAATACGGCTACGAACCGCCTGCTGAGTACGAGATATGTTAAGATCAAAAAAGTAGGTGAACATCGCTATGAACGTATCATGAAAGGGATAAATGAGACAGAGTGCCGGGATACTTCCGTACAAAAAAGATGACGGACTTAAACTCTTTCTCGTACATATGGGCGGACCCTACTGGAAAAACCGCCCCCGTTCATGGAGTGTGGTCAAGGGCGAAGTCGAGCCGGATGAAGACCTTTTCGAAGCCGCGAAAAGGGAGTTTTTCGAAGAGACGGGCCAAAAGATAGAAGGCAGGTTCATTCCTCTTGGCTCCGTAAAGAGTTCGGGCAAACAGATAACCGTCTGGGCAGTGGAAGCCGAGCCCGATACGAATATAGTCTCCAACACATTCACCATAGAGTGGCTGCCTCGATCCGGGGTAAAACAGGAGTTTCCCGAAATCGACAAGGCAGGATGGTTTTCTCCAGAAGAGGCCGAAAAGATAATTGTCCGCACCCAGCTGCCGCTGATCGAAATGGCGAAAAAGCTTCTAAATTCGAACTAAACCTACAACGCTACGCTACTCTTAAAAAAAATAGATATAATCATTCGACAAAATTTTTCGAAAAAGGGATCGATCATGAAAATCAAAGTACTGGCGGCACTTTTCGCAGCTGTTTTTCTCTTTGGGGGATGCAGCAACAAAG
>JALWMA010000032.1 GCA_027081015.1 Campylobacterales bacterium | reverse complement strand
GGTGGTTTCCGCTTTTGAAAACGGTGGAGGTTACATTGGTGGTCGGGTAGATCGTAGTCGTGTTCGTATCTGGCGGGAACGAATAGGTCGTTATATCTTTCGCACCCATCAGCTTCAGCAGCGGGAATCCGCCCGCAAGGGGATCGGTGGCTACACTGTTGGGTATGACATCGTCGTTTACGACCTCGTGTATCAGGATCTTATGTTTCTGGCTGACCGTCGCCGCATAGTTGAGCGGGTCGGCGTCGTCCAGCGCCGTCTGCATGGCGTTCAGGAACGAGTTGAACTCGTCTGATCCCTCCTTCAGGCCGGCATCTTCAAGTCCTTTTACGATAGTATCACCGAAAGTCTGCGAATTTACCATAATGCTCGTTATGCCGCCGCCAGGTACGGAGAGAACGACGGAGTTCAGCGATAGTCCGGCAAGATCCTGTTTTGCGAAGTAAGCGAACGGAGCCATCGTGCCAAGTGAGTGGCCCACAAACGCGACCTTGGTTCCGTCCAGATTTACGCCGGCGGTATTTGCGGCAATGGCGTTATGAAGGGCTATGTAGTCTGATGTGCTCTGACGGATATTGTCTCTTGCCGTCAGAAGGCTCGTGAGGTTTATATAGTGTATTCCCGAACTGTCGGGCTTTCCGTCCGGCGCTTTTGCCAGAATGGTCTCATTGGCATCCTGCGTTAGGAAATCGAGGTTGAATGTACGCTCGTAAGAGCCCATATAGAGCGGGTTTGTCGTATCGGCTATGCCGTGCAGGGGCAGATCTATGCCCACTACCGCGTAGCAGATCTGTGCGAACGCTTCCGATACGGCCAGAATGTCGAGCCTGTTTCTGGTTATGCCGTGCTGGAAGATGGCTACGGGCCATCCGGATGCAGGCTCGGAACACCCGGAAGCGGCGGATGGCACGGTTGCGAGAACCGGAATGGTGACCCTGCCGGTTTCGGTCGGCATGTAACTGCCGTTTTGGAAGATGAATGAGTCTGTAAGCGGGGCTAACGGGTTTTGGGCAGAAGGTATGCCCAGATAGTATGGCAGGTTCGAGAGCGTCCCGGCGTAGACCTCGGCGCTTCCGGTCATAGTGTTGTTTACATCGTACCCCGCACCCAGCAGGAACTGCTTGGACGTGAGGTTTGTATCGCTCAAGTAGAGCATGGCTCCGTTTTCGTTGTTCGACGCGAAAGCCTCCGCCACTTTTCCTATGTTCTGGGTCGTGAAGCTCCAGATCGCTACGATATCGCTTTCAGATATGTTCATATCGCGGTTGACTACAAATAGCATCTGCTGGGTCAGTTGCTGGATTCCAGCGAGCTGTTCCAACTTGGCTCTGTTCGCGACAGGATCGCTGTCGACTACAACCGCAGGGTTCCCGGAGGCATCGAACAGCGGAGTGTTGTTTATTAGAAGCGATGTAATATAGTCTGGCTGTATATATCGTCCCGCCGTATCTTTTATGCCGCTGCTTAGCATGACCATGTAGTGGCTGCCGCTTTTCAGCGGCTTGAGAGGAAGAATAGCCAAGCGGGTTTTTGTGGCCGCCGCTACATAGTCTACACCGTAAGCAAGCTCCGAAAGAACGGCGCCCACTATGGGTATGGGCGAGGTGGCGTTCGATTCGGTCGCCGCCACTTCGTAGAGGCGAATGTTTCCGGCAAGTGTAGATGGGTCTATGTCTCCGCTTATCCCTATGCTTATTGAAGCGGTCGTAGAGAAGCCGTCGAGTGTGTCGAGTGCCGCCTTGACACCCGCATCGCTGTCGTTGGCATCGAATGGGATGTTGAGTGTCCCGTCGGCCGGCTGTCCCTCCGTAGGGGCGAAGAGGATATCGTTGGGGTATGGAATATTCCCCCCTTCCGTATCCATTATCACATATCCTCCGCCCGCCTTTTGCGCAGAGAAGTTGTCCTCGGACTCCCCGCATCCGGACATCAACACTATCGCCGCGCCCGCCAATGCCGATATAATGACCTTTTTCATGCCCGTCTCCCTTTTTGAATTCATTTTGAAACATTTTATAATTTTTATTTTAAGCGGTAGATTAATTTAATCATTTTTTATCATATCTTGGATACCATTTACCCAAAACGGCATAAGGAAGAGCTATGAACGGGCACAAACTTCTCTATCGGGCTATGGTTGCGGTCGGCATATCGACCATCTTCGTCTCTGCGGCATATGCGAGTGCATACAAGATCCCTGAACAGTCTACGCGCTCTATGGCTCTGAGTGCGGCATATGTCGCAGGTGCCGACTCTGCCGACGCCAGCTACTTCAACCCTGCCAATATGAGCTGGGTCGAGGGGAACGCGCTGCTTGAAGCGGGGCTGACATACATTCACCTTCCCAGGGTCGAGTACAGGGGTACGGTTGCAGGAACTCCGGCAGACGCCGATTCGAAAACCGAAGATTTTCTGCTCCCCTATTTTCACTATGTCAGCCCGAAAGTAGAGAGGTGGCGCTTCGGTCTCTCTCTGGTAGAGCCGGGAGGCCTTTCGAAGAAGTGGTACAGCGATATTCAGAAGATGAAGGCGGAGGAGTTCACTCTCAGAGTCATAGAACTCAACCCGACGGTATCTTATGAGATAACGCCGAAGCTCAGTATAGGAGCCGGTCTGCGCGGGATATACAGTGACGGAAAGGTCAAGGCGTACCTCGCCAACGCCTATGCCGAAAACATGACCGGCGATACGGTAGAGTTCGGTTACAACCTGGCCCTTTCGTTCCGGCCGGAGCCGGAGACGACATTGAGCGTTACGTACCGATCGAATGTCGATCTGAATCTCGAAGGGAGCTCCACCGGTTTCATAGCGGTCGGATCTGCGCAGCTTCCGTATTATGACACTTCCGGCGGAGTAACGGTTCCTCTTCCGGCATCGCTTGTGCTGGCTGCGGCACACGACTTCGGCGATACCCGGGTCGAGATTCTCTACGAGAGAACCTACTGGTCCAAATATGAAAAACTCGACTTCTATTTCGATGATACTACCGTCGATGCCCTTTTCGGAGCCCCTATAGATAAAAACTGGTCCGATAGCAATACGTTCCGCATAGGCGTCACCCACAGGCTTGACGAAAAGTGGACACTTATGGCCGGCTACGCCTACGATGAGACGCCGATTCCCGAAGCGACTCTCGGGTTCGAACTTCCCGATGCCGATGCCCACATATTTTCAGCCGGTGCCATCATGCAGATAGATAGCGAATTTGAAGTCGGTTTCAGTATGCTGTACGACCGTAAGAACGAAAGAAATGTCCACACGCCTCCGAACGAAAACGGAATAGAGGGGACCTTCAAAAAGGGCGGGGCCGTACTGACCAATATCTCTTTGGGGTATAGATTCTAAAACCATGCAGTACCCTTTCAGAAACTTCTATGAGATGCTCGAACACCACGCGAAAAGCCGGCCGAAGAGGCCGGCCCTGCTGGTGGAGAACCGTACACTCACCTACTCGAGACTGAAGAAGAAGGTTGATACCCTGGCGAGGTTCCTGGAGCTTTCCGATATAAAAAAGGGTGACCGCGTAGCCATATTTATGCAGAACTCCAAGGAGTTCGTCGTTTCGATCTTCGCCATAACGAAGATAGGCGCCGTGGCGGTACCGGTGAACACCTTTTTGAAGAGTGAAGAGGTCGCCTACATACTCAACGACTGCGGCGCCAGGATGGTGATGGCCTCCGCCGAACAGAAAGATGTAGTGGAGCCTCTTTGGGGGAAGACCCCTATAGAGAGGGTCGTCTGGGAGGGGGAGTACGAAGCGCTCGACAACAAAAACATACGCTTCGACGAAATCTTCGAGATCCTCGAGAGCCATGAGCATATGGAGTATCCCGAAATAGACGATCTGGCGATCATAATATATACCTCCGGCACCACCGGGAATCCGAAGGGGGCGATGCTAAGCTATCGCAACATACTGCACAACTGCAAGGCGATCGGAGAGCTTACCGATTTCACGAAGAGGGACAGGTTTATCGTCTATCTTCCGATGTTTCACGCCTTCACTCTGACCGTTACCGTGATTATGCCCATATACTACGGCGCATCCTATGTGATCGTTCGCAAGATCATGCCGTTTAGCAATATCATAAAGCAGATACTCTTCAAACGGGTGACGATGTTCGTGGGGGTTCCCGATGTCTACAACGCACTAAGCCGCGCGAAACTGCCGTGGTACTTCATGTGGTTTCAGAAGATCCGATACTTCGTAAGCGGCGCCGCACCTTTGAGCGAAGCGACGATAAAGAGATTCACATCGAAGTTCAGGAGAGCGAAGCTGCTTGAGGGGTACGGTCTGAGCGAGTGTTCGCCGGTAGTCTCCGTGAATCCGCCCTGGAAGCAGAAGCCCCTCTCGGTAGGTCCGGCGATTCCGGGAGTGGAGATAAAGATAGTGGACGAAAATATGCTCGAGCTTCCGGCGGGGGAGATAGGCGAGATCATCGTAAAGGGCGACAACGTCATGCAGGGATACCTCAACCGTCCGACGGCGACCGATGAAACCATAGTAAACGGATGGCTTTTGACCGGCGATATGGGGTACCTTGACGAAGATGGTTTCCTCTTTATTGTCGACCGTAAAAAGGATCTTATAATCTCGAGAGGGATCAACATCTATCCGAGAGAGATCGAAGAGGTGATAAACGGTTTCGACGGGGTGAAGGCGTCGGCCGTAGTGGGAATGCCTGACGAAAAATCGGGCGAAGTTCCCGTAGCCTTCATAGAGCCTGAGGAGGGTGAGAGCGTAGATCTGAAAAGGCTTAGAGTCTATCTGAAGGAGAAGCTTGCCAACTTCAAAATACCGCGTGAGACACGTATTATAGACGAACTGCCCAAGAACGCGACCGGGAAGGTTTTGAAGCGCCTCTTGAAAGAGCGGCTCAAGGAGGAGATGAGGGGTTGAGCCCCCTTGACATCCCGGAACCCTTCGTGTATCATGCCCGTATGAGATACCTCCTTGAATTTATCCAGGCAGAAAACCCGCAAAACTGCCATATTTTTGAGCACCTGAAGTGCTCGGTCGAAGAGGCCAGAATCCTTCAGGCGGTGACCAGGCGCTATGTCGAGGGGAGCGAAGAGAGCGGTATCATAGAGTTGCTCGGCGAGCTATACGGCGACGATCCTTACGGCTACGTCCGCCATCTTGGGAAAATCCGAACCCTTTTTGAGCTCGGATGGCTTGTGCAGAACAGTTTCCACTCAATCAAGCTCGGAGAGCTTTCGATGCTCGAGATTCTCCATACCGGTGTGAGCCCGAGTGTCGCTCTATTGAAGCTTCTTGAAAACGGCAATCTGGATCTGATGCTGCCGGAAATAACACCTTATACGGACCACCTTGAATATCTGCAGGACCAGTTCCTGCGCATCGATCTATATACGAAGATGGGCAGGCCGAGACACGGCCATTCGGCCGCTTCTGCGGGTACGAACCGCCTCCAGGGCAAGCTTGGACTTCTCGAGAAGAGAATCCGTGAGCGTGTGGCCGTAACCGAAGAGCCGATAGTCGTAGAGGAGTTTTTCAAGGAGAAGGGGCTCGACGCGAAGGAGCAGATAATCTTTCTGGCTCTTTTGAAAGAGGAGTATGCGGGAGGAGAGGGAAATCTTCGCGACATGAACACCCTGATAGATATGGTGAGTTACGACGAGTATGACCGCTTCAAAAACCGCGCCCTTTTGGAAGATGGTGCGAAGCTGGTGAGTGAAGAGATAATCGACTACGACGAGATGCTGAACCCGTTCGGAGGCATCACGAGGTCTTTTTTCATAAATGAAGAGGTGCTTCACGACATCATCCACCCCCAGAAGAAGAAAAAGCGGACGAAGCTCAAACTCGACATGCTCGTCAAAGAGCAGGATCTCTTCGAGCTTATAGATCCGAAAACATCACTGGATGACGTGGTGCTTCACCCGCAGACGCGCGAGATCCTAAACTCGCTGCTGAAGCAGATGGACAGAAAGGTCGCCTCGAGGCTGAAGGAGTGGGGTATTCGCCCCAAAGCCAAAAATATCGACGCGAGAATCATGTTTTACGGTCCTCCCGGAACGGGAAAGACGATGACCGCTCTCTCTTTGGCCAAATCGATGAAGAGGCAGGTTTTGAGCTTCGACTGCTCCAAGATACTCTCGATGTATGTAGGCGAGAGCGAAAAGAATGTGAGAAAGATTTTCGATACCTTCAGGGATCTCG
>JALWMA010000031.1 GCA_027081015.1 Campylobacterales bacterium | reverse complement strand
GGTTCAAACATGGAAGGACCCAAATCGAACAAGAAGATGATTGTCGGGGTTGCGGTGGCTTTTACACTTGTGGGCCTGATAATAGCGTTTATAACGACGATAGCGGTGAAGGAGACTTCGGCTGTAAACTTCTGTAGCTCCTGCCACTCGATGAAGCCGATGGCCGATGCATATCTAAACAGCATACATGGCGGATTCGGCAAAACCGGCTTTGTAGCGAGATGTACCGATTGTCACCTGCCCCATGAATCGACACTGGGATACCTTGTGCAGAAGGTGAAAACCGGTATCCACGATGTTGTTACCGAGATTACGGCAGATACATACCGAATCGACTGGAAGGAGAAGAGGGAAGAGAGAAGAAACTTCCTCTACGACAGCAGCTGCCTTCACTGTCATGAGAACCTTCTTAACGCGACCAAACCGAACAAGAAGGCCTATCTGGCCCATAAGGCCTACTTCTCCGGAAAGCTTCAGGTAGAAGTAGAGCATAAAAAGGTAAAGGCGATGTGTGTCGACTGCCACAAATATGTAGGTCACTACGAACTTGGCAAAGAGTTGGACAAAATAGGTACGGTATACGACGAAGCCTACTACAACTACAAGAGAGAGAAACCCAATTACGCTGCCGCGGAGCATGAAGAGGAAGAGCAAAGTGCCTCCGTAGGTGAAGAGGATGAAACCGACGAAGCGGCAGAAGAAGCTTCCACTTCTGCGCATGAGCACGAGTAGAGGAGTGAACGATGAGAGACGGACAGAATAGAAAGCAGCTCCTCCTGATAGGCGGTTTGGTAATTGTGCTCGCTTTGGGAGTCTTTGCGATGAGCGGAGTCAACTTTACAAGGCTCGTAAAGATCAACAAGAATATCATGCACAACATTGCGGAAGGTGCGCACCCCTTCTTCATGGAACGTGAAGTGAGCGTCGACTATATCAAACACCATACGGGAAGCACACATCAGATTGAGCTGAACGAGCTTCCCCAGGATTTCAGACCACTGAACAAATACAAGCATCCGCCGTTTATCATGGGGGCTTGTCAGGTGTGCCATGCACCCAAAAGGTCGAAGCCGGCAGCCATACTGACGCCGACCGTACAGGATCTCTGTTATAGATGCCATATCCCGGTAGAGAAACCGGAGAAAAACATAAACTGTAACAAGTGCCACAACCCGCACCACGCTCCGAAAGAGCACCTGATAAGAAAGAAAGCCACTGCGACGAAGTGCCCTGTAGGGAAGTTCGAGTATTGAGAGCCGATATTGCGACAAATGCGTAAAATCGTCTCGAAATCTCCGATTTCGAAGCTTCAGGGGGTTGTAGGGTCGGCGAGGCCCTGCCAAATTGCGGGCTTTGCCCGGAATTCGCGTAACATCAGAATTATAAGAAAACGAAAAAGGTATGGGGATGAAGATAAAAGATATCGTCTTTTTAACGATCTTTCTGGTCGTTGCCGGAGCCGGGCTCTATGTAGTGACGACTGTAGATGTTATGAAGAAGATCGAGAGAACCGAAAGCATAATGAAAAGTATCCTCTTCGGTATAAAAGAGGGCCCGCACGAATATTTCCCGACCCATGCCGAGATAACGGAAGAGGAGCTTAGGGAGATCAATGTCTCGAAAATCGCCGAAGAGATAGGTAAAGGTATTACAGTCAAGAAGAAAGAGAAGCTTTTCGAGATAGAGCAGAAGACCAAAGAGGCTCTGAACATAACCAAGCAGAAGCTTGAGGAGGAGATGAGACTCAAGCATACCAAGACAAAAGCCAGGGTCGCCAAACTGGTTAAGCTGGAGAATCTTCCGCAAAAGTTCAAGCCCCTGAAAAAAGTGCTTCACGAGCCGTTCAAAATGGGGGCTTGTGAGCTGTGTCACGTCTCTGCCGGGGCGAAACCGGGTAAGCTTATAACGAAAAATATAGAGGAGCTCTGCTACAAGTGTCATAAAGTCAGGTATAACAAGAAGTATGATCACAAACCCGTTAAGCAGGGTAGGTGTACGGACTGCCACGATCCCCACCAGTCCAACCTGAACAATCTCATCAAGGGCAAATCGGTCAACAACCTCTGTCTGAACTGCCATAAACCTGGCAACAAAAAGAGAATCAAAAAGATTGCCGACATGAGCGGGGCGTACAAGCACAAGCCTGCAGAAAAGAGCTGCGTGGAGTGTCATGAGGCTCACACAGCAGACTTCAAGAAGCTGCTCAAAGATGACGGAAAGATGAACCTCTGTCTCGACTGCCACTCCAAGCTGGAGAAGCATGTCGATATGAAGAAGTGGATCGAGAATGTGAAATATAAGCATGGTGCAATTACCGACTCGAAGAGGAAGTGTCTTGAGTGCCACAACCCGCACTCTACGAACCACAAAGGTATTTTGAAGAAGCAGCAGGTCAAGATGTGCCTTACGTGCCACGACAAAGAGGTCAAAGCGGATGAGGACGGGTATATGCTGATGAATATGGCCAAACACCTCAAAGATAATCCAAACTGGCACAAGCCGATAAAGGATGTCAAAAAAGAGGGCGGATGCGCCGCATGTCACAACCCGCACGGATCGAACCATTTCAGTATCCTGAGAAGATCCTATACGACCGATTTCTATACCGATATCAAGAAAAAGGGCAAGGATTTCATCTGCTTCAAGTGCCACAAGCCCGAGAAGTTCACTACGAAGCTCACCGAGAAGGTGACCAAGTTCCGTGACGGAGAGGTGAACCTCCACTATCTGCACGTCAGCAACAAAAAGGGCAGGGCATGCCGTGTATGTCACGACGAACACGCTTCGAAATATCCGCACCTGATAAGAAGGTATACCGAGTTCGGCGGTATCAAGTTCCCGATGCGCTACGTAGGTACCGAGACGGGCGGATCGTGTCAGCCTGCCTGCCACAAGAAATATGAGTATGACAGGGTGAACCAGAGGAACAAGTTCAGCGAAGATGTATTTAAAAAGTAGGACGGGATGATGCAAAAGAGGGGACCGGCAAATTATCTGTTACTGTTTCTTCTTTTTGCATCGTATACTACCGTGCTTTTCGCGGAGGGGAGCAAGGCTGAACCTTCCGCCGACGACGGTGTGCGCAGAGTGGTCGCTATCGTTCAGCCTTTCGACAGGGGCGTATATGAAGAGGAGTATATAGACGTATCGATCGAGATAGACCTCGACCGTGTAGATACCATCAAGCTTTTCAGCAGTGAAAACGAAAGGGCCATCATAAGAACCGAGGAGGATAGGGACTTCTACCACTACCTCTTCAGGTTCCCGTTCGGAGAGCACTCCATAAGGGCCGAAGCGTATAAAGACGGCAAAAAGGTTGGTGTAGACAAGATAAAGTTCTACAGGAGGGCTTTTCTGTCGAAGTACTACAGGGTCATTCCGCCTGGGTTCGAAAAGAAGTTCTTCCATAATCAAGAGAACGAGAAAAAGTGCGACATGTGCCACGACTTGAGCGTAAACGAAGAGCCGGGCGTCGCGTTTTACGATATCTCCGAATCCAACTGCTTCGAGTGCCACCAGTCTCTGCTTTACAAAAAATTCGCACATGCGCCCACGGTCAATTTCGTCTGTCTGCCGTGTCACAACGGCAAGACCGGTATAAAAAACAGAAAATACAGGGGAAGATCTAAGTTTCTCTACCCCGACCCGATAGGCGACACATGCTTCAAGTGCCATAAAAAGAACTACAAGAAGTGGACATCGAGAAAGAATATGCACGATCCTGTAGGTGCGGGAAAGTGCAATCTGTGTCACAATCCGCACTCTTCGGATGTAAACAAAAACTTTCTTCGTAAAAGGGTCTGGAGCCTCTGCACATCTTGCCATGCGGATAAGAGATCGAAAAAAAGCTATATCAAGCTTTTCAAAAACAGAGCTCTTGCGGGCGAAAGTGTCGATCCGAAATTTATAAAAGGCGATTTTGTATGTATAACCTGTCACGACCCCCACTCTTCAGACAGGCCCTATCTGCTGCGGGAGAAGTATAGAGGCATCGAAAACGTATGTATCATATTTTCCGAAGGGGGAGGATGATGAAAACGATTTTGGCGGCTGTAATACTCTCTCTAACCATGGTAGGGACCCTTTTTGCCGTAGATTCGGAGATAGAGCTTGTCAAGCCCTACGGTCAGGATATATACCTCACTAAGTATGCGGCCGTCGTACTGAATCTTAAACAGAGCGGTGCGAAAAGGGTTACCGCAAAGGTGGGTGACGGAGAGGTTATAGAGCGCAGGATTCCGTCAGATAGAAAATTTTTCTGTTTTACGATAGAGCTTGTGGAGGGGGTAAACAAGATCACCGTTACAGTATACGACCGCGATAGAGAGCTTTTCAAGAGTGTAAGAACAGTCTACCGCGGATCCGTAATAGACAAAAAACTGAAGTACTCGACAAAGTTTTTCCATAAGCAGTTTTTCCACAAGAGTGAAAAAGAGAAGGTTTGCGCCGAGTGTCACGATATGAGTATGAACGAAGAGAAGGGGGTCGCCTTCGAGAATATTACCGAATCGAACTGTTTCAACTGTCACTATCCCGTAACGACGGACAAGTATCTTCACGCACCTGCCGCGAACTGGCTCTGTGCGACAAGCTGCCATACGGGTGAGAACGGAAGGTTCAACAGAAAGTACAAGGATGAGTCGAAGTATCTCTATCCCGACCCTATCGCACCAAAATGTCTCTCATGTCACAAGAAATTCAAAAAGAAGTTTTACAACGAAAGGTACAGGCACGAGCCTGTAGACGACGGCAGATGCAACAGGTGCCACGATCCGCACGGATCAGATACAAGTAACAAATTTCTTAGAAAGAGGGTATGGGATCTCTGTACGACATGCCATGTGGACAAGAAGAGAAAGGGGCATGTCGTAAGAACCTTTTCGGGTAAATCGCACCCCACAAAAGGGGTGAAAGATCCTACGAGTAAAACCGGTGAGGAGCTCAGCTGTATAAGCTGTCACAATCCTCATGTCTCGAACAACGGGTACATGCTAAGAGGATATATGGGAAGAGGCACCATGCTGTGGTGCAAGAGGTGCCATAAAAAATAGATGTTAACACTATTTTTACAAAACCTATCGCTAATTTTGTTAAAATAGCGAATCTGCAACCTGACTTTACGCAAGGGTCCTGCAAAGCTGTGTACTCCGTTATCGTTTACTATACATCTTTTTGTATAGAAGAGTGGAGAGTGCGGTACACTCGATTTTTGCGTAAAATCAGCTGAAGAAAAACAAGGAGAGAGATAATGAACAGGCGAATGATTTCCGTTTTGGCAGCAGCGGTTTTAGCGACCGGATCACTCCATGCGGAGACAAAAAGCACCTTTACGGAGCGTGCATACAGTTCTGTGGTAAAACTTGCAAAGAAGGGCGACCCTAACGCTCTTTTCGCCCTCGGTGAGATGAACTATCTCGGAATGGGTATGCAGAAGAACTATAAAAAGGCCGTCCAATATTTTGAGGAGGCGGCAAAGAGGGGACACAAAAAGGCTCAGTTCAATCTTGGATATATGTTCTACAACGGACTCGGTGTAGAAAAAGATTACAAAAAGGCCCTGGAGTGGTTCAGGAAAGCCGCCGACCAGGGAGATACGAAATCTATGCTGTACCTTGGAGACATGTACTACAGCGGCGAGGGTGTTCCGAACAATGAACTCGACTATGCGAAGGCTCTCTACTGGTACACACAGGCCGCAAACGAGGGGTACCCCCAGGCGAACTTCAGGCTCGGCGAGATGTTCTACGAGGGCAGGGGGGTGAAAACCGATCTCGAAAAGGCGAGAGAGCTCTTTTTGAAGGCTGCCGAGCAGGGGCATGCCGGCGCACAGTTTTTCCTCGGCCAGATGTATCTGACCGGCAAGGGGGTGCATAAAGATATGAAAAAAGCCAAACGGTGGATGCAGGAGGCCTACATGAACGGCAACAGGGAAGCGAAAAAGGTGATGGACACATATGGATGGGAGGAGCTTATAAGAAAAGAGATTCTCCCCGGCTACGAAGAGAGCCACTCAGGCTGAACCTAACGATATGCCGGCAGGTAAATTTTGCCGGCTTATCTAGTTCTTAATTCTCCAATTTTTCGAGATACTCTTTCGCCTCTTGCTTGCCGTCTTTTAGAGCCTTTTTCAAAAGGCGTACAGCCTTCTCCTCATCCTTTTCGATACCGTCGCCCGAAAGGTACATTTTGCCCAGTT
>JALWMA010000030.1 GCA_027081015.1 Campylobacterales bacterium | reverse complement strand
CTGTGAGAATATACGAAGATGAAGATATATTCGTGGAGCGGGAGGAGGCCGAAGTGCCGTGGGTGAAGATATTCACGAAAGAGCCCTACAAAGAGCTAACCGAAGTTCCGGACGAACTGCGGGCGAAGCTCTGGAGGGCCTACGAGACGGTAGAGAGGCGGATGATCTCCTTTTTCAGGCCCGACAAGATAAACATGGCGTCGTTCGGCAACTATGTCCCGCGTGTACATATCCATGTCATGGCGCGCTACAGAGAGGACAGCTTCTTCCCCGAGCCGATGTGGGGTACGAAGCAGAGGGACTCCCACGCCGGGTTCGGAGATTTCGAAGAGTTCGCAAAAGAGCTCAGGGCCGATCTGCAGAAGTCCCTAAAAGAGCCTGAGCGCGGTTAGCCTACAATCTTCTTCAGCATCTCCACACTCTTTTCGAACTCGACGACCTCCCGGGCGCTTTGGCACAGAAACTCGGTCATTTCGTCCTTTTTTGCGAGCGCCTCGTCGAGTGCGGGGTCGCTCCCGCGCTGGTAGGCCCCTATGCGCACAAGCATTTCGTTCTCTTTCAAAAGTGCGAGCAGCTGCCTGAACTTCTGTGCCGCCGCCAGGTGCTCCGGCTCCGTAACGTCACTTATGACGCGTGATGCGGAAGAGAGTATGTCGACCGGCGGGTATATGCCGCGATCGGTGAGTTCGCGGCTCAGGACGATGTGGCCGTCGAGGATGCTGCGGCTCTGGTCGGCGATGGGGTCGCTCAGGTCGTCCCCTTCGACCAAAACGGTGAAAAACGCCGTTATCGAGCCCTGCCCCTCCTCTTTTCCGGCCCTCTCCATCAGCTGCGGAAGGAGGGTCAGCGACGAGGGAGGGTAGCCTTTGGATGTCGGCGGCTCGCCGAGGGCTAGACCTATTTCACGCTGCGCCATCGCGAAGCGGGTAACCGAATCCATCATAAAGAGCACATCTTCTCCCTGCCGCTTGAAGTACTCCGCTACGCTCATCGCGCTGAAGGCGCCATATTTTCTCATGAGGGCGCTGTCGTCGCTGGTCGCTACCACGATGACGGTATTGCTGAGGTCGTTGCCGAGGTTTTTCGCTATGAACTCCGGCACTTCACGCCCCCGTTCGCCGATTAGCGCCACCACCTTTACCGGAGCTTCACACCCCTTTACGATCATGCCCATCAGTGTCGATTTGCCGACGCCGCTGCCGGCAAAAATGCCTACCTTCTGCCCTTTGCCGGCAGTCAGCAGACCGTCTATGCTCTTTATACCGACACTGAAAGGCTCGTCGATGAGCCCCCGTTTCATCACATCCATCGGGACCTTCATTATCTGCTCGAACTCGTCAAGATGGAGCGGCCCTTTGCCGTCTATCGGGTTCATAAAGGGGTCGACAACGCGGCCGAGAAGGTTTTCGCCCACCGGTATCTCGAGACTGCGGCGGTTGAGCAGCACCCTGTCGCCCACCTTCATGCCCTCTATGAAGCCGAACGGGGATATCGTAAATGTGTCCCCGCCCAGGGATGTGACCATTCCGAGGCGCCGCTTCCCTTCGGAGAGGATCGTCACGCTCTGGCCTATGCTGGCCTTTAGACCGGTCGCCACTATGGCGTTGGAGCCGATACTCACTATGGTGCCGTATGTCGGCGAGAGTGTGATGGAGCTTACGCGTTTGCGGAGGGATTTGAGCGGCATCAGTAGCGGGGGCGCAGCGGCGCGTTGACCATGCTCATGAACTCTTCGCGCGTCTTGGCGTCACGCTTGAAGAGCCCCCGCAGAGCGGAGCTGACGGTCGTGGAGTTGATCTTTTCGACACCTCTCATCTCCATGCACATATGGCGCGCCTCCAGTACGACGGCGACACCTTTGGGGCGTATCGTTTCGATAATCGCATCGGCTATCTGCTCGGTCATCTGCTCCTGTATCTGCAGGCGCCTTGCGAAGATGTTTACCATTCTCGGTATCTTGCTGAGGCCGACCACTCTTCCGTCGGGGATGTAGGCTACGTGGGCTCTTCCTATGATCGGCAACATATGGTGCTCGCACATAGAGTAGAACTCTATGTCCCGTACCAGCACCATCTCGTCGTTGCTGCTCTCAAAAAGTGCGTCGCCGAGCACCTTTTTGGGGTCCATTCTGTAGCCTTCGCACATATGCTCGAACGCCTTACGCACCCTCCGGGGCGTCTTCGCAAGCCCTTCTCTTGCCGGATCTTCGCCGATAAGCTCGAGAATGGTCGCTACGGCATCTTCGAATTTCTTGGCTTTTTCGCTCTCCATCTTCACCCCGTTTTTTCCTTAAAGTATAGCGATTTTTGGTTGAAAGTTTCTATCTGTACCGGCAAAAAGCGCCCATGCGCCATATGTAGTGCCTGCACTCTCCCGCACCCCGCCAAAGCGGAAACTCCTCTTTCGGTCTATTCTGTTATTGCCATCTTTAAACATAACTAAAACCCTATAAGGTAGCATTAGTTGCCAAACAGTAACCGACTTCGTACAATATACCACATTATCCGTTACCATAGCGGGTAACAGGCAGAAGCTCGGTAAAACCCTCCAAAAGGCCGGCATATGTTCAACCCGACGATGCTGCAAAAGCTCGGCGCCCGCCTCTATATAGAGACCCCTTTCGCGACCCCCGCTTCGAATATGGAGCGGCTTCCCGTACACGGGCTCAAAGGCACAAACAGACTGGGATACCCCGACGAGTACGAAGTTACAGCCGTAAGCTCCGTAAGACTCGGGCTCGAAGAGCTCTCGGGCAAAGAGGCTGCCATAGAGATCATAGACGAGAAGAGTCCCGGTTCGAAGCGTACTGTAAGGGGTATGGTCTACGAAACAAAAAGAGAGGAGCCGTGCAGGAGACAAACACCTCTATACGGCAAGAATAGTACATCCGCTCCTCTACCTGGGTCTCAACCGCCGCTACGAAATATACCAGGACAGAAGCGCATACGAGATCATCGATACGATTCTTAAAAGGTACCGCTCCCTGCTCAATATCGAGTTTCATACCGATATAGCCCCAAACCGCTTCGTAAAAAGAGAGTGCACCGCCCAGTACGCCCAGTCGGACCTGGAGTTCATACAGATGCTCTGCGAACAGGAGGGCGTAACGCTCCTTGCAAAGAGCGACAAGACCCCCTTCGATATACGCATCTGCGACATAAACGAGAGCGCGAAAGGGTCCAAAGCCGTAGAGTGCGCCTACGAGACGGCCAGGCGCTTCGAACCGACACATGCGCACAAAGACCATTACGACTTCCGCCGCCCCTCGTTCAGATACCGAAAAAGTGGAGGCAGAAAACCGATAAAAAGCTCTATGGGAGATAACGGCCGCACATCAAGACTAATACACGACCTTGCACTTATGTACCACGAAGAGAGGGTCGAGGATCCCAAAGAGAGGGATCTCTCAAAAAGGCTCTCCTCTACCGTGCGCAGAGCCTACAGCGGCTCGGAGTATATAGAAGCGCTCAGCCTCAGCTTCGAAGCCGGACCGGGAGAGAAGAGCCTGCTTAAAGATATAAAGGGGGCCAAAGAGACCATGGCGCTCATAACGGCCGTACGCATGGAAGCAAAATTCCCCAACGCCCCGCAGGAGTATACGCAAAAGAGCGAAGAGCTCAAACTCCCCCAGCTTCAGAGCACAATAGAGGCATCCCCGATAGAGACCCCCTTCATACCCCGCTACGGTATAAAAAAGCCAAAGATAGAGAGCGCCCTTACGGCCATAGTCTCCGCCGGAAGGGAGGATACGGACAAAGATGCCAATACGGTGGATATAGACGAACTCGGAAGGGCGAGGGTGATATTCCACTTCGACCCCTCCTACCCGACAAGCTGCCATATACGCTTCGCGAACTTCTTCGCAGGCGACGGATGGGGGAGTATGTTCATACCCAGGGTAAATACGGAAGTGATAGCAAACTTCATAAACGTAGACCCCGACAGACCCGTAGCCGTAGCGAGCCTCTACAACGGCGACAACCGTATACCCCAAAGCCTTCCTAAGCATAAGAGCCGAAGCTGCATAAAGACCCGCTCGATGCCCGGAAGCGACCGGGAGTACAACATGTTGCTTTTGAAGACAGACAGGGTGAAGAGCTCGTACACATAAGGGCCCAAAGGGACTACACCCTCTACGCCCTGCATGACTCGCACACTACCGTATACCGCGTAGATGCCGGTGAAATCTTCACGGCAAAGGGTGCCGGAGCCGAAGAGATCTCTTTGAAGGCAAACAAGGGGGACATGCTTTGTGTCCCCTGTCTGTTAGGTTGAGGAATCGAGATGAAACATGCAGATGTTTTAATGAGCCGGCTACATGATCTCGCAAAGGAGTATACCGGCGGCGCTACAATTTATGCGCTTGCGGATTCGGCGATCTATCGGGATTTGATAGATCTGCTCGATATGGAAGCGCCTCTGCATCGTATCCTGTTTAAAGATAGTTTTCTGCAAGAGTACGCATCGGCGGCACCCTATCTCATTGCACTGGACGGGAGCGATGACCTCAGTCTGCGGCTTCTTGAGCAAGGGTACGGTACTACATGGTTGAGCTTCGTGATAAGCCCATGAAGATAGGCGGCTTGGTATCTTGACGGTCGGCCGGAGAGTCTCTCGTAATGCTTTGTGGACTTATAATGCGACTTTGGGTAAAATAATGCACTATTACCACTGAACACATTCAAAAAGGATCATGGATTTATGGAAGTCACTGCCAGGAAAACGGACAGCGCCAACGTCAGCGTCGAAGCCAGGATCGCAAAGAGCGATATCGACAAGAAGGTTGAAAAGATCGCCAAAGATGCGGCGAAACAGATGAAGATAGACGGGTTCCGCCCGGGAAAAGCACCCGTTTCGGTCGTTAAAAAGCGCCTCGGCGAGCGCCTGGTGCAGGATGCGGAAGCGGAAGCGCTGCGCGAGGTTCTCAATACCGCCAGCAAGGAGCTCGAACTCGATGCCGACAAGATCATAGGAGAGCCTGCCGTAACGAAGTTTGACCGCGGAGATGAAGAGATCGAGGTGGAGCTCAAGCTCAGCCTCCGCCCCGAGTTCGAGATCGAGGGTGTCGAAGAGCTGGTTCCGGAGGTCAAGACTCCAAGAGTTACAAAGAAAGAGGTCGAAGAGCGGATAAAAGAGCTCGCGGAGGCGCAGGCGCCGTTCGAGTCGATCGAAGAGGATCGCGGACTCGAAGAGGGCGATATGGCGGTTTTCGACTTCGAAGGGTTCCTGGACGGTGAGCCGTTCGAGGGGGGCAAGGCCGAAAACTTCGAGCTGCGCATAGGCAGCAACCAGTTCATTCCCGGCTTCGAAGAGCAGATGAAGGGCATGAAAAAGGGCGAGTCCAGGCGAATAAAAGTGACATTCCCCGAAGACTACGGCAGCAAAAACCTCGCCGGCAAAGAGGTGGAGTTCGAGATACGCCTTCATGACATAAAGGCGAAACAGCCTGTAGAGATCGATGACGAACTTGCGAAAAAACTTCTTCCCGGAGACGAGAACGCAACTCTCGAAAAGCTGGAAAAAGAGGTCAAAGAGCAGATAAGAAGCGAAAAGCTTAGCAAGATCTACAACGAGGAGCTAAAGCCGAAGCTTGTCGAAGCACTGGTAGAGAAGTTCACTTTCGATCTGCCCGAGAGTGTAGTGGAGCAGGAGATCGAGATGGCACTGCGCAACAAAGTTCAGCAGATGAGCGAAGAGGAGCTCGAAGAGCTGCGCAATGACGAGCAGAAGGTGAAGGAGCTGCGTGAGTCGCTGCGTGAAGATGCGGCCAAAAGCGTACGCGCCACATTCATCGTGGATGCCCTTGCGCGCAAGGAGGGTGTGGACGTAAGCGAACAGGAGATGATGCAGACCATCTACTACGAGGCGATGAGCATGGGGCAGGATCCCCAGCAGACCTTCGAATACTACCGCAAGCAGAACCTTCTGCCGGCCATCAAGATGGCTATGATCGAAGACAGGCTTTTGACGAAGCTGCTCAACGACAAGAACGAAAAGAGCAAAGAAGAGACAAAAGAAAAAGAAGAAGTATGAGCTACATACCGTTTGTAATCGAAAAGAGCGGACGCGGAGAGCGTTCGTACGACATATATTCGAGGCTTCTGAAAGACCGTATCATCATGCTGAGCGGGCCGATAGACGATGCGGTCGCATCCTCTATCGTTGCGCAGCTGCTCTTTTTGGAGGCGGAGGATCCCGACAAAGATATCTACCTCTATATCAACTCGCCGGGCGGAGTGATCACCAGCGGTTTCAGCGTATACGATACGATGAACTACATAAAGCCCGATATCGTTACCATATGTATCGGACAGGCCGCATCGATGGGGGCCTTTCTTCTATGCTGCGGAACGCAGGGCAAGCGCTATGCGCTCCCAAGCTCGCGCATAATGATACACCAGCCGCTCGGCGGGGCCCAGGGGCAGGCGACCGATATCGAGATTCAGGCCAAGGAGATTTTGCGCCTCAAGAAGTATCTGAACAAGATCATGTCCGAAAGGACCGGCAAGACCGTCAGAACGATAGAGAAAGATACTGAGCGCGACTTCTTCATGAGTGCCGAAGAGGCGAAAGAGTACGGGCTTATCGACCGGGTCTTAGAGCGCAGCTTCAAATAGGGCGTAGCGATGAGCATGGAGAGAGAGCACTTCCGGGCGAAAAAGCTTAATGAGCCGACGAGCGAACTGGAGAACTATGCACGTGAAGTGATGGAGGAGATGGTGCGCCAAAGCATACCGCCGACCCCGTCGAACTTCGATGCATATTTCGACAAGCTTCTCGACAACAAGCCCCCGGCCTTCAGGAAGCGGATTCTCCATCTGCTCGAGCTCGAGGATGCGGGCGACGAAGAGCACCAGGGTGTTTTGGAGCAGTACCTGAAGGACGCCTTTTCGAATGTGAAAAAGTTCCTGCAGCATATAAATCTTCTCTATAAAAATCTCAGGCACCTCGAGGCCCTCGTAGAGAAGCGCCGCTTCGAGGTGGAGGCCATTGCCGACAAGGGTGCGCTCGATACGCTGCTCGAGTCTACAAAAAAAGATATACAGACGATGGGCAGGATCTTGAAAAAAGAGGCCGCGGAGCTGAAAGAGACATACGAAGCGACAAGCGAGCTGGTGCACGAGGTCCAGGACCACGCGATCCATGACGAGAAGTACGGCGTATACAAAAAGAACTACCTGCTCAAAAAGCTCAAACAGGAAGAGAAGCTCATAAAGGAGTTCAGGCACGAAAGCACAGTGATGATGGTTCGCGCCAACGACGAGGTCCTGGCACAGGTCGGCAGCACAAAGGTGCGCCACCTCGTTTTGAGGACGATCGCGAGACTCCTTCTTAAAACCTCCAGGCGAAGCGATCTGATAGCCCACTACGACGACGGAGTGTTTGCGATACTGATGCGCCATACATCTTTGCAGAATGCGAAGATGGCTTCGGAGCGCCTCAAGGATCTGGTGGGAAACACCAACTTCTTCGTAGGCGACCAGGAGATCATGCTCGATGTGGAGATCGGGATAGCGAGGGTGGATCTCGACCGCTCTACCGAGCAGACGATAGTCTGTGCCCTCGAGGGGCTGGATATTGCGAAAAAGACGGGGGAGGCGTGCGGAGTCTGTCCCCAGGATATAGAGATATAGATGAAGCTGCCGATTCTTGTCTATCCCGACAGGCGTCTGAAACAGCAGAGCCGCCCGGTTACCGAGTTTGACGAGTCGCTCCACAAGCTGCTCGACGATATGAACGAGACGATGATGGCCAGCAACGGCATAGGGCTTGCGGCCATCCAGGTAGGCGTGCCCCTTCGTGCCCTGCTCATAAACCTTCCCGACGAGGAGGGAAATCAGCATGAAGAGAACCTGATAGAGGTCATAAACCCGGTAATACTCGAAAAGAGGGGGAGCACCACCTATACCGAAGGGTGTCTCAGCGTACCCGAATATTACGACGATGTCGAGCGTGCCGAGTGGATAAGGGTGGAGTTCTACACGCGTAACGCGGAGCGCAAAGAGATAGAGACCGACGGCCTGCTCGCCATCGCTTTCCAGCACGAGATGGACCACCTCGACGGCCACCTCTTCATAGAGAAACTCTCTTTTTTGAAACGCAAGAAGTTCGAAAAAGAGTGGAAGAAGAAGCTGAAGGAAAAGAAGTAGCTTGAAAAATCTTCTGGCCGCTACACTGGAGGGACTCGAAGCAAGACCGGTAGATGTGGAGGCCACCTTTACCAAAGGGCTTCCGGCCTTCGGAATAGTCGGCCTCGCCGGAAGCTCGATACAGGAGTCGAAGGAGAGGGTCAAATCGGCCCTTTTGACAAACGGGTTTTCGTTTCCTCCGCTGCGAATCACCGTCAACCTCTCTCCGAGCGACATAAACAAATCGGGAAGCCACTTCGATCTGGCGATAGCCTTGGCCATAGCACTGCAGGATGAAGATGTCCCGATGGAGGGGACATACGTTTTCGGTGAGCTTGGGCTTGACGGGAAGGTTAAAGATACAAGGTCTATTTTTCCGATACTCCTCTCTTTGAAAAACAGGGGAGTGCTGGAGCGGGCCATAGTGCCGAAAGAGTCGCTCGAGACCCTTTCGCTGATACCCGACACCCTTTTTCTGGGTGTGGATTCGCTTTCGGAAGCGATCGCCCTGTGTAAAGGGGAGAGCGCCGGGGTGAAGGTCGAATCTGCGCCGATAGAGGGGGAGTGTTTCTCTATTGGAGAGGAGAGCTACTGGTATTCAAGGGAGTACCATGAAGATTTCCGGGAGGTGAAAGGACAGGAGGCGGCCAAAAGGGCGGCGCTCATTTCGGCTGCCGGAATGCACAACATTCTGATGGAGGGGAGTCCCGGCTGCGGAAAGAGCATGATTGCCAAAAGGCTCCGCTATATCCTGCCGCCGATGAGCCTCGAAGAGATTCTGCACCACAACCAGTACGCCCTGCTTGGAGGGGAGGAGCCCTCTTTCAGGCCCCTCAGGCCGTTCAGAAGCCCCCACCACAGCGCCAGCAAGCCGTCGATATTCGGAGGGGGAAGCTCAAATGCCCGAATAGGGGAGGTCGCACTCGCCAACGGCGGGGTCCTCTTTTTCGACGAGTTTCCGCACTTTTCGAAGTCTGTCCTCGAGGCGCTGAGGGAACCGCTTCAGGACCACAAGGTGCTCATCTCACGCGTAAACAGCAAAGTGGAGTATAGGACAAGTTTTCTCTTTGTCGCCGCCCAGAACCCGTGCCCGTGCGGGAACCTGTTGAGCAGCGTCCACCCCTGCCGCTGCAACGAACTGGAGATAAAGCGCTACAAGCAGCGCCTTTCCGATCCGCTTCTGGATCGTATCGAGATATATGTGACGATGCAGGAGAGCGAAGCGGATGCGAAACCTTCCGTAGACTCGGTCGCGATGCACGAGCGGGTTTTGGCCGCTTTTGCGATGCAGAAGGGGCGAGGTCAAAAGAGGCTCAACGGAAAGCTCGACGAAAAAGATATAGAGAAGTACTGCATCATGGAGCCGCAGGCGCAGGATGTTCTGCAGAAGGCGGTACAGAGCTTCGGCCTCAGCCACAGGGGTGTGGGCAACGCCAAAAAAGTCGCACGCACGATAGCCGATCTGGACGGAAGCGAAACGATAGGGCGAAGCCACATGCTGGAGGCCCTCAGCCTCAGACGAAGGGCTTAGGCCCATGCGTTTTGCAGCCGCTGCCCTCACTCTCTTGCTGCTGCCTCTCTTCGCTCTCGAAATCGTTGAGAGACCCATCCTTTTCGGTCCCGAGCGCATAGAGCTAACCAGAGAGTATATAAGGGAGCATTACGCCGTTTCGAAGGAGGATATCTCGATCGTTCCGAAGATCGTGGTCGTCCACTATACGGCGATAGACGATCTGAACCGCTCGTTCGAAGCCTTCTACCCTCAAAGGCTCCCCGGCCATCGCGATGATATAGCGCGAGCCTCCGCACTGAATGTCTCGGCACACTTTCTGGTGGACCGCGACGGTACGGTATACAGGCTCATGGAGGAGACGACGATGGCAAGGCATGTCATAGGGCTGAACCTCTTTGCGATAGGCATAGAGAATGTAGGGGGAGCGGACGGCAGGGATGACTTGACCGAAGCGCAGCTTGAAGCGAATATCGAACTTGTCGGCTATCTTGCGGCGAAATATCCGACCATAGAGTACCTTATAGGCCATTACGAGTATCGAAACTTCGAAAAGAGCAGGCTCTGGCTCGAAAGAGACGCAGGCTACCGCACAACCAAAAAGGACCCGGGCGAGCGCTTTATGGAGCGGCTTCGCAAGGCTCTGCCCGGACTAAAAAGCAGACCATGATCGATTCACCGCTTCTCTACCTTTTAAGCATCGCGGCGATAGCCGCTCTTTTCGGTATCGCCGAGAGGCACACGAAAACGAGCCGCTACTTCACCTATCTGCCTGCCGTCGTATTGATATACGCGGCGGCCATGATAGCTGCACAGGCAGGGGTGTGGCAGCGGAGCGAGGCTATCGATTCGGTCTACAGGATCGCAAAAAACAATCTGCTTCCGGCCATGCTCTTTCTGATGCTTCTGCAGCTGGATATGGGGCGTTTCGTCAGGCTGGGCAGGTCGATGCTGATCGCATATGCGGCCGCGACTCTCTCGATAGCGGCGGCTTTCATCGTTGTTTTCGCGCTATTCGGTTTCAGTGGCGGGGAGGTATCGATGTTTGCCGCGCTCTGCGGCAGCTGGATGGGGGGAACGGCCAATATGCTGGCCGTAGGCAGCGCAATGGATGTCGATGAGACGATGATGGGCTATGCACTGGCGGTCGATGCGGTCTGCTACACATTCTGGGTGATGCTGCTTCTGGCCGTAGTCCGATTTGCGCCGCATTTTGGAAGGTGGAGCGGTGCCGTTCGGAGCGAAGAGGTCGCGGGCGGCATCGGGTGTGCCTGCACCATCGGCCCGAAGCGGTACTGGCTCCTGCTCGGAATCTCTTTGGCGGTTGCTCTCGTTTCGCAGTACGCGGCGGAGCATCTCGGCGGCTTGGGGGCTGCGACGTGGATGGTGCTCATAGCCACATTTGCGGGTGTCGCCGCATCGTTTACCCCGCTTTCGCGCCTTAACGGCTCGAACGAGCTGGCATCGACTATGCTTCTGCTTCTGGTGGCGCTGATAGGTTCGAGGGCCGAATTCGCGGAGCCGGGCAGCATACCCCTCTATATCGCTGCGGGTTTTGCGATACTGGCGGTCCACGCCGCCGTTCTTGTAGCGGCCGCAAAGGTTTTCAGGCTCGACCTCTTCAGCATAGCGGTAGCCTCTCTAGCCAACATAGGGGGCGTGGCCTCCGCCCCGATATTGGCTGCGGCCTACGACAGGGCGCTGATAGGGGTGGCCGTACTGATGGCTGTCGTGGGGTACCTGGCGGGAACCTTCGGCGGGTTGGCCGTGGGCTATGTTTTGAAGATGACGGGATCGTGATGGGTTGCGGCTCCGTCGAGATGGCCGACTTCAGGCTTTCGTATATATCCGTGCCGCTCGAAAAGCCGTTTGTCACGTCGCTGAGGCGCGTGAGATCCGCAGATGCCGTAAGGGTAGAGCTTGTAGACAGAGAGGGTTTTTGCGGAGTGGGCGAGGCGCCGCCAACGAAAGCCGTTACGGGAGAGGGGAGAGTGGAGATCGAAGAGTCGATCACGAGCGTGATCGCACCGAACTTTTTGGGCCGTCGCTTCGACTCCCTGGCATCCGCTTTGAAGGCGCTCCACTCCTGCAGTGCCGGCAGCAGCGCAAAGGCGGCGGTCGATATGGCGCTATACGATCTTTGGATGAAAAAAGATCCGTCCCAAACGGGAATTTTCGAGTCCGAAGAGGTAGAGACAAGAACCTGCATAACCGTATCTCTCGGTGCCCCGGAGGAGATGGCGCAAGATGCGGCAGATGCGGTAAGCAGGGGCTGCGGAGTCTTGAAGGTGAAGCTTGGCGGCGGGGACGGAGCTGATGTGGAGCGTATCGAAGCGGTCCGCAGTGCGGCGCCGAAAGCGAAGCTGCTAGCCGACGCCAACCAGGCGTGGAGCGAGGAGGAGGCGCACTCTATAATTGAGTCTATCTACCCTTTCGGGGTAGAGCTCGTAGAGCAGCCGCTGCGCGCGGCCGATATGGATGGAATGCGACGGGTGAGGGAGTCGAGCCCTATAAGCATCCTTGCCGACGAGAGCGTATTTACCTTAGAAGATGCCAAAAAGGTTATAGAGAGCGGTGCCGCCGATATGGTAAACGTGAAACTGATGAAGTGCGGAGGGGCCTCTAAGGCTGCCGAAATTTTGGGGTGGTGTGAAAAAAGCGGTGTCGAGTGCATGATGGGGTCTATGCTTGAGACTCCCGTATCTATAGGCGCTGCCGCCAGAGTGGCCGCAGCCTTCAAGGAGTGCATAAGATATATTGACCTCGACAGTCCTCTGCTCTACAGGGAGATGCCTGAAGACTCGGCCATTCGCATCGAAGGGAATATGTTGACGCTCGGAGGGCGCCGCGGGCGCAGCCGCTTCGCTTAGATTGAAACGTCAGAATATCGCGACTGCCCACTTGGTAACGAAATATCCGCCCACAAGGAGCCAGGCGAACATGAGCAGCGCCAGAAGGATCGGTTTGATGCCCGCCTGTTTGAACTTTCCGGCATTCGTCTCCATCCCGAGCGCTGTCATCGCCATCGTGAGCATGAAGGTATCGACCTCGTTTATATCGGCCACTACCGCTTCCGGAATGATATGCAGGGAGTTGATACCGCTCATGACGACAAACCATACCGCGAACCACGGTATCACCAGCTTCACTTTTCCGGCTTCCGCCCCGCTTCTTTTCGCGGCCATGGATATGATGACACCCAGTATTATGAGTACCGGTGCTATCATCATGACCCTCGTCATCTTCACGATCACCGCATCGTCAGCCGCGACCCCGCCTACGGCGTCGCCGGCCGCAACGACCTGTGCCACTTCGTGTACGGTTCCCCCTACATAGATTCCGTAAGATTCGGGATCCATCCCGAGTATGCCGCTTTTATAGAGCATTGGGTATAGAAACATCGAAATCGTACCGAAGAGCACGACCGTCCCGACGGCTACGGCGCTCTTGTGCGGTTCGGCTCTCAATACCGGTTCGGTGGCCAGTACCGCCGCCGCTCCGCAAATGGAGCTGCCTGCCGCCGTAAGCACCGATGTGTCCCTGTCGAGCCTGAATAGCTTCATGCCCGCCCAGCTTCCGAGCAGGATGGTGGTGGTGAGCATAACGACAGAGACCGTAAATCCGGCCGCTCCCACCTCCATGATCTGCTGGAAAGTGATTCTGAAACCGTAGAATATGATGGCGAGCCTGAGCAGCTGTTTTGCCGAAAAGACGATGCCGGGCACCCACTCTTTGGGGAGCTGGTTGCGCAGTGTGTTCGCATAGAACATTCCGAGGATTATGCCGATAATAAGCGGACTGATCGCCAGATGCTTTATGAACCCTATCTGTGAAATCTGTATCGCCGCTATCGCAAATAGCGCGACGAAGAGTATTCCGTTTAGCGTATATCTGATATTCTCTTTAGAAAAAGCCATCTTCATCCTTTCGTTGGGCTGTCGGGCCGATGGAGCGGAAATAAAAGTCCAATCTTAAATCGGCATTTTAGTATAAAATAAACAATAAGTAAAATAAAATATATATGATATAATGATAAAAATAACTGAGTACAGGGGGGCGTCGTGAAAATTTCAATTCGCCAGATGGAGATATTTCTCGAGGTGGCCAGGGTCGGGCACCTTACCAAGGTCGCCGAAAAGCTGGGGTTGAGCCAGTCTGCGGTCTCCATGTCCATCAAAGAGTTGGAGAACATTATCGGCTACAAGCTCTTCGACAGAATAAATAAAAAGCTGGCACTCAACGAAAAGGGGCGGGCCTTTGCGGATGCTATAGCACCCCTTGTATCCAAGCTCGAAGATATAGAGGAGGAGTTCAAAAACGACGAGAACAGCGGCGAACTCCTGATAGGGGTCAGCACGACTATCGCCGACTATCTTATTCCGCCCATCATATGTGACTATATGAAGTCCTATCCCAACGTAAAGGTGAAGCTGAAGGTGGGCAATACCAGGGATATAGTGCGGATGATAGAGGCCGGAGAGGTCGATATAGGGTTTGTGGAGGGGAACGTCGACTCCACGGCCATCAAGCAGGAGATCGTCGGACTCGACGAGTTGATAGTGGTTACCGGCAACCCGAACTACTTCGACAGCGAAAAGGAGTATTTCATAGATACACTGCTTGAAAAGCCTTGGATTCTGCGTGAAGAGGGTTCCGGAACGCGCGAAGTGTTCCTTACACACCTCGGGGATATGGCGGCGCAGGTAAATCTTTTTCTGGAGCTTGGACATCCGGAATCTATAAAAAATATGCTGATTCAGAGCAGGAGCTGCTTCAGCTGTCTGCCGCGCGTAAGTGTCATGAAGGAGCTGGAGCGCAAAGAGCTCTACGAGGTCAGGATAAAAAACATGAAGTTCGAGCGCCACTTCCTTCTAATTTACCATAAAGACAAGTACAAAACGACGCTGCTGAACAAGTTCATCTACTTCGTCAGGATGCAGTTAGGAAAGATTCTTCAGCGCTGATTCGTACTCTTCGGGCCTGTTTATGTTGAAAAACGGATCGTCGAAAGGGAACTTTACATAGAGGGTTTTTGACATCTTCAGGATATCCGTGAGGCGGTAGTTTCCCTCGTCCGCGGCTTTTCGTACGGCATCGAGAACGGATCGGCCGTAGAGGCCGCACATCGGGTGGATTCCACCGGGGCTTTCTGCCACGACCGCATCGTAACCGCCGCCATCGGCCGCCTCCACGATCTTTTCGATCTCCTCCATCCCGACAAACGGCGTATCTACGCTCAAAACGAAAACCGTATCGTCGGTAAGGGTTTCGAATATCCTGATCAGTCCGGCCGAGGGGGCGTAAACGTCGATATCGGGGTTGTCGAGAATTACCGGGGCTTCGAACGGAAACTTCTTCCTCTTCGCGCTCAGGTAGACGGAGCCGAAACATGGTTTAAGGCGGCGGTACTGAAACTCCGCGAGTGTCGAAAAGCCGCAAAAGGGCAGGAGCGCCTTGTCTTTGCCCATGCGTGAGCTCCTGCCTCCGGCAAAAATTACGCACGGGATATTCAAAACTTTCATGATTAAAGATTGAGCACCGCGTTGAGAGACTCTTCGAAGGGCTCTTCGTCGAAGCCGTACTCCTCTACGAGGGCGTACGCTCTTTTGATGTTTTCGTCCTCGATCTTGCCGTCTCTGCCCACCAGGGTCTTCGCGACACTCAGGTAGCGCGCACCTTTTGCCGTCTCTTCATCCGCCGCATCTTCAGGGGAGGTGGCGAATCTTACAAGGTGTACGAGATCGGCGGAGAAGTGCCACTTATGGAAGAGTGTGGCGGCCACGTCGCTGCTGCGGCTGCCGCATACCTTTATCTCCGCCTCTTCGATGCCGCTTTCGTTAAGGATTTTCGAGAACGTTTCGCTTTGGCCGCTGTTTTGGAGGTAGTGGCTTATTACAACTTCTCCTATATCGGAGAGAAAGGCGGCCAGCCCCACGCTGCCCAGAAGCGAGCGGTCGGTTTTGGAGAGCCACCTGTTCAAAAGTGCGCTGACGAGTTCAACTCTCCTGGAGTACTCCGCGGCGGAGATGCCGTACGGCGAGACATCTATCGGTACCGTAGAGGTTGCCGCAAGGTGGATCGCGAAGTTTCTTACCGTATCTTTGCCGAGAAGCGATACCGCCTGCTGTATATTTGTAACCTCCCTGCTGAGTCCGTAAAGGGGGGAGTTTGCAAGCTTAAGTATGTTCGCAGCCATAGTAGGGTCGCCCTCTATCGCTTTCGCCATATCGGCAACGGAGCTCTCTTTGTCCGAGTAGACCCTCTCTATCGCCCCAATAGACTCAGGAAGTGTAGGAATATGCTCTATCTGCTCGATTAACTCTTTTCTCATTGGTTCAGCCTTTGTTGGTATGGGTGAAAAAATCACGTTTCAGAATGTAGTATCGGACGGATGCCGGATTTTTTGAGCCCCGGCTGTATGGGCGGTATGAATTTCACGGGGGTGTTTGGGCGGTTGCGCTAAGGTCAGGGCGGCGAAAACGCCGCCGGGAGAGCCGCTAACCGAAGTTTCTCGGGTCGACGATCTTGCCGGCTATCGCGGATGCCGCCGCTACGGCAGAGTTTGCAAGATATATTTCGCTGCTCCTTGCCCCCATGCGGCCGACAAAGTTTCGGTTGGTCGTGCTTATACAGCGCTCGTTGTCGCCCAAAATACCCATGTATCCCCCAAGGCACGCGCCGCATGTCGGGTTCGAAACCACCGCGCCGGCATCGATGAGGGTATCGATATAGCCCGCTTTTTCGGCGGCCTTGAGGATATTCTGGGTTGCGGGAGTCACGATCATCCTGGTGTGGCGGGCCACTCTTTTGCCCTTAACGATCTGTGCCGCTATCCTTATGTCGCTCAGCCGTCCGTTGGTGCAGCTTCCTATAAAGACCTGATCCACCTTCAGATCGTCGGCCGCAGCCTGTGACACAGGCTTTCCGTTGCTCGGAAGGTGCGGATAGGCGACGACCGGCTCCAGTTTGGAGAGATCTATCTCGATAACACGGCAGTAGTTCGCACCCTCGTCGGAGTAGTGGAACTTCGGCTCTCTTGCGAGCTCTTTGTCCGCGAGGAACTCTTTCGTTATATCGTCGCAGGCGATTATTCCGCTTTTGGCTCCCGCCTCTATGGCCATGTTGCAGAGGCTGAAGCGGTCGTCCATTCCGAGGTGCTCTATGGTGTCGCCCGTAAATTCGAGAGCCTTGTAGAGGGCGCCGTCGACACCTATCATTCTGATAAGTTCCAGGATGAGGTCTTTGCCGTAGATGTGTTCGCCCGGCTTTCCGCTGAAGACCACCTTTATCGTTTCGGGCACCTTGAACCAGTTTCCGCCGGTGATCATGGCGAATGCAAGATCGGTCGACCCCATGCCGGTACTGAAGGCTCCGAGCGCACCGTGGGTGCATGTGTGGCTGTCGGCTCCTATGATGACGTCGCCGGGGACGACAAGCCCCTTTTCGGGCAGAAGGGCGTGCTCGATCCCCATATCTTTCTCGTCGAAAAAGTGCTTCAGGTTGTGCTTGTAGGCGAACTCCCGGCTTATCTTGGCCTGGTTCGCGCTGGCTATATCTTTGGCCGGTATGAAGTGGTCCATGACGATAGAGAAGCCGTCCGGGTTGGCGAGCTTTTCGGCACCGCTCTCTTCGAATGCCCTTATGGAGATGGGTGTGGTTATGTCGTTTCCGATGACCATGTCGATAGGTGAGCGCACGATCTCGCCGGCGCTCACCTCTTTGCCGACATGTTCGCTGAATATCTTCTCGGTTATAGTCTGCCGCATAAAAATCCTTCGCAGGTTATGGTAATAGTTGGGCGATTATATCGAATCGGGACAAATAATCTGCTAAAATTGGGTAACTTGTTGATCACCGATTTTACGCGGAAAGCGTAAAATCGTCTCGAAATCTTGGATTTCGAAGCTTCAGGGGGTTGTAGGGCCGTCCAGGCCCTGCCGAATTGCGGGCTATGCCCGGAATTTGCGTAACATGGATGTTTTACGCGGAAAGCGTAAAATCGTCTCGAAATCTTGGATTTCGAAGCTTCAGGGGGTTGTAGGGCCGTCCAGGCCCTGCCGAATTGCGGGCTGTGCCCGGAATTTGCGTAACATCAGTTATAGAGGCGGTGGTAGATGAGATATTTTGAGCTCGAGGCTGTGGCGGAGTATATAGGAAGGTTCAGCCGTATACGCTCCGCGGTGCGTATCGCCGACAATGTGCTTCGCATGGAGTTCGAGGGGGGAGTCGCCTTGGGCTTCGACCTCTCGCGCGGCAGGAGCGAGATCTTCAGGGCCGACGACTCCGCGCCGCAAAGAGGCTACCACGCACCTTTCGACACGATGCTCAAAAAGCGCTTCGGCGGCGCGAAGATTCTGCATGCGGGGCTTGTGGGAGAAGATAAGATTTTAAAAATCGACACCGCGCTGCAGGGCGCCTACAAAGCGAGCAGGAGCTCTCTGCAGCTGGAGTTCACCGGAAGGCATACGAATGCTATCATACTCGACGAAAACGGGGTTGTGCTGGAGGCTTTGAGGCATGTCGATGCAGAGGCGAGTTTCAGGGTTGTCCAGCCCGGTGTGAAGCTTCTGCCGCTCAAGCCCTTCGAAGGCAAGCGGAAAAAGGGTGAGGTGCGAAACATAGAAGAGTACCTGATCGAGCGTGCCGAACTCAGAAGAGAGCGCCGTCTCGAAGAGCTGAAGTCGCGCCACCGCGGCTCCTTGAAAAAGAGAATAGAGAAGCTGAAAAAGGAGCTGAAGAGGCTCCCGGAGAAAGAGGAGCTCGAAAAGAGGGCGCAAAAACTCTCCGAAGAGGGCTCCATAGTGCTTGCGCATCTGCACGAGATAAAGCCGTACGACAAAACGCTCGAGACGCTCGATTTCGACTCCAAACCGGTTACGATAGAGCTGCCCCCACTGCCGAACCCCAAGCGGATCGGGGAGCACTTCTACGCGCTTGCCAGGCGCGCCGCGAACAAGGCCGAGCGCCTCCATATAGAGGAGAGGAGCCTAAAGAGCAGGATAGAGTTTTACGAGAGGATGCTTGAAAATCTCGAAGCGGCTACATCGGAAGAGGAGGTGTCGCTGCTCTTTCCTCCGAAACAGAAGCACAAAAAGAGAGAGCCGAAACTTCAGTGCGAAATCTTCGACGTGGACGGCTACAGGGTGCTCGTGGGGCGCAACGAGAGGGAGAACGCCTGGCTTTTGAAGTATGCGAGGGCCGGCGATATATGGATGCACCTCAAAGACCGCCCCTCTTCGCACTGCATAGTCCGTTCGGAAGGGAGAAAACAGGTGCCCAAAGAGGTGATAAGAAAGGCTGCGCAGCTATGTGTGCAGACGAGCACCTCTCAACCGGGAGACTACCCGGTCGATTTTACCCATAGACGCAACGTGAAGGTAGAAAGGGGTTCACACGTGACCTATACCGATTATGGTACCATAAGGGTCAGAAAAGATTAAAAACGGTGTTTCGGAGAGGCGTCGGGCCTCTCTGTTTCGCCCGGTGCCGCTATGAAAAGGCGCCGGATGGCGTTTGGAGCGCATAAGGGCCGAAGGAGTGCGCATGGCTATCTCACCGCTGACGAACATCATTTTCGTAAACCAGAATATGAATGTGGCATCCGCCATCCAGAATATGCAGTTCAACCGCTACGATGTCCAGAATGCGGCGGCCCAGGCGCTCGTAAACGAGAAAGAGAAGACCATCGAAGAGACGCGCCCCGCCGAAGAGGCGATGCAGATAGACCCCGAAAGGGAGCATACGCGGCAGGAGGCGGAGTCGCAGGAGAGGGAGCGCCAAAGAGCCGCTAAAAAGAGGGAAAAAGAGCACAAAGATAGAGGCTTCTCTATCGATGAGGATGGGAATCCGCATATCGATATTCACGTTTAACCTATAATCGGATATACTTTTATATACCACGATTCGGGCGAAGCCCGGGTATGCAAAGGTGTTTTATGTCTCTTCTCTCCCTGATATCGGAAAACAGGACGCGCTTTTTGACGGGTGCAGTACTCGTAGCGGTAGTCGTCGCGATAGGCCTTATAGACAACTTCTTCCTTATATGGCTCTTTCTGGGCATAGTCTACCTCTTCTCTTTTTATGAGGCTATGCGGCTTTTTAAGATCGACAACAACCAGATGTACGCATATGCCGCCGCGGTCTGGCTGCTCGCACTGATATACCCGAACCCCGACGACCTCTTTTTCCTGATCGCGGTCGTTTTCGCATCGCTGCTCGCCTATACGCGCGATTTCGACAAACGGCTCTTTCTGCCGTTTCTATACCCTGTCGCATCCTTTCTTTTCCTTCTCGCGCTCTATATGGATTTCGGTGTAAATGCGCTATTTTGGCTGCTCGTTGTCGTGGCGATGACCGATATAGGGGCCTACTTCACCGGAAAGCTCGCAGGCAGGCGAAAGTTTTGTGAAACATCGCCCAACAAGACGCTGGAGGGTGTCGTAGGGGGCGTGCTTATAGCCACTTTCGCCGGCTTTTTCGTCGGCGGCGCTCTCGTGGACCGGCCGCAGGCGCTGCTCATCTCCCTCGGTGTCTCCGTAGCCTCCGTGTTCGGCGATCTTTTCGAGAGCTATCTCAAGCGCGAAGCGGGTGTCAAAGACAGCGGCGACATTCTGCCCGGTCACGGCGGGATGCTCGACAGGGTGGACGGATACCTTTTCGGCGGTATAGTGATGGTTCTGCTTTTGAGGGGGCTTTTGTAGGTGGTTCTGCTCGGCTCTACAGGCTCCATCGGCGTAAATACGCTGAAGGTGGCAGAACGCTTTAATATCCGTGTCGAGACTCTGGTAGCGGGGAACAATATCGAGCTGCTAAAGGAGCAGATACTCAAATTCAGACCCTGCTATGTCTGCGTGGCCACGAAAGAGCTCGCCTCTATGCTGGACCATCCGCGGGTGTTCTGGGGAGAAGAGGGGATACTCGAAGCGATCCGTCTGAGCTCTTCGGCGATAGTCGTTAACGCTCTTGTCGGCTTTTTGGGGCTCAGACCGACGGTTACCGCGATAGAGGAGGGCAAGACGGTGGCTCTGGCCAACAAAGAGTCGCTGGTCGCGGCCGGGGCCTTCATAGACCCTTCGAAACTGCGCCCCATCGACAGCGAGCACTTCGGCCTTTGGTACCTTCTAAACGGCAGGACTCCGAAAAAGATGGTCATAACCGCAAGCGGCGGAGCCTTCAGGGACAAGCCTCTGGAGAGCATAGAGAACGCCACGCTCGATGAGGCGCTCGCACACCCCAACTGGAGCATGGGGGCGAAGATCACGATCGACAGCGCTACGATGATGAACAAACTCTTCGAGCTCCTCGAGGCGCGCTGGCTCTACGGCTGCGAAAATGTGGACGCGATCATAGAGACCAGATCGGTAATACACGCGCTCGTGGAGTTTGCCGACGGAGCCACTACGGCGCAGATGGCGAAACCCGATATGAGGCTGCCCATCGCCTACGCCCTGATGCAGAAGATCGACGTGCCTGTCATAGAGCCGGTCGACCTGCTCGAGGTCGGCTCTTTGGAGTTTCGCGAAATCCTTCCCGACCGCTACCCGATCTGGAGAATCAAGGATGACCTGCTGAAGCACCCGAAGCTCGGCGTGGTGGTAAATGCGGCCAACGAAGCGGCCATCAAAAGGTTTACGGAGGGAGAGATCTCTTTCGGCTCTATCTCAAGAGTCGTCATCGATGCTTACGAGCGGTTTCACGATATCGACCCATCGTCGCTTGATGAGGTGTTCGCCGCAGACAGAGAGGTAAGGAGGTGGTGTGAAGAGAGATAGGACCATGCTGCTGCACGGCTGGGGCGGCAGCGACTACCCCCACTGGCAGAGCTGGCTCGCCGGAGAGCTCGCCAAAGATTACGGAACCGTCAGCTTCCCCCTGATACAGCATCCGCACTTTCCGCACCTGAACCGATGGAAAAAAGAGGTCAAGGCGCATCTCGTAGATTTCAGGCCGCAGACGGTGATCTGCCATTCGCTGGCGAACACCCTGTGGTTTCACCTCTGCAACGAGGGTGAAATAGAGCCCGTGGAGAGGCTGCTGCTGGTCGCCCCGCCGAAGCTCGACTGCGAGATAGAGACGATAAAGAGCTTCTTCCCGGTCGATGTTCCCGAAGATCTCCACGCAAAGAGCGCGATGCTGGTAGTCTCTACGGACGATCCATATATGCCCCTCGATTCGGCGTGGGAGCTTCAGGAGAGGCTCCAAATCCCGATGAAGGTGATAGAGAACGCCGGGCATATAAACGCCCAAAGCGGTTACGGGGAGTGGCCGTGGGTGCTGGAGTATCTAAAGAGCGGCACGGTCTGCGGCAGCGACGGAGGAGCCGCTTGATTCTCAGCATAGAGAGCAGCTGCGACGACAGCTCGATCGCCGTTACCGACATAGCCACGAAGGAGCTCCTTTTTCACAGGAAGATCTCGCAGGAGAGCGAGCACGCGAAGTATGGAGGGGTCGTCCCGGAGCTTGCGAGCAGGCTCCATGCGGTAGACCTGCCGAAGCTTCTGGAGGAGGCGAAGCCCTATCTCGACGATATGAAGGCGGTCGCCGTGACGAACGAGCCGGGACTTTCGGTGACGCTGCTCGAGGGCGTCGCGATGGCGCAGGCCCTGAGCATCGCCAGAGGGGTCCCGATAATCGCCGTCAACCACCTCAAGGCACACATATATTCGCTCTTTATAGAGAAAGAGAGCCGTTTTCCGATGCTCGTGCTGCTGATCTCGGGCGGCCATACGATGGTCGTGGATGTGAAGAGCTTCGACGAGATGAGCATAGTCGCTTCGACTATGGACGACAGTTTCGGCGAGAGTTTCGACAAGACGGCGAAGATGATGGGGCTCGGTTACCCCGGCGGCCCCGTGGTGGAAGCGCTGGCGGCGAAAGGGGATCCCGACAGGTTCGAAATGCCGATCCCGCTGCGCCACTCTCCGAAGATCGCCTTCAGCTACTCCGGCATCAAGAATGCCGTTAGGCTGCTGGTAGAGCGCAACT
>JALWMA010000029.1 GCA_027081015.1 Campylobacterales bacterium | reverse complement strand
GGGTGAGCAACGAGTTCAAGATATTCACCAACGTCAACGCCGAGGTGGTCGACCCGAAACGCTTCGACGACAGGAACGTGGTGGACGTGGTGGACGATGTCTGCATAGTTCCCCCGAACTCCTTCGCGCTCGCGCGCACCGTAGAGTACTTCAGGATCCCCAGAAACGTTCTTGCTATATGTCTGGGCAAAAGCACATACGCCCGCTGCGGCATCATAGTCAACGTCACCCCGTTCGAACCCGAATTCGAGGGGCATATAACGATAGAGATATCGAACACCACTCCGCTGCCGGCGAAAATCTACGCCAACGAGGGGATCGCGCAGGTACTCTTCTTCGAAGGCGACGAGCCTTGTGAGGTGAGCTACAAAGACAAATCCGGCAAATACCAGGCGCAGACCGGCATAACACTGCCGCGCATACTCGGAGAGTGATGGAGGGGCGCTCTAAGCAGATTCCGCTTCTGCTCGCGATAGTTCTCTTTACGGCCCTCTCTTTCTGGGTAAACAGGCCCGCCGAAAAAAACGGCCTGAGGCAGCATGCCCACGAAGTCGGAAGAGAGAGTCCAGAATGCAGGGAGTGTCTCGAAAAAGACAGGGATAAGCGCATCGCGCTGCTGCGCTCGACAGACTACCTCGAACACTACATCCAAAACGTCATAATCCACGGATCGTCACAGAACCTCGGCTTTGCCTACGGCCCGATGCAGGCCGGCTTCGCAGACAGAGATGCCGCACCGAAGATCGCCGCATACGTCGTAACCCTGTCGGGCAGAAAACCTACACACACCGAATGGATAAAAGAGGGCAGGACATTCTATGTCAGCAACTGCGGGGGATGCCACGGCGAAGACGGCAGGGGAGTGCACGGAACCTTCCCCGACCTTACGCGGGATCCGCTTCTTGGAATCGAAAAGAGGATAAAAGAGGCGCTCGAGCTGAAGCGGTAGCGGCCTTCTCCCTACCCTATGCAGTGGCGCTGCGCTACGGAGTGGAGCAGCTTTCTTAGCTGCGGTTCGTCAAACGGCTTTACTAGGTACCCCTCCAGCTCCAGGTTCAGAGCTCTCTTTATTGTATCCTGATCCTTGTATGCCGTTATCAGTATAACGGCGCAGCCGTGCTCCGTCTGTATCTCTTCGGCCACCTCTATGCCGTCGCGACACCCCTCTATGCGCACGTCGGAAAGAAGCAGGTCGACTCTCTGGCTGTCGGCATACTCAAGGGCCTCCTCCGTATTCGTCGCCAACCCTATGACGCTGTGCCCCATCTCCTCCACGATACTCTGGATATGCAGAGCTATTATGACCTCATCTTCCACTATAAGCACATTCAGCACGGTTCTATCCCCCCTTCAAAGCCTACAACCCGACACCATCTTCCCGTTTTTTTAATCTATTTTATCAAAAGTTGCAAAAAGATATATAAAAAGCTCCGATCAAAAGCGGGGAGCAATGCTTCAACACGGATACTCCCTATTGGCCGGAGTAATAACCCGCTCTACAGACCAAGCTCCCTCTCCAGCCACTTGCAGAGAAACCAGACCGCATAGAGATGGTGTTTGAAGCGCCCCTTTTTGGACCTCTCCACCATGAAGGTGAGGGGCTCTTTCGCAAAAAGCCCAATCTCCCTGTTTACCCTGTATACAAGGTCGATCTCGCCGCTTTCGTGCAGCCACTCCATATAGGGGTACGAAAACCCCTTCTTTTTGCGCCCCACAATCCCGTTCGGCAGATATTTGGAGGCTATATCTTTCAATACCCTTTTCGGACTGTCGCCCATTCTCCACCCCGGATCGGCCGAAAAGAGCCTCTCTACGAGCTTTCTGTCCATAAAAGGGCTCCTCGCCTCTATGCCGTGGGCCATCGTCACCCGGTCGAGCTTTTTCAGAAAAACCTCCCCGAGCTGCACCTTTAAATCTATATAGCTCATCCACCCGGCACCGGAGGGTTCGCCGAAGCGCTCGGCGTGGTGCGCTATACGGCTCATGCTCGTATCGTCTTTTACGTTCTGCTTCAGCAGCCTGTTCTGCTGAAGATCGGTAAAGAGCTCCGCCGAGGAGCGAAAGAGTACGCTGCCGTCGAAAACGCGCTTGTACCACTCCCACTCCCTGTTGGGGGAGTAGTTGCTCCTGAAGTAGTTTCTGAGCCAGTTTCTGTATTTCAGCTCTTTGGCCCCCTCTATGTCTGCCATCTCGTAGTAGGGGCGGTAGCCGAAGAAGAGCTCGTCCGCGCCGTCGCCGCTGAGAAGTACCTTTATGCCGCTCTCTCTCACCTTTTTGGCCAGAAACCAAAGAGGCACGGCGGCCGGATCGCCGAGAGGCTCGTCGAGGTGCGCCGCCAGCTCGTCGACAGACTGCAGAAAGTCGTCCATATCCATCTCGAAAGAGCGGTGGTCGCTCCCTATGTGGCGCGCCGCCTCATCCGCGAACCTCCGCTCGTCGTACTTCTCATATTCGGCATAACCCACCGTAAAGGTGGGGAGGGGGTCCTGCATCTCCCTTTGGGCCAGGGCGGCGACCAGGGAGCTGTCCACTCCGCCGCTTAGCAGCGCGCCCATAGGGGCATCCGAAACGAGACGGTACTTCACGCTCTCTCTTATCGACTCCTCGATCTCGTCCGAATCGGGGTTCCTTGCAAAAACAGCCGACGCCACAGGGTCGTAAACATCGATGAAGGTCTCGGAGCCCTCATAGCGCAGGTAACCGCCCGGTTCGAGCTGGTGAATCTGCGGGTACAGCGTATCGGGCGAAACGAATGATTGGAAAGAGAGGTATGAGCAGATGCGCTCCCTGCTCCACCTAAAGTGCGGAAAGATTTCGAGAATCGCTCCTATCTCGGAGGCGAAAACGAATCTGTCGCCGCTTTTTGCCCAGTAGAGCGGCTTTTTGCCGAAAGGATCCCTAAAAAGGTGCAGGACCCCGCCGTCCCAAAAGGCTATGGCATACATCCCCCTGATATATTCGGGAAGCCTGCGTCCATACTCCAGAAAGAGCCTTGCCGCCACCTCGGTATCGCTTCGGGTGCGGCAGTTCAGTCCAAGCTCCTCTTTCAGCTCCCGGTAGTTGTAGATCTCACCGTTGAGCAGTACGGTAACGCCGTCGACGCACATCGGCTGGTCAGCCTCCGGAAGGGGATCTATGACCGCGAGACGGTGGTGGCCCAAAAAGAGTCCATTTCGGGCGACGACGCCGCTATTGTCGGGTCCGCGGTGAGAAAGTGCGGCAAAAGCTTTCATAGCCTTCGATTTATCATACCGCCCCACTATTCCAAATATTGCGCACATATAAACTACTCCTTTTTTTCGATTCCGTGTAAAAAATGGAATATAGCAGCCGTTTCTACCCACCATAGGCATTCCCGCGTCAATAGAGCCTGGCACCGTTACATACATCATACAAACGATAAATGCACATTAAAAAGATTTGTCTATTATGTTTGGTATAGGATTTGCTTGATGCTTTCATAGCTTTGGTACCTGTGGCAAAAAGAGTAGAATTTTAACGTAAGTTCTGCAAAACCGATTGCCGACCATACAAAACCAGGAGATTTGCAATGCATGATATCGAACAAAAGGCCATAGAAATATATACTAAAAATCTAGCGTATCTTTCAAAAGAGCACCCGGATCTACATAGAAAAATAGAGCTCCTTTCACTGGCCATACAGAATGGGCAGTATAAAGAGAAATACGCCATAGAGTATAAAGGGGATGGATATTTCGATCTTCTGGAGCTTGCAACGGATAAATGGCTATATGGCTCAAATAGCAAAGAGTTGGCGAAAAAGGCTGCTGATAGAATAAACTACAACAAAACAGATGGGGTTATAGAGACATTCTATAACTTTAAGTTCGAAGAAAGCGCCTCAGACACAGCAAAAAATACGGATCCAACCATATCTCCCTTCGCTACAACAGCACCGGTAATCTCTTATATAAACAATATAATAGATAAAAGAGACTCCACCATGCAGAAAATTTATAAATTTATTTTTTTTGGCACCGGATTGGGAGTGCACATTGACGAAATAGATAAAAAAATCGATGCAAGCATCTACCTGATTGTTGAGGATGATCTTGAAATTTTTAGGGCTTCTTTATTTGTGACGGACTATTCAAGAATAGGAGCAAAGAGCAAGATATACTTCACTATCATGGACAACGACTACAACTTTAAAGAGATATTCAATAAGTTCTTCCATGAAGCTTTCATCAGAAACAACTACTTGAAATATTCACTTTTAAATGAAGGCTACCTCGATAAAATTAGGAAAATCCAGAACTTTATTGTTACAAGCTCTCACATTACCTATCCTCATCACAAGCTACTCGAAAAAAACATTAGAACCCTCAAGACCCTTGATGAACACTATAAGTTTTTCAATGTTTCAAAGCCCCACCACTCGCAAATATTCTCTACACGGCCGGTCATCCTCGTCGCTGCCGGCCCTTCACTGGACAAGAACATAGAGTGGCTGAAAAATAATTCCGAATACGCAACCGTCGTAGCTCTATTCATGACTACTCCTATACTTTTTAAGCACGGTATCACGCCGGATATCATAATTCATATCGATGAACAGGATCACCCTGTACTTTCGACACTATCCAATATCGACGACTTAAACCGCTACAGAGAATCGATCTTTTTCCTTGCTCCCAGCGTAAAGATAGACCTATTCAAAGGTATTTCGCAAAAAAATAGATGCTACCTGTTTGAAGACAGGACCAGATATAGATTCGAGATGGGTTTTCTAGAAGGGTTCAGTGTCGGTGAAATAGCTTATGCCCTTACAATTATATGGGGCACCAAAGAGCTCTACCTCCTTGGTTTGGATCTCGCCGTAGATAAAGAGACAGGAAAAACCCACGCAAAGGGGCATATATCGGAACAGCACCGATTCGAAGCGAACGAAACAGCTGACACTCAAACCGTTTCACTGAGGGGAAGTATTTTCGAAGTCAAAGGAAATTTCAGGAAAACGGTAGCCACAACCCCACTTTTCGATATGTCGATACACCGAGTAAACTATTTTACAAAAACCCTTAAACAAGGGAATCAGAATATCTATAATTTGAGTGATGGCGCCTACTTTGAAGAGGTGACACCCATAAGACCGGAAGATGTTAATCTTGGAAAAGATTATGAACGTAAAAGCGATGGGTTACTTCAAGACCTACTCGAATGTTTCGATTCATATGCGAGTGAAAAAATGACTCCCAAAGAGCTTGAAATGTTCAACTTGCGCATTCAAGAGGCTGAGAAAAAACTTGAGGCAGTAGAGAGATTTGCAGAAACGCGCTACCCTTCAATTATACAGTTTCGTGCCGCATTTACCGATATTGCATCCAACATGATAACCCCTCCTGAAAATCAAATATCTGAGCTAAGCCAGATATTGATTATCTATCTTCAAAATATCGGTGGATATGTGGGTGATTTTCTAAATACTAAAGAAGTAGATAATCCCAAAAGGCATATAAAACAACTACAAAAGATTATAGCCGGTCAGCTAAAGAGAATTATAAAAAAGTATCTTGAAGCGATAAGGGCCGGAAGCCCGGCCCATTAATTATGTTTACAAAGGTGTGTCCGGAGCTTTTAGCTTCCCGGCACCGCCGTCTTCTACTGCAGCAACCTCAGTACATTCTGCTGAACCGCATTTGCCTGACTCAATGCATAACTTCCCGATTGCGAAAGGATGTTGTTTTTAGAAAAGTCTGCAGAAACGGCTGCAAAATCGACATCCCTGATCTGTGACTCCGCAGCAGCAACATTGACCTGGGTAACAGAAATATTTCTGATCGTAGATTCAAGTTGGTTTTGAACGGAACCGATTGAGGATCTGGTGGCATCGATATCTTTGAGAGCGTAGTCTGCTATGATGATTGCAGTCTCCGCACCTGCTCTCGTCGTTACATCAACCGTAGAGAGATTGTTGGTCAGTCCTGCCGTTACCGTAGCGGAAAGTCCCGTACTTGCATCGGAGCTTACCGTAAACGTATCTGCGGCATCGAGTCTTACCGTATAGTTTCCTGTTCCCGCAGTCGTCTCGACAGCACTGGCGCGAATACCTGCGCTCTGAGCTTGCGACTCGGCATTGAAGGCGTCTACGATCGCTTTTACGTTTTCAAGACTTGTATTTCCGGTAGCGCTTGTAACGGTAACCGTAACTACAACTCCATCCGCATTTGTAGCAGTCAATGTACGTGATACTCCGCCCGTTGTGCCAATCGCATTCGTACCGGAATCCATAGCGAAATTGGCGACATTCGCAATTTGGGTGTCGCTGATCGAGATATTTACCGTTTCGCCGCTATATGCGCCAATATGAAAGCTCTTGTCATGAAAACCGCCATTAAGGAGTGTCTGACCGTTGAAAGAGGTTGTCGCTGCGATATTCTGTGCCTCTTCCAGAAGCTTGTCGATATCCGCCTGGATTTTGGCACGAGTATCTGCATTCTGACCATCGGACGCTGCCTGGATCGCTTTGGTGCGAACAGTATTGATGATGTTTTCATACTCTTCGAGTGCTCCATCGGCCGTCTGCATGACGCCGATACCGTCATTGGCATTGGCAATGGCCTGACCAAGCCCCTGCGACTGCTGGCGAAGAGTGTTCGCAATAGCGAGTCCTGATGCGTCATCTGCAGCAGTGTTAATGCGAAGTCCTGAACTTAGCTGTTGAAGATCTTTATTCAAACGCAAGTTCGTCTGTGTCACGTTGCGCTGTGCATTCATAGCGCTGATGTTTGTGTTAATTCGAAATCCCATAATTTCCTCCTTGGGTTTGATTGGGTTTGTAAGAGCCTCCTTGCTCTTACAAAACTATATCGGTAGGTTTTAAAATTTGTTAAGGGCCTAAGAAAATTTTCGATCTGAGATTGTACACCCCTTGCAGTTCCGGCTCCTATAGTTTGTGAATTATATATTTGCGTGACCGCAGTGGGTGGGCCACTATTCATCTGACGATACTTTTTAGAAGAAGTTGCGGGGCGTCAGGTTATGCACATTGTTCTATTCTATATAATCAATTGGTGGCCGAAGACTCTGCATCTATTATACTCTGAAGGGAAGAGAATGAAGCATTTAGCTGCTGTATCATTGCATCATACGCAGCAAACCGCTGAGCCATTATTTGATATTTTGAATCCAGAAATTCTATTTTACTTGCCCTGTTGTCTTCAAGATTACTCAACTGCGATTGCAAAAGCTCATCGAACCGATTCAGTGTCGCATCGGTTCCTATTGTCTGATCTTTCAGATAATCGTTTAGCTGCGTAAATATTCCAGGGCTCTCTTCGCTTCCCGCAAATATATCTGAAACCTTCTGCGAATCGTTTTCAAGCGAAGAGACAAGTGCATCTCTATCCAGACTCATGATGCCGTATCTGTCTATCGATATACCGATATCCGGCAATCCTCCTGCGGGTGTGATATCGGAAACAATACTGCTTACCCCATATTTCAGCGCATTAATAGTGCTCTCACCCTGAAAGATTCCGGATGTACCGTTCTCGGCGTCATACTGGGTTGCGGCTGTCAATTCTCCGAAAAAATCGTTATAAGCATTCACAAAAGATTCAACAGCGTCAGCTATCGCTTCGTTGTCCTGCTTGATGGAGACGTGATTCGTGGCTGCCGGATCAGCCTTTTTAAGCGTCAAAGTAACACCGGCAACAAGGTCATCCACCGTATTGGTAGAGCGCGATATGGAGACTCCGTTATACACAAACTCTGCATCTTGGGCAGCCTGCACATTCGTCATATTTAACAGATCGGTTCCTGCGTAACTGTAACTGATAGATTGATCTGCACCGGTATCGGAAGACTTGACTATTAAAGAGTATGGATCGGCTCCTCCGGTATTCAAAATCGATGCCTTAACTTTACCGTCTGTTTTGTCATTTATCAGATCCATCATCTCTTCAAGCGTGGTCCCTGCAGCTATATCAATAGTGTAATCGTTACCCCCGACAGAGATGGTCATCGATGTATCAGTATCCGATACAATACTGGTTTTATCCGCAAACCCCTTGGATTGATCAATTTGAGCTTTGGCAAGCTGGTTAACCGTAATATCCATCTCCTGCACTGCGGCACCATCAAGCACTGAAGCCTCTATACCGTCACCTAAAACATCTACTGTTCTTTTCGCCAAAAAAACACTATCTGAAAGATCCAGTACGGAACTTTTTAGAGAGGCCGTTTTTGTTACGATTGTATCGAGCTCCTCTTCCTGCTGCTTCAGCAGATCTATCCTGTTGTCCAAAGGTTCAATAATACTCTTTTCATCGGCTTCACGAAGCTTGTCTATAACATCATATGTCAAAACACCGCTTCCAACCCCCAGTGAACTTAAAGCTCCGAACTCTGCCATGATACAATCCTTTGCGTGACTACTTTTGTAATATATCGTCAAAACCTTCAAAAAGTTTAAGACAGCTTTATGTTAGAATTGCACCCGTCGAACCGTTCACTACCATAATATAACCTAATTAGGAATATGTATTGAAAAACCTCATCATAGTCGAATCACCCGCAAAAGCGAGAACGATTAAAAACTTTCTGGGCAAAGATTACGAAGTGATAGCGTCCAAAGGTCACATAAGGGACCTGCCCAAACACAGCTTCGGCATAAAGCTCGAAGAGGGCAGATTCGAGCCGCAGTATCGCGTGGACAAGGAGCACAGCGCCATTGTCAAGCAGATCAAGGATATGGCCAAAAAGAGCGAAAAAGTCTATATCGCGACGGACGAAGACCGCGAGGGGGAGGCCATAGGCTACCATATAGCCAAAGCGATAGGAAAAGATCCCGAAGAGCTTCCGCGCATCGTTTTCCACGAGATCACGAAAGGGGCGATAGAGCATGCGCTGAAGAATCCGCGCAAGATAGACATGGACCAGGTAAACGCCCAGCAGGCGAGGCGGCTGCTCGACCGCATAGTCGGCTACAAACTCTCACCGCTTCTTGCATCGAAGATTCAAAAGGGGCTGAGTGCGGGGCGCGTACAGTCTGCGGCCCTGAAGATCGTAGTCGACAGAGAGCGCGAGATCCAGGCTTTCAAACCGGTCGAGTACTGGAGCATAGACGCCGTTTTACGGCCCGAAATCGCCGCATCTTTGGTGGAGTACAGGGGCAGGAAGATCGAGAAGATGACGATCGGAAACGAGAAGGAGGCCAGAGAGATCGAGTCTACCCTCAAAGGCGAAAAGTACCGTGTCGAAAAGATCGAAAAGAGGCAGAGAAAAAGCTCCACACCCCCTCCGTTCATGACATCCACACTCCAGCAGAGCGCTTCGGGCCGCCTGGGGTACTCACCCAAAAAGACGATGATGATCGCACAGAAGCTCTATGAAGGCGTCAAAACCGACAAGGGGCAGATGGGTGTGATCACCTACATGAGAACCGACAGCCTCAATATCGCCAAAGAGGCACGCGATGCCGCAAGGGAAACGATTCTGAAAACTTTCGGGGAGAAGTATCTGCCCAAAAAACCGAAACTCTACAGTTCGAAAGCGAAAGGTGCGCAGGAGGCGCACGAAGCGATACGCCCGACGCGTCTCGATTTTACCCCCGAGGTAGCGGCGAAATACCTTGCCGCCGACGAGCTGAAGCTCTACAGGCTCATATACAACCGTTTCCTTGCCAGCCAGATGGCCGATGCGGTTCTCGAATCGCAGACGATCCTCTTCGCGAGTGAAGACGGCGTCTTTAAAGCCACCGGCCGAAAGCTCGTCTTCGACGGCTTCTACAGGGTCATGGGCTACGACGAGAAAGACAGCCTGCTGCCCGAGCTCAAAGAGGGCGAAGAGGTTCCGCTTGAAAAGCTCACCGCAAACCGGCACTTCACCGAACCGCCGCCGCGCTATAACGAGGCGAGCCTAATCAAAAAGCTCGAATCTCTCGGAATCGGGCGCCCGAGCACATACGCTCCGACCATCTCGATCCTGGTGTCACGCGAATATATAAAGATAGAGAAGCGTCAGCTCGTCCCGACCCCCATAGCGTTTACCGTAATAGAGACGCTCGAAAAGTACTTTCCCGAGATAGTCGACTCCGGCTTTACGGCACAGATGGAGGAGAAGCTGGACGAAGTGGCCGAACGTAAAGAGGATTGGCAGAAGCTTCTGCTCGACTTCTACAAACCCTTCATAGAGAAGGTCGAGCGCGGCAAAAAGGAGATAAAGAGCCTCAAAAAAGCCGAGCCCGTCGGCAGGGAGTGCCCCGAATGCGGCAGCGAACTGCTGCTTAGAAGCGGCCGCTACGGCGACTTCATAGCGTGCGCCAACTTCCCCAAGTGCCGCTATACCGAAGCTATAGAGAAAGAGGGCGAAGAGGGCGCGAAAGAGCCGCAGACGACGGACGAAAAGTGCGAAAAGTGCGGCTCTGCAATGGTTGTAAAAACCGGAAGAAGAGGCTCGTTCCTGGCCTGCAGCGCCTACCCCAAATGCAAAAATACACGCTCTCTGGAAAAACCCAAGACCCTGGAAGTGAAGTGCCCGGAGTGCGGCGGGGAGCTGCTCGAGCGAAACTCCAGGCGCGGAAAGTTCTTCGGCTGCTCCAACTACCCGAAGTGCACATTCATCTCCAAGTTCGAGCCGACCCAGAAAAAGTGCCCGGAGTGCGGCTACGCGATGGCCAGGCGCACCTACCGCGGCAAAGAGGTCTACGAGTGCATCAAGTGCAAGCACCGCGAAGAGGCACAGGTCGCTTCCGAAGAGAAGTGAAAAGCCGAAGTTGAAGAGAGCGGCATACCCGTACATGGGGCACCGATGATAGTGGGAATCATCTCCGATACGCACAAAAAAGCGGGGCGCGCTATGAAAGCTGTCGATATGCTCGTCGAAAACGGAGCCCGGCACCTGATCCACGCCGGAGACATAGGCAGGGAGGAGACGCTCGCCTACATGGACGGACTGGGCATACCCTATACCGCGGTTCTTGGCAACAACGACAAGAAGCTGGAGCACCTGCAGGGGCGCTACAACCTCTTCAAAGAGCCCCACTACTTTTCGATCGGCGGCATAAGCTTCAAACTGATGCATCATCCATGGTTCCTGAGTCCCGATGCCGATGTCGTAATCTTCGGCCATACCCACAAGTTCTCCTGCGAGTGCAGAGACGACGGCAGGCTCTATCTGAACCCCGGAGAGGTGTGCGCAAGGAACAAACCGGTCAGTGAAGCGGCGCTTTTGAGGGTCGAGCCTGAAATAGTAGAGGTGACACACTGCCAAAGGCGCATCAAAGAGAGTGCATGGCAATATAACAAAATATTACAATGTGAAAGAGTTTCGGCAAATGTCTAAAAAAGTATTTCTCTGCGCCATAAGCAACATATCGAGCGGCCACTGCATGGAGGACTGCAGGTTCTGCACCCAGAGCGTACGCTACGGTGCGAAGATAGATCGCTTCTACCACAAACCTGTCGAAAAGATTGTGGAAGAGGCGAAAGCCGCACGCAAACGCTCCGCCGTCGGCTTCTGCCTCGTCACAGCAGGAAAGGGGCTGGACGAAAAGACGCTCCGCTTCGTCTGCGAAGCGGCCGAGGCGGTAAAGAGGGCCGTCCCCGAGCTAAACATCATCGCCTGCAACGGCACCGCAACCGCCGACCAGCTCACGGCACTCAAAAACAGCGGCATCGGCAGCTACAACCACAACCTGGAGACCTCCGAGAGCTTCTACCCGAAAATATGCTCCACCCACGCGTGGGCGGAGCGTTACGAGACCTGCGAAAACGTAAAAAAAGTGGGTCTGAACCTCTGCACCGGCGGAATTTTCGGTCTGGGCGAGGGCATGGAAGATCGCATTTCGATGCTGGAGTCGATACGCTCACTGGAGCCGGCATCGGTTCCGATAAACTTCTTCCATCCGAACGAGGCGCTTCCACTCGATGCAAAGAGAGTTCCGTGCAACGAGGCCCTCGAGATGATACGCACCGCAAGAGAGATGCTCCCTTCACAGCGGATCATGGTCGCCGGAGGCAGGGAGATAACGTTCGGCGACCGCGACCGTGAGATCTTCGATGCGGGTGCGAACGCCATCGTCATCGGAGACTACCTCACAACCTCCGGCAGCGATCCGATGCGTGACCACCGCATGATCGAAGCCGCCGGCTACGAGATCGCCGCAGATTGTCATGACAACTGAAGTACAGATCATCGTCACCCTGTCGCTGCTCATATGGGTGGCCCCTTTTCTGGCAAGGATTCTCCATTTTCCGACGACCCCGATAGAGATAATCCTCGGGGCGGCCGCCGGAGCCTTCGGCCTCTTCGGCGAGGGTCACAACAAGCTTTTCGAACTCGTGGCCGAATTCGGATTTTTGTACCTGATGTTCGTGGCCGGCCTCGAGGTGAACGTAAAGAAGCTCCTCAAGACCGACCGCTCCACACTCAAGGCAGGCTTCGCCTACCTCGGACTGCTCTATGCCCTCTCGGTGCTGATAGCTTACCAGCTTGGAATGAGTTTCGTCTTCATGGTCATATTCCCGCTTATCTCCGTGGGAATCATCGCCGCGCTCTCCAAAGAGTACGGCAAAGATACCCCGTGGATCAAGCTTACGATAACCATAGGGATACTCGGCGAACTCGTCAGCATCATAGTGCTCACCCTTGCCAGCGCAGGCATCCACTACGGGGTCGGCTTCGAGTTCTTCTCGAAAATCACGATACTGGCCGGTTTCATCCTTCTGCTCGTACTCTTCTACTATATGCTCCACCTGCTCTTCTGGTGGTATCCCGAAATCAGAAGCGTGATGATGCCCTATTTCGACACCAAGGAGCAGGATATCCGCCTGAGCATGGCGATGCTCTTTATTATGCTGGCGATCATGATCTATCTGGGGCTCGAGGTGGCCTTCGGCGCTTTCATAGCCGGTGTCTTCATAGCCACCTTTTTTGCGCACAAAGAGGATCTGGAGGCGAAGCTTTCGAGCTTCGGGTTCGGTTTTCTGATACCGATATTCTTCATATATGTCGGCAGCTCTTTTCCCATAGAGGCGCTGCAGAAGGAGGGGCTGGTGATGCTGGCCGTCATCATAACCCTGATCATGATATTCGTACGCCTCGTATCTTCTTTGGTATTTGTGCCAAAAAGCGGTTTCAAAAACGCGATGCTGCTCGGGTTTTCACAGGCGATGCCGCTGACGCTGCTTATCGCCGTAGCGACGATCGCATACCACGCCGACAGCATCGACAGGTTCAACTACGAAGCGTTCGTTCTGGCGAGCCTGCTCGAGGTTCTGTTTTCCATGGCCGCCATAAAGGCGATAACCTCCATATCGCCGGCGACACCGCAGAGCCCGGGGCGCCGCTAGGAGATCCTCTTCAAGATCTCTTCGACCACCCGTACTGCGGGAGCGGAAGCGTCGACCCTCATATCGGCCCGGGACTCATAGATTTTCCGGCGTCTCTCGTATAGCGCTTTTGCGCTCTCGATATCCGAAAAGAGCGGGCGCTTGCGCCGCTGCGCCGCATCGATACGCTCGAGAATCTTCTCGAACGCTATTTCGAGGTAGACCACCTTTCCGATATCCCCGAGCCGCTCCGTGACTGTCGGCATCCCGCCGCCGGTAGAGATGACGGTGCCGCGCACACATGCGGCCATCCACTCGGCGCTCTCGCGCTCGAGAGCCCTAAAATACTCCTCGCCCTCCTCTTCGAAAATATCCGGTATCGCGCGTCCTTGCTGCGACTCTATCAGGATATCGGCATCCAGGAAGTAGCGGCCGCTCTCTCTGGCGAGCAGCCGCCCCACCGTACTCTTGCCGCTCCCCATGAAACCGATAAGTACGATATTGTCAGGGCAGCGAGACGATATAGCCATCTTCCGCTTTTTTTATCTTGTATCTGTAGGGGGCGTCGAGAGTGAGCACCACACGGTAGTAGCCGTTGTGGTTTCCTATATCTACCGAAACGAACGGGGGTTTGTCGAGCGCTATGTGCTTGGTCAAAAATGCCGCTTCTCTTTTGAAGTCGAGCGCCACCTTGAAGGGGCGGCTTAGGTGGAAGCTTCTGATCTTTTTGTCTTTCGTGACGATCTTGATGCTCTTTTCGTCCACCTCGAGTCTCAAAAAAGGGAGCGGGCGGTAGATACCCTTTTTTGCGGTTGCCGCCCCCTTGGGCAGGGGTTCTCCCCTCTTCTCTCCGCCTGCGGCCTTGAGCGGCGCTCTGCGAAGAGGAGGTGTTTGCGAAAGATAGAGAGGCTTGTGCCAGTCTACGGAGCGGTCTACCGGCGTGACAAGCTTTTTGATGGAGCCGTCGACGGACTGGTAGTAGACTACCACGGATGTCAGCACCCTGGCGTCGTTCGGCAGCGACACCTTCGCCGACTTGAATGGGGGCGCCTTCTTCACCCGGTTCGACGATACGGGCAAAACGGTATTGTCTATAACCGGCTTGAAGGGGTTTTCACGTGCATGCAGCAGCGTAAAGAGGGCTAAGATCGCAAATACGGCAAAAGGTCTCATTGGTCCGGCTCCAGCTGTTTGAGTTCGAAATACTCCTTCTGCAAAGCGGCGTTTTTGGCCTTGAGTATCTTTATGTGTCTCTCGTAGACCGATCTCTGCTCCTCGAGCCCCAGAAGGACGGTAAGGGAGTTTGGCCCAAACAGCAGTATGCCCACATAGACCCCAAGTGCGGCCACCGCCGCCAGCGCCAGCGCGATCCGCCCGAGAGGAAGACCCAAAAAGGCCTTCGGAAGAGCGCTCTTTCGCTCGGGCAGATCGAGCCGTTCCATCAGCCGAAGAGCTCTTTTCCGAGGTATTCGAAGTAGCCCAGCTCACGCTCTATCGCGAGCAGGCGGTTATACTTGGCGATTCGCTCGCTTCTGGCGGTGGAGCCGGTTTTGATCTGTCCGGTTCCAAGCGCCACGGCAAAGTCGGCTATGAAAGCGTCTTCGCTCTCGCCGCTTCTGTGGCTCATTACGCATGTGTACCCGTTTCGCTGCGCAAGGCGCACCGTCTGCATCGTTTCGCTTACCGAGCCGATCTGGTTGGGCTTGATGAGAATGGAATTCGCGATGCCCTTCTCGATCCCTTCGGCGAGGATGGAGGCGTTTGTCACGAAGAGGTCGTCTCCGACGAGCTGGATCTTGGAGCCGAGGCGCTCGGTGAGCACTTTCCACCCGTCCCAGTCGTCTTCGCTCAGCCCGTCCTCTATGCTGACGATCGGATATTTCGCTATCAGCTCTTCGTAGTACTCCACCATCTCTTCGCTGCTCAGGGTTCTTCCTTCGCTCTCGAGTCGGTAGCCCCCCTCCGCGACCAGCTCGCTGCTAGCCACGTCGAGCGCCACGGCGATCTGCTCGCCGGCACGGTAACCAGCCTTTTCGATCGCCTTCATGATGACCTGAATCGGCTCTTCGTTGCTGCTCAGGTTCGGAGCGAACCCGCCCTCGTCGCCGAGCGCGGTGGAGTGGCCCTCTTCGGAGAGTATCTTTTTGAGGTTGTGGTATACCTCCGAGCTTGCACGCAGCGCTTCGGAAAACTCGTCGAAGCCTACGGGCATGATCATATACTCCTGAAAGTCGACACTGTTGTCGGCGTGGCTGCCGCCGTTTATGATATTGAGCATGGGCGTCGGCATTACGAGAGCGTTGGCTCCGCCGAGGTAGCGGTAAAGGGGCATGTTCAGGCTCACCGCCGCCGCGCGGGCCACGGCCATCGAGACTCCGAGCACGGCGTTCGCCCCTATGTTTCCGTAGTTATCGGTACCGTCTATCTCTTTCATGATCGCATCTATCTCGCTCTGGTTGTAGGGGCTCATGCCTATGAGCTCGTCGGCGATCTTGACATTGACGTTTTCGCACGCTGTAAGCACACCTTTGCCCATATAGCGGCTCCCGCCGTCTCGAAGCTCGAGCGCTTCGCGCTTGCCGGTGCTGGCACCGCTCGGGACTATCGCATCCGCGACGCTTCCGTCGCTAAGACGCACAGTAGCGCGCACGGTCGGATTCCCGCGGCTGTCCAAAACCTCGTCGGCCCTGATATCGTCGATAAAAACCATAAAAATCACTCCTCTCCTGCTGATTTGATCTCTTCTTCGCTCATCTCGAGCATCGTGCTTCCTATTCCGAGAGCCTGTTTTATCTCCTCTTCGATCGCCGCGGCGAGCTCCGGGTTATCTTTGAGCGTCTGCTTGGCGTTTTCGCGCCCCTGGCCGAGTTTCGTCTCTTTATAGCTGAACCATGCGCCGCTCTTGTCGATAATGTCGAGCTTTACGCCGTAGTCTATGATCTCGCCCTCTTTGCTGATCCCCTCCCCGAACATGATGTCGAACTCCGCCACCCTGAACGGCGGGGCGACCTTGTTCTTCACCACTTTGGCCTTGACACGGTTTCCGATCTGGTTGTCGCCCTGCTTCAGCGTAGCTATGCGGCGCACGTCTATGCGGACGGAAGCGTAGAACTTCAGGGCGTTTCCGCCCGTGGTGGTCTCCGGGCTTCCGTAGCCCATCGTGCCGATCTTCATCCGTATCTGGTTGATGAAGATGACCGTCGTCTCCATCTTGTGCAAAATTCCGGTCAGCTTGCGAAGCGCCTGGCTCATCAGCCGCGCCTGGAGGCCCACATGGGTATCCCCCATGTCGCCCTCTATTTCAGCCTTCGGAGTCAAGGCGGCCACCGAATCGACCACAATGACATCGACCGCACCGCTTCTGGCGACGGTCTCCACGATGTCGAGGGCCTGCTCGCCGAAATCGGGCTGGCTTACGAGCAGGTTCTCCACATCTACGCCGAGATTTTTGGCATACCGCACATCGAGCGCGTGCTCGGCGTCGATAAAGGCGCATATGCTCCCTTTTCTCTGCGCTTCCGAGATGATCTGGAGGGCCAGTGTCGTCTTGCCCGAACTCTCCGGACCGTAGATCTCTATGATCCGCCCGCGCGGCACACCGCCTATGCCGAGCGCCATGTCGAGCCCCAGGGAGCCGGTGCTGATGGCTTCGATCTGCTCTATCTCCCTGTCGCCGAGCCGAACGAGCGCCCCTTTTCCGAACGCTTTGTCGATCTGCTTTATGGCGACATCGAGAGCCTTCTGCTTGTTGGGATCAATATCCATAAATACCTCTCGTCTGATGAAAATTAGAGATATTTTATCACTATTTCGATAAAATCAAGCAAAAACGGAAAGCGAGCAGCGTACAGTGAGCAGCGAAGAGCGGGCGGCCATACGTCCAAACCCCATCAAAATAGCCCATTCCCCGGATGCCGACGACATCTTTATGTACTACGCCGTAAAATTCGGCTGGATATCCACACCCGTTCCATTCGAAAATATCGCACTCGATATAGAAACGCTGAACGAGGCGGCGCTGGAGGGCAGCTACGAAGTTACGGCGATAAGTTTCGCCCTCTACCCGAAGATCCGCGACGACTACGCGCTGCTGAAAACGGCGGTCAGTTTCGGCGAAGGGTACGGCCCCAAACTGATAAAACCGAAAGGAAAACGGCTCCGCCCCAACTTCAAAGCGGCGCTGAGCGGCCGCCACACGACAAATGCGATGCTCTTCAAGATAGCCTACCCGCAGGCACGCATCGTCTACAAAAACTTTCTCGAGATAGAAGATGCCGTACTCTCCGGCGAGGTCGACGCGGGAGTTCTTATTCACGAAAGCATTCTCGACTTCGACGAGAGCCTGGAGGTGGAGCGCGAAATATGGGACATCTGGCTGGAACTGGCGAAAGAGGATCTGCCCCTGCCGCTGGGCGGCATGGCACTGCGGCGCTCCATCCCGCTTCTTCGCGCCATAGAGATAGAAGATGCGCTCATAAAGGCGGTAGAGGTTGCGAACGCCCACCGCACGACGCTTGCGAAGATGCTGCTTGAGAGAGATCTCGTACGGATAGATGCCGCGACGCTCGACCGCTACCTCGACCTTTACGCCAACGACCGTTCGGTCACGATGGACGATACGCAGATGCACGCTCTGGATACCCTCTTTAAAATAGGCTACGAGCACGGCTTCTACGAGTGCCCGATAAAGGCGGCCGACTTCACGATACCGCACGACTATACGGAAGCGAGATTTTCATGAAGAGTATCGCGGCAGAAGATTGGAGTGAAACGGCATGGAAGCCCAGTTCATAGCCCTCGGCGTAGAGACGCTAAAGATCGCCCTTGTACTCTCCCTGCCCATGCTTCTGGCGGGGCTTATCGCCGGTCTTGCCATCAGCATCTTTCAGGCGACGACCCAGATAAACGAGATGACGCTCAGCTTCATTCCCAAGATCATCGTCGTCGCCGTCGTCATGATCATAACGATGCCGTGGATGATGAATACGATGATAGACTACACGACCAGACTCTTCGACATGATCAAGGATTTCGCTTTTTGAGAAGCCGCCGGATAGACTTTTCAAGATTCTCCAGCATCAAAATCGGCCCGGTTGTCGATGTCAAAGTTATCGAAAAAGGTGACGAAATGCCGCCGGGCCATACGCTTATAGGCCATGCGAACAACCTTCTGGTATCTCCTGCTCCGCCCCCCCTCATGATGCTCGGAAAAGATTTCGACTACATCGAGCTCGCCGGAAACAGGCTCGTAATCGGCGCCGCTACGCCGACGGGAAAGATTCTTTCGTTTTGCAAAAGCCGCGATATCGGGGGTTTCGAGTATGTCGCGAAGCTTCCGGGCACCCTCGGGGGCATGCTCGCGATGAATGCGGGGGTGAAGGGTTACGAGACCTTCGACTCCTTAGCGGGGCTCAAAACCGACAAGGGTTTTTTCAAAAAGGAAGATATAGAGCACGGCTACCGTTTCGCGAAGCTTCCGGGCGTCGCGCTGGAGGCGGTTTTCGAGATAAAAAGGGGCTTCGACCCATCCCTCGCGAAAGAGCTGCTGGAGCTTAGGAGAAGCCAGCCCAAAGAGCCGAGCGCGGGCAGCGCTTTCAAAAACCCTCCCGGCGACTACGCGGGCCGCCTCATAGAGGCGGTGGGGCTGAAGGGGTATCGCATCGGCGATATGGCCTGGAGCGAAAAGCACGCCAACTTCCTGGTAAACCTCGGCGGCGGAGTTTTCGAAGATGCCATCTCTTTGATGGAGAAAGCCAGCACGCTCGTCGCCGAGCGCTTCGGCATAGAGCTGCAGCCGGAACTCAAGATATTGTAGTTTTATTCGCAAAGCGCTTCGATGGCGAAGAGTCGGGGAGCGGATGTGACGGACGTCGGCACCACCCAGAACCCGGTAAAGTATCCGCTATGCTATAATAGTCATGAAAAAAGAGTCTATTGCAAGGCGCTATCGATGCAGGATAAAAATAGTATATTGTCGATACTGCATAAATATAAAGAGCGATACGGCAAAGAGTACGGGATTGAAGAGATAGGCCTGTTCGGCTCCTATGCCAGGGGGGATGCCAAAGAGGAGAGCGATGTCGATGTCTTTTTAAAACTGAAGCGATCGAATCTCTTTCTGCTTTCACGCATACGCATCGAGCTGGAGGATTTGTTGGGTGTCCGCACCGACGTGGTCCAGCTCAGGGATAGAATGAACCGTTATCTTAAAAAACATATAGAACAAGAAGCCATTCGTGCGTAACAACACCCTTTTGGTAAAAGAGATTCTCTCTCAGATCGATACCGCCATAGAGACAATCAAGTATAGATTTGAACCTGTTACAAGCGTTGACTACTTTTTGGATACCCCGGAGGGTCAAGAAAAACTCGACAGCATTTGTATGCTGTTTATCGCCATAGGCGAGGGGCTCAAAAAGATAGACAGCCTTACAAACAGAGAACTGCTCGCAAAGCACGATACGATCGATTGGAGATCCATAAAGGGGTTGCGGGACATACACTCTCATCACTATTTCGATGTGAATGCCGAAGCGATCTATGGCGTTTGCAGTGAAAACATAGATGAGCTTCATGAGGCGGTAAAGAAAATATTGCGCGAATGGCCCCCGCAAGCGAATCTGTAATCCTGTCGATGCCGCTTGCGCCCGCAATGCCGCAAAGCGTGAAAAACGGTGGCCGGAAACCAAAGGCCGCACCCTCTTTGGCTCCGCATCCTTCGATACTCCTTTCGGCGCCCTATAGTGTACGCCATATTGCAAATCTGCTTTTACAATTACACAATAAAGTTGTCAAATCGATTTTACAAAAATAGACTGTACCGCTTTTCTTTGATGAGAATTGGGTTGTGCGGCTTTTTGTTGTCGATTACGAATTTTTCGACTGTTCGAAGCTTATATAAACGTTTGGCGCCGAAAGATGCCAAACCGGAAAGAGCGCCGATATAAGGATTCAACCGTAGCATCGGCATCACCCGGAGCCCTACATCACTATACTTTCGGCATCACCTGGAACCCTATACTCTTACTTGACTCATAACGGGCCGCGGGTCACCGACGGCCCTCTAAAAATTTTAATTTTTTGAGGGTTGCTCGGTGCATCCGCTTGTTATCTGGTGCGAAGCAGCAGATGACTAGCGGGTGTTCAGCCCGCGGCCCGTAAAGCGGAGCGCCTTTTTGTGCAAAAATGGAGCGATAGCGACTGCACAAAAAGGCGCGTAGCTTTGCGGGTCCGCTGGATGTGATTGTTAGCTGATAATTTTCTGCTCACGATCTAAAACCCAGCACCTTGGATTATTTTCAAACCCTAAATGCTCATAATATGAGTTTGCATCAGGAGCAGCTACGAGAATTAATTTACATTCCTCATTCAGTTGCTCCTGCGTAAGGGACAGCAATATCTTACCAACCCCATTCTTTTGATATTTTTGATCTACCGCAAGATCTGACAAATAGCAGGCATAATGAAAATCCGTGACTGAACGAGCTACACCAATTAACTCATGACCATGCCAAGCACTTACAACAAGATTACTATTTTTCACAACTCCTTCCATGCACTCTGAATTGTGAATGGGCCTACGATCAGCAAGGCTTGACTTCTTCAACAACCCTACGAATTGCTCAGAAGTTATTGGTTCATTGATTTTGTACTCGATGTTCATTCGTATTTGTTCAGCTAACTATTTATTGTATTAACAAAGTATACCACTTACTTCAAGAAAACAAAATAGCATGACACAAAATATATACTGCTATTTTTAAAAATATCGAAATTGATATATTTCTTAACGCTTTCATCGAAATGCTTTAAAATTTGCCTTATTTTCAATGTAATGCTATTGGCTTATGGGTCGTTATCTGCACATTTTATTGTGATAACGGCTCTTATTTCAATAGCAACACAAAATGTATTGCTATCAGGAGGCAGGGATGATAAAGGTTAAAAAGAGACTTATTGACGATCAAAATACGGCCTAAACACTACAGTTTCAAAACGGAACGGCTCATAAATCGGATGGATCAAACGCTACATCTTTTTTCATAACAAGCGGCATCCGATCCAAATGCGGGCTCAACGAGTCTGGTGATGCCAATACTATTTGCCTGCTACTTCGATATTTAGACACGATCACGGATTTCTCCTGAAAATTTATCAATTTCGATAGTCGGAATATCTTCCGTTTGCCATACTGCGCAAAACCGTGGTACAATCGGATATAGTCAAATTCCGTTGGAAAGGGGAAATTATGTCTAAAGTGGTCAAAGTTATCGAGGTACTGGCACAGTCGTCCAAAAGCTGGGAGGATGCGGCTCAAAAAGCTGTAAAAGAGGCGTCGAAAAGCGTCAAGAACATAAAGTCGATATATATCAAGGATATGAGTGCGAAAGTGGCCGGCAATACGATAGTCAAGTACCGGATCACTGCCAAAATATCGTTTCTTGTAGAGGCGAAGAGAGGCAAAAAGGGCAAGAAATAGAGCATGCTTTGAAGGAGGTGCCATGCAGATAAAGACACACGGAGTTTCGATCGAGCTCACACAGGCGGACGGCGAAGTCTATGTGGAGTTCACCCTTGTCGGGAAGCTTACGCACGAAGATTACGAGCTCTTCGTTCCATTCATAGAGAGCGCGGTCAAAAGCCTGCCGCCCAAGAGCCTGAATATATTGATCGATATGACCGGATTCGAAGGGTGGACGCTCGAAGCAGCCTGGGACGATTTCAAATTCGGCCTCGAGATTCGAAAAGACATAAACAGAATGGCCGTAGTCGGAGAGAAAAAGTGGGAGGAGCTCTTTACCAAAATGGCGGGGTGGCTCATCTCCGGAAAAGCGAAGTTTTTCCGCGACAGGGAGGAAGCGAGAAGTTGGCTGATGAGCGGATAGATATCAGTGAAAAGATCGCGGAGCAGATCGAAAAGATCGCAAGGGAGTCCCTGCAGATAAACTTGGAGGTCCTCAGGTATATAAAAGAGGATCTTGACGAGATAAGAAGGATCGCCTCGGAGCGCGGTATGCCGACAGCGAGGATCCTGCTTCTGGTTCTCGACGGCATAAAAAAAGGGCTTGTAAGAAGCGGAAAAGTGAGCGCGGAAGAGATAAAAAAGATAATCGACTCTTCAAAAGAGGAGTTTTTGAAAGTTTTGGAGAAAAATAGGCATAAAAAAAGGGAGGGGTAAACCCCTCCCTTTAGAAAGTAGCTAACTTACTGATGTCGCGAATTCCGGGCAAAGCCCGCAATCCGGCAGGGCCTGGCCGGCCCTACAACCCCCTGAAGCTTCGAAATCGGAGATTTCGAGACGATTTTACGCATTCTGCGTAAACCATTTCGTGAAACACGAATTCCGGGCAAAGCCCGCAATCCGGCAGGGCCTGGCCGGCCCTACAACCCCCTGAAGCTTCGAAATCGGAGATTTCGAGACGATTTTACGCATTCTGCGTAAACCATTTCGTGAAACACGAATT
>JALWMA010000028.1 GCA_027081015.1 Campylobacterales bacterium | reverse complement strand
TATGGTACGCCCATCAGGATTCGAACCTGAGACCTACGGCTTAGAAGGCCGTTGCTCTATCCAGCTGAGCTATGGGCGCACAATCCGTAAAGCTGGCGCGCCCGGGAGGAGTCGAACCCCCAGCCTACGGATCCGAAGTCCGTCGCTCTATCCAATTGAGCTACGGGCGCAAAAACATTCTCTACTCTATCATCTCATCAACGGTATCGATTACATTAATTATGGGATGATTCGGCGTATGGGGTGGGTGATGGGAATCGAACCCACGACCCCCAGTGCCACAAACTGGTGCTCTAACCAACTGAGCTACACCCACCGTCCGCTCTGCCTGAGAAGCGTGCCACGTGGTCGGGGTGAGAGGATTTGAACCTCCGACCCCCTGGTCCCAAACCAGGTACGCTAACCAGGCTGCGCTACACCCCGACAAAAAGTGGACTGCAATTATAGTAAAAATGGCTTTGCATGTCAACAAAATGGTATAATCCATCAAAATTTTTCTTAAGATCCGAGGTTGAAAAATGAAAATTGCACAGTTTAGCCGGATAGGTTTCATCATGGCCGCGGCAGGCTCCGCCGTAGGGTTGGGCAACATCTGGAAGTTCCCCTATATGACGGGGGAGTACGGCGGCGGAGCCTTCGTGTTGGTATATCTTGTGACGATCGCATTCATCGGATTCTCGGTCATGATAGCGGAAATGCTGATAGGGGCCCTCGGAAGGCGCGACACCGTAGGGAGCTTCGAACGACTCGCACCACCCGATAAAAAAGGGTGGAAATATGCCGGATTCATGGGGTTCAACGGCCTGATAATCATGACCTTCTACTCCGTCGTGATAGGTTGGATATTCTACTACCTTTTCAAAATGCTCGGCGGTCTGCCGACATCCACCGACGCCGCCAAGGCCACTTTCGACAACCTCGTGGGCAACGAAGCGGGAATACAGATCTTCTGGCACACCGTGGCGACTTTGATAGTCACCTATGTCGTATACCGCGGTATCAAGGGGGGTATAGAGAAGATAAACCTTATCCTTATGCCGGCACTCATGATCATACTTTTCGGTATGCTTGTCTACGCATTCAACCTCGACGGATTCTCAAAAGCGTTCTCTTTTATGTTCGAACCCGACTGGAGCAAGCTCAACTCGGAGGCCATAGTGCGTGCGGTCGGCCACTCCTTCTTTACCCTCTCGCTCGGAATGGGGGCGATAATGACCTACGCCGCATCGCTGCCGAAAGATACGAGCATAACAAAAACGGCGCTCATCGTAACATTCATGGATACACTTATAGCGCTTGTCGCCGGCCTGGTTATATATACGTTCCTCTTCCAGGAGGGGGCACCCGCCGCACAGGGGCCGGGGCTTGTATTCATATCTCTGCCGGTGGTCCTTTCCAATTTTGATCAGCTCGGAACTTTCCTGGCTCTGCTCTTCTTCCTGGCGCTCTCGTTTGCCGGCCTCACTTCGGCCGTATCGCTTGTAGAGCCCGTGGTGCAGTACCTGATAGACCGATTCGACACTACACGCTTCAAGGCTGTGGCGATATCTGGGTTTGCATACTATATCGTGGGAGTCGGCGCTCTTCTTAGCTACACCAAGGCGTGGGGAGAGCTCTTCTCTATAGGCGGAAAGCCGCTGTTTGACATACTGGAGTATACCACCGACTCTATTCTGCTGCCGCTCGGCGGCCTTTTGATAGCAGTTTTTGTCGGATATGTGCTTCAAAAAGAGAGGGTCCGCTCCGCCCTCGAGCACGAGATGGGGGACCGCTATTTCGCCGTATGGCGCTTCAGCATACGCTATGTAGCGCCTGTGGCGCTCATATTCATGATGCTGAACATGATGGGTATCTTGAAGATTTAGCCGCGTTTCAATAGAGAAGGGATGAGTCGTCCACAATCGTCTCTTCGCCGCGGCTCGCCATGACAAAGAGCATCAGAAGTCTCTTGATCGCACCTTCGAGGTCATCCTCCTCTTTGAGCTGGGTCAGGGCTATGCGCTCTTTATCCTCCCGGGAATCCATATAGAGCATGAGGTTTTCGGCTGCTTTTATCGCTCCGGAGACCTCCGTATGACCGAAAAGCAGCAGAAAGTGCCGTTTCGCGAGCGGTATAAGCTCATCGGTCCTGCGGCTGTGAGTGTAGAACTTCTCCTCGAACTTCGGATCGTCGCAGCGGACCATGCCTATCGTAACCGGACTGCCGTACCTCTTTAGACGGTATAGCTCCCTGTCCACGCAGCCCTTTGCGTAACTCTTCTCTATCCATCCCTGAAACGTACGCTGCTCATTCAATCCGTTGAAATGCATGGCCCGCTCCTTCTCTCTTTTAATGTTAGAACTGGATCATCCCGTCGACCGGGCTCGAAGCGGTAGCATAGGGGCGCTTTGGAATGCGGCCGGCAAGGTAGCTCATGCGGCCCGCGACTACCGCATGCTTCATCGCTTCGGCCATGACTATCGGCTCTTTCGCCTGGGCAATGGCGGTGTTCGTCAGGACCGCATCGGCTCCCAGCTCCATGGCTGCCGCGGCATCGCTCGCCTGCCCTATTCCCGCATCTACGATAACCGGTACATCCACGGCTTCACGAACGAATACCACATTATACCTGTTTTGAACACCGAGTCCGCTTCCTATCGGAGCCGCAAGCGGCATAACGGCCGCGGCGCCGGCATCTTCGAGCCTTTTGGCGATTATCGGATCGTCGTTCGTATAGGCCATAACCGTAAAGCCCTCTTTGGAGAGCACCTCGCAAGCTTTTATCGTTTCTATCACATCCGGATAGAGCGTCTTTTGCGTATCTCCGATAACTTCGAGCTTGATCAGGTCGATGCCTGTCGCCTCACGGGTGAGCCTGAAGAGCGTTATAGCCTCCTCCGCGGTCGTGCACCCGGCACTGTTTGGCAGGAACTTGACATCGGTATCCCTGAAGTAGTCCATGAGATTCTCTTCGTCGGGGTTGGTGATGTTGACACGCCGTACAGCCACCGTTATCATCTCCGCACCGCTTGCAAGCGTAGCATCTTTGGTCGTCTGAAAATCGGGGTATTTGCCGCTTCCGACAATAAGACGGCTCTTGAATCGGTAGTTTCCTATTTTGAGTATATCGCTCATGAAGAGTCTCCTAATTACTGTTTAGGAGATTTATAGCATAGGGGGACTTGAAGAAAATTGAAAAGAGAGGGCTAAGAGGCCCGAAGACCCCTCGGCTTATTTTACAGGGATCTCCTTGACCTCTTTCTCCTCTTTTTTGACCTTGGGCAGCGTTATATGCAGAACCCCGTCTTCCGTTTTGGCGTCGATGTTTTCCGCATCGACATTCTCGGGAAGCGAGAAGGTTCGCATAAACTTGCCGTAGCTGGACTCGATTTTGTAGTAGTCCTCTTTTTTGACCTCTTCTTTGAACTTTCGCTCTCCGGAGACGGTCAGCGTTCTCTTCTCCTGATCGATATTGACCTTTATATCCTCTTTTTTCACACCGGGAAGGTCAACCTCGACCACATAGGCGTTTTCATCTTCGCGTGTATTGACGGTAGGAACAAACGCGTTCACCACCTCCTTTTCCCCTTTTGAGGGAACTTCAATCGCTCCGAGGAGCCTCTTTTCGAGCTCTCTGATTTCAGAGAAGGGGTCGAATCTTGTAATCAACATTTTGGCCTCCTTTTGGTTGATTTGTGAAATTATAACAAGTTGATAGTGTCATTGTCAAGTTTTTTTACTATATTTTTTAAGGATTATACATATAGTATGTCTTAATTTGAACTCTTTTACGACTCTTTTATTGACTAATTTTGCCCGAACGGCGTAAAATCGGTATACCGAGATAAAAAGGAGAGAGTTTGTGAAAAAGGTACTCATTACAGGGACGAACTCCGGCATTGGCAGAGCTCTTGCCGAGTACTATCTCAAAAACGGTGCGTATGTATACGGTATAGGCAAAAAGAGCCGGCCCGCGATAGAAGACGACAGGTTTCGCTACCAGTGCATCGACCTGAATGCACTCGAGACGATCGCACCCAATCTTCAACGGCTCCTGAAGGATGAAGAGCATATAGAGATTGCCGTTCTCAACGCGGGAGTGCTCGGAGATATAAAGGATATGTCCGATACCTGCCTGTATGAGATCGAAGAGATCATGAGAGTAAATGTCTGGGCGAACAAGATCGTGATAGATACACTAAACGAACTCCCCCTAAGAGTAGACCAGATCGTAGGTATCTCCTCCGGTGCGGCCGTAAACGCCAGCAGGGGCTGGGGAGGCTACTCCCTGTCCAAATCGGCTCTGAACATGCTGCTGAGACTATACTCACGCGAAATGCCCGATACTCATATAAGCGCGCTTGCACCAGGTGTCGTCGATACCGCGATGGTAAGACACATTATAGAGGAGGTCGATGCAAAAAGGTACCCGTCCGCAAAGAGACTGAAAGAGGGACCGATTCAAAAACCCGAAGATGCGGCAAAAAGGGTGGTCGATGCGTTTGAAAAGGCAAAAGAGTATGAGAGCGGAGCTTTTCTGGATGTAAGAAAAATGTAGATAAGACTCCCCTCCAGATTACTGCGGCACCCGGCGGGGCAGGGTGGGCTGCTACGTTCCCGTCCTGACCCGGTGTCCTGCCGCGCCGTTGCACAGGTCTGAAGAGGAGCGTTCAACCCGCCTCGGCGGACTGAACGCTTCTGTTAAATGGCAGAGAGGAAGGGATTCGAACCCTCGGTGGCTTGCGCCACACACGCGTTCCAGGCGTGCGCCTTCGACCACTCGGCCACCTCTCTATCTAAAATCCTGGTAGTGGATTTTGGACTTTTAACCGTCGGTTCGAAATCCAAAACTCATGATATTTTCGGAAAGTGGCCGGGGGACAGGGATTCGAACCCTGGGAGGTGTTACCCTCAACGGTTTTCAAGACCGCCGCTTTCGACCACTCAGCCATCCCCCGAACAGTGTAGACTATGGAGGCGGTATCCGGAATTGAACACGGAGATCACAGCCTTGCGGGGCTGCTGCCTTGACACTTGGCTATACCGCCAGACAACTCTGGAGGCGACACCCGGATTCGAACCGGGGATCAGGGCTTTGCAGGCCCGTGCCTTACCACTTGGCTATGTCGCCTTCTTAAAACTGGTGCCCGGAGCCGGACTTGAACCGGCACGAACAGATGTTCGAGGGATTTTAAGTCCCTTGCGTCTACCGATTCCGCCATCCGGGCAAAAAATCGTAAATGGCCTACGGTCCAAAACCGCACAGAACCGCTATGGGCGATTTTTTGCCAAACCGTTGTGCAACCGATCCGGCAGGACACCTTTAAACAGCTTTCACTTGAATATCGGGCTTCGTAAAAGAAAAAACTTCAAAAATATGGAGCGGGAGACGGGGGTCGAACCCGCGACCCCGACCTTGGCAAGGTCGTGCTCTACCACTGAGCTACTCCCGCATATTTTTGGGATCGGTATTATAGCCCAAATTTTTCGGTATGTAAAGAGTAGAAGCTCAAAGAAGCCCGACGGCCTCCGCCGCAGCCCGGCTTTAAAGAGCTTTTTCGATATAATTGACGCAAATTTCAAATATGGGAATGTAATATGAGAAGCGACATTATAAAACGCGGGTTCGAGAGGGCTCCGCATCGCAGCCTTCTGCGTGCTACGGGTCTGAAAGACGAGGATTTCGACAAGCCGTTCATCGGGGTGGCCAACAGCTATATTGATATCATTCCGGGCCACTTCTTTCTTCAGGAGTACGGGCGGATAGTCAAAGAGGCTATTAGGGAAGCTGGCGGTGTGCCGTTCGAATTCAACACGATCGGAGTCGACGACGGAATCGCGATGGGGCACGACGGGATGCTCTACAGCCTTCCGAGCCGAGAGATCATAGCCGACAGTATCGAGACCGTGATGAACGCCCACAAACTCGATGCGCTCATCTGTATTCCAAACTGCGACAAGATTGTTCCGGGAATGGTAATGGGCGCACTTCGTGTCAACGTACCGACCATATTTGTTTCGGGCGGCCCGATGAAGGCTGGTCACCTGAAAGACGGCACTCCGATAGATCTGGCCACAGCCTTCGAAGCTGTCGGAGAACATGCAAAAGGGAAGATAACAGACGAGCAACTCTACGAGATAGAGTGCGAAGCGTGTCCGAGCGGAGGATCGTGCTCCGGAATGTTCACGGCGAACTCCATGAACACCCTCTGCGAGGCGATGGGCATAGCGCTGCCCGGCAACGGTACGGTTCTGGCGATGACCGAAGAGCGCCTCGAGATGGTCCGTACCGCCGCCAAGAGGGTGGTGGAGATGGCGAAGGCGGAGGGACCGAACATTCGTGAAGTATTGAACGAAAAGGCGGTAAACAATGCCTTCGTCGTCGATATGGCCATGGGCGGCAGCACGAATACGGTACTCCACATGATGGCGATCGCAAAAGAGGCGGAAGTCGACTTC
>JALWMA010000027.1 GCA_027081015.1 Campylobacterales bacterium | reverse complement strand
GCCTCTTCTATCTCCTCTTTGTCGAACCACGCATGATCGGGGAGTATGAGCCTCCCTTTTACAAGCCCTTTCGGCAAAAAGGGCTCCAGCCGCTGCGGGTTCGCGATGGCCGTAACGAGCAGCATTGGCGAGTCGCACCCCTCACAGGTAACGATACGGGAGAAGTCTCTCCCCTCGACAAGGATCAAATCCGCGTAGCGCCTTGCCGAAGCAAACTCTCTGAAAGGCCCCGAAGGAAGCGGCAGAGTATTGGCGATTTTGGCGGGATAGAGCAGAATATCGAACTTCTCTATGCCCACTTTGCTGAAACCGTCATCCAGAAAGACAACTTCAGCGCCGAGCTCTTTGGCTCTTTTTATAGCTTCCGGCCTGTCGCCCGAGACTATGACGCTGGCGTTGGGCAGCGACTTTGCCAGAAGCATCGCTTCATCGCCGCTTCTTTCGACCTCTGTTTCTATTTTACCCCACTCACTCACCACTACAAGACCGCTGCTCTTTCTCCCGTAGCCGCGCAGAACTACTGCAGGCTTTTCAAACCGCTTGGCCAGCTCTATGGTCATCGGCGTCTTCCCGCTGCCTCCCACGAGAATATTGCCCACACTTATAACCGGTATCCCGAAGTTTCTCGGCTTTGCGACCATTCTGCGCAGCCACATCAAAGAGGCGTATATCAGAGAAAGAGGAAGAAGGAGAACTGCCACCGGCCGGTGGTACCACTTCGGCCGGTAGTATAGGTTTTCAAAGAAAGATACCGGAAGAGACATCAAATATGTTTGGCCGCCACCTCTTTGACCATATCGCAGACATACTCAACTTCGATATCGGTCATATTGTTGTATATCGGCAGTGAAAGCACCTGCTGATAGGTCTGCAGAGCCGTCTGGAAGTCGTTGACCCTGAGAGAATACTTCTGCTTGTAGTAGCTCATCAGGTGCAGGGGAATATAGTGAAGCCCGCAGTGAATACCCCTCTCTTTCAAGGCTCTTGCGAAGCCGTCCCTGTTTCTATCTATCTTGATGATATAGAGCTGGTAAATATGGTCTCTTTTGCGTACCGGTATAGAGACATGGTTTACACCGTCGAGGGCCTCGTCGTACATTTTGGCTATCTGCTTCCGCCGCTCTATCATCTTCTCCAGCCGTCCGTACTGCGCCAGCGCATACGCCGCATCGAGCTCGCTTATGTCATATTTCCACCCGATATCCACGACATCGTATATATACTCGAGGTTGCCGTACTTGTCCCACCCCGACGACTCTATGGCGTGGTTTCTAAGCAGCATTCCCCTGTTATAGAGCGTCTCGTCTTCACACAGCATGACTCCGGCGTTCGCTACCGAGTTTTTCATGTGCGGTGAGAAGCTGAAGCATGTGATGTCGGCTCCGGTGGCGCCTATCGGGTTGCCGTTGTAGGTTCCGCCCATCGCATCGCTGGCATCTTCGACGATTTTTATGTTGAACCGTTTCGCGATTTTGTAGAGCCTGTCGAGATCGGTCGGCTGGCCCGCCACATGGTTTATGATGGCACCCTTGAGCTTTTTGGACATATTCTCTTCCAAAACCCTCTCGAACTCGTCTAGATCGATATTAAAGTCATCAGGATCGATATCTACAAAAATCGGTTCCGCGTCGAAGTGGCGCACCACCTCCGGAACCGAAGGGAAAGAGTTGACCGAACATACGATCTTGTCCCCCCTTTTCAGATCCATCGCGCACATCGAGAGGTGAAGCGCCGACGTACCGCTGTTTGTAGAGATGGCGTATGCAGCCCCCGTCTTTTTCAAAAAGGCCTCTTCGAGCTCTTCGGCTTTGTAGAGGCTCTCGAGCTCCAAAACCTCCTCTATCTGCGCTTTTTCGCTTGGTCCGATATCCGGTTTGTAAAATGGGATCTCACGTGCCATTAGACAGGCTCCTGTAAAATTAAAAATAGTTGCTATATATTACTGAAGTCAATATTAAATCAAGCTTTTATATATAATCGATTCACATAAGAGAGCGGCTCAATCACATCTTCGCGCACCCATTCTCTTGAGCTCACCGCAGCTGAAGCCCGCCTTCAGACGCGCCTCAACATTGTAGTGTGTCGTCCGTTTATCGAAACCCGGATAGTACTGCTGCAGTATCTCGAAATATATATCTTCATCCAGCCCCCGCCTCGCAGCCTCGAACTTGAACCAGCGGTCCCCTTTCGAGACATGCTCTATCTCCTCATCCAAAATTATATTCAGAGCCTCTACCATCGCCTCTATCTGCTCTATTTTCGGATAGCTTCGAAGCTTCTGCACGATCTTCGGGTTCGCGTCGAGACCGCCGGCCTCCAGGTAGCGGGGGACGACGGCCATTCTGTGCAAAAGGTCGCAGCCGCTCTTTTTTCCGGCGTCGAAGAGCAGCGTATGCACCGGGTAGTCGCCGTATTTCACGCCGATCTTTGCCATCAAATCCTCCAGCATCCTGAAGTGTCTCACCTCATCGTCCGCCACCTCGACCCAGTCGATATAATACTCCATAGGCATTTCTCTGAAGCGGTAGGCCGAATCGAGAGCCAGATCGATGGCGCTGTACTCTATATGTGCGATGGCGTGAAGTAGAATACCCTGCCCCTCTCTGGTATCGAAGCGCTTTCTGCCCGGTACTTCGGCCGGTTTGACGATATCGGCGAAATCGGCGTATGAAGGGCGCTCTTTCTCGACGACAGGCTGTGAGTGGTCGAACGTAAGGGTCCCTTCTTTCAAATTTGAGTACAATTTCTCGACAAGAGAACATTTGGTGCCCGGATCGCTCTCGTTCAGAGCCTCCAGCGCGAGAGTGAAGAAGTCGGTATTTTTCATAAGAAGATTATAGAAGGATTTTGGTTTCATGCAGATAAAAGTAAAACCTATGGGTCAGTACCAGACAAACTGCTACATCGTGACACAAAACGGAAAAGAGCTCGTCATAGACCCCGGTGTCGGGGCGACCGAGTGGGTTATGAAAAATGTCCGCTCTCCAGCGGCCATCCTGAACACACATGGCCACTTCGACCATGTATGGAGCAACAAAGAGCTCAAAGAGCTGCTCAAAATCCCTATCTATTGCCCCAAAGACGATCTCTTCATGCTCGAAAGAGATCCGTTCGGACAGGGCGTTCCCAAAAGCCGTGCGGATGTAGCCGTAGAGCCCGATGCAAGATATACGATCGCAGATATGGAGGTTACATTCCTCCACTTTCCGGGACACACCCCGGGATGCAGCGCTATCGAGATAGGCGACAGCTGGTTTTGCGGTGATTTTCTCTTCAGGGGGTCGATTGGACGGGTCGACTTCCCCTACTCCGACCCGGAAGCGATGAAAAAGAGCCTAAAAAGGGCGATGGACTATCCGAAAGATGTGACACTCTACCCGGGTCACGGACCCAAAACCACGCTAAAAGCGGAAAAGAGAAACATCCCCTACTGGATAGAGATGATATAGCCTACTCCTCCTCTTTGAGGAGTTTTAGCTTCAGAACGTGGCGCTCGAGCACCACCGCCATGAAGTCCCCCTCGAAGACCTTTATATCTTCGAATCTACCGATCACTTTGATCTTCCGTTTTCTCGACTCCTTATACTGCTCGCGCGCTTCGAAAACCACCCTGTCCCCCACTTTTACCGGGGAGAGAAAGCGGCACTCGCTGCTTACGAGCACCACGTTCGGGTCGTTGACGGCGGCCATTGCGGCGAAGTCGGCGGCGGCGAAGGTGAAGCCTCCGTGAACGAGCCCCATCTCATCCACCGCCATCTGCTTCGTGGCTTCCAGCTCCACCTTCGCATACCCCTCACTCAGCTCCACCAGTGTTCCGCAGAGCGACTGGTCTATGCGGCGGTGTGTATTCAGTTCGATATTTTCGGGCGAAGAGGCCTGCCTCTCCCCGCTCTCGTCCGACTCCACTCGTTCGTCTCTCTCTTTCTCTTTTGCCATCTTTTCCTCTACTTTCTGTAGGCTCTGATATAGACCCTTCTCGGCGCAGGGTAGCCTTCAACCGTAAGATCGGGATTGTCAGGGTCCAGAAACTCCTGCAGGCTCTGACCCTCCATCCACTCCGTTTTTCGCTGCTCCTCCGGCTCCGTCTTTACCGCCGCAAGTACCTCGAAGCGCTCGAAACCGGCCTTTTTGCACCAGTTCTCCAGTGCGGCGACGGTAGGCACAAAGTGCACGTTCGAGATCTTCGAATATGTCGACTCCGGCACCAGGCAGACCGGCTCGTCGCCCTCTATCATGAAGGTATCCAAAATCAGCTCTCCGCCTCTCTTCAAAGAGCGTTTAAGAGCCTTGAGCGCGACTATCGGATCGCTGCGGTGGTAAAGCACCCCAAGGCACAAAACCGTATCGAACATATCGGCAAATCCCGGCATATGTTCAATCCCGAGCATCTCGTAACGGAGCTTTTCGCTGCGTATGTAGCGGTTTACAAGCTCGAACTGGCTGAAAAAGAGCGGCGAAGGGTCCACACCCAAGACCGAAGAGGGCGAAAACTCGAGCATTCTGAACATATAGTAGCCGTTGTTGCACCCAACGTCGGCTACACTTTTGCCCTCCAGGTCCAAAAACGGCCTGAGCAGATTATACTTCATATAGCTGCGCCACTCACTGTCTATGCGTAGGCCAAACAGGTCGAAAGGCCCTTTGCGCCACGGCTTCATCATCTTCGCCACACGCTCTACGGCACCCTTTTGTTCATCGCCGATGTGGGGCGACGAGAGCTTTATCCAGTCGCCCAGTTCCACATCTACATCATCGATCTCGGGCAGCCTCGACATCGCCTCCCGAATAGGGGCAATGTTTTTCCATCCAAGCCAGCCCCTGCGTTCCGAAACTATCTTTTTCAAATCCATAAAGAAGATTATAGTTAAAGTTGGATAAAATTCCGCCATTGTACTTCGGAGAAAAATCAAACATGACACTGCAGAAAAAAGCGACTATAGTAAGCTCGTCGGTAGCCGTCACACTGGTCGTGATAAAGCTGATCGTAGGGATCATAAGCGGCTCGGTCGCCGTACTCGCCTCGGCCATAGACTCGGGACTCGATCTGGCCGTCTCCCTGTTCAACCTCTTCGCCGTCACAAACGCCGAAAAGCCCGCGGATGAAAAGTTCAACTACGGACGCGGCAAAATAGAGGCGATCGCCGCCGTTATCGAGGGTGTGATCATCACCGCATCAGGAATATACATCTTCTACGAAGCGATCCAGAAGATGATAAACGCGGAACCCGTCACGCATCTGGATATTTCGATAGGGGTCATGCTCATCTCGATAGTCGTTACCGGTGCTCTCGTAATGTTTTTGAACCATGTGGCGAAAGTGACCCAGAGCATGGTGATCAAATCGGACGCGCTCCACTACAAAACCGACCTGCTCAGCAACGCGGCCATACTCGTCTCTCTCGCGGTCATCTACTTTACCGAGTTTTACCTGATCGACGCCATTTTGGGTATCTTGATAGCCGTCTACATCGTATACTCGGCGTTCGAGCTCATTCAGGAGGGCGTGCTGGTGCTGCTGGATGTGTCGCTGGACGACGAGATCGTTCAAAAGATAAAAGATGTGATAGAGTCGGAACCGGGAGTCACCGACTACCACTGGCTCAAGACCAGAAAAGCGGGCAACGACTACTTCGTGGATGTCCACCTTGTCTTCACGCCCGACATCTCACTTTTGGAGGCTCACCGTATCGGGGACAACGTAGAGGCGAAGATAAAAACGATAGATCCGAAAGCCGACTGGATGATCAACATCCATCTCGACCCGTACGACGATTCGGTCATAAACGAAGAGGAGCACCTCGCCCAAAATGGGGAGGCAAACAGATCCGGCTGAGCCGGATACCGCTACTGCTCACACTTGTCTATGCCGAGCTTTTTCAGCAGAACCTCGAAGAAATTTCCGCCATCCTTGTCGTAGTCGTCGTTGAACTCAATATAGAAAGCGTAAGGGGTCGAGCCGACCTTCTCGCTGTTTTCGAAAATTGCAGGTTTCGCACCGGTCTCTTTCATGGTCTCGTCTATCGCTTTGAGAATCTCATCTTTGAGCTCGGGATGCTCCTTGAAAACAAGCTGCAACCCTTCGTAGCGCTCTTCGCGCCGAAAATATGCTTTGATCTGGCCGCATCTGTTCAACGTTTTTTCTGACATTTATATTCACTCCTTCTACCATGAGATTGATTTTGCGACCGAGTTTCGTGACGCTCTGTCCGGCCGTAGGCGGATATTATCGCATAACCGCTTCGGCGTGCGACGCCGCGAAAGCGAAGCGGTTCGCTTTCAATTCCGGCGTCTCCCAACGGGCCCGCGGCGCCTTGCGCCTTTGTAAAAAGTGGACCGTTTATTGAATACGCCGGCTACAGCGAAGCTGCTGCCGGCTACGTTGGCCACTGGGGCGCTAAAGCTTGCCCCTTACGGGGCAGAAATACATCCTATTTTACCGGGCATAGTTTATCGCCCTGGTCTCGCGGATGACGTTCACTTTTATCTCTCCCGGATATTGTACACT
>JALWMA010000026.1 GCA_027081015.1 Campylobacterales bacterium | reverse complement strand
ACGATGCGCTCACCCTTCTTCTCGTCGGGGAGGTTTACAGCGATCGACTCGATCTCATCTTTGAAGATCTCCTCCACCTGCGACTCTACGGCCCCGAGGCTCACCATCTCTCCGCCTATCTTCGCGAAGCGGCTGTACCTGTCGACGATGTAGATGAAACCGTCTTCGTCCAGGTGCCCTTTGTCGCCCGTCTTGTAGTACCTTATGCCGTCGATCTCCGCCAGAACTTCGCCCGTCTTTTCGGGCTCTTTGCAGTACCCCTTCATAACCTGTACACCGCCTACGATGATGAGGCCGTCTTCGTTTATCGGAAGCTCCTCGAGGCTCTGCGGGTCTACCACCTTCACCACGGTTCCGGGGAGCGCCTGGCCCACGCTGCCCTCTTTGTGGCCCACTATCACCTCGAAGCTGTCGGGGTCGAGCGCGTCTGGCATGTTCACGGCAACGACGGGTGAAGTTTCGGTGGTTCCGTACCCCTCGAAGAGCTCTATGCCGAACTTCTGCTTGAAGGCCCTCTTTATCTCCGGCTTCAGCTTTTCGGCCCCCGCCACGGCCATCCTTATACTCTGGAACATCAGCGGGTTCAGCCTTCTGTTTTTCGTATAGAGCCTGAAGAATGTGGAGGTTCCGAATATGATGGTGGCGCCGTAGCGTGCGGCGCTCTTTCCGACAAGCGGTGCGTCGGTCGGGTCCGGAACGCTCACCATCGGCACACCTTCGCAAAGTGGCAGGAGGGTCGTGACCGTCAGGCCGAAGGAGTGGAAGATGGGCAGCGAGTTCAAGATAAGATCATCTTCAGAGAAGTTGATCATGGCGCTCACCTGCTTTATGTTCCCCAGCAGGTTTCTGTGGGTCAGCTCTATCCCTTTCGGTGCTCCTTCGCTTCCGCTGCTAAACAGAATGGCCGCAGTATCGTCCAGAGTGACGGGCTCGAAATAGAGGGCCTTCAGCAGGGGTGCGGGAAGCAGCAGCGCTTCCGCGGCGGCGGCGATCTTCTGCATCTTTGTAAAAGACGAGCCGATCTTCTCGGCGTATACCGCCCTATCGCCGAGCGTCGAGGCGGCGTCGAAACCCTTTGCGGCAAGCCTCTTTACGAACTTTTCGGAGGTGATCACCCTTTTGAGCTCCGCCTTCTCTATGGCGGCCTCCATAGCCTCCGGGCTCAGCGTGTAGTTGAGGTTTACCGCTCTTTTGCCCAGAACGAAGAGGGCCATGTTCACTATGGCCCCGGCGGCCGATGACGGGAATATCACACCTACGTTTTCAGACCCCTGCAGTTCGCTTTTAAGTCTTTTGGAAAAGAGGAGCACGGCGCTGAGCATCCTCATTCCGTTCAGGTCTGTGCCGGCAGCATCGGCCACAGCGCGCCTGAAAGGTTCGCTCTTCGCCCTTTTCAGCCACTGGTGGTGGAGCGGCTCCATTCTATCTATGCTCTTTTGCCACGCGTCGAAAGAGAGCCTTTTTACGCACTGTTTAAGCTCCGCGGCCGTGGTACGGGGAGGCATCGGCTTTGCGAAGACGACCCCTATGTCGCGCCTCGGGCCGGTTTTGGAGATGAGCCTGTACCTGTTTTGCGCACGGGAAAATGTGGAGCCCCAGAGGCCGTGCAGGTAGAAGGGGATTATCGGCGCCTCCGACTCCTTCATGATTAGCTCGAACCCTTTTTTGAACTCGCCGAGCTGCCCGTTGTAGCTTATGTGCCCTTCGGGAAAGAGGGCCACCACCTCACCGTTGTCGAGCCGCTCACGCACCCTTTTGAGCGCATCTTTTCCGCCGAGCCCGCTTATGGGGATGACGTCGAACCATTTGAGAAACCACTTGAGGTACCACTGCTCGTAGATCCGCCTGTGCATGACGAATTTCAGCGGCCTCGGAGATGCCACCTGTAGCAGGAGCCAGTCTATCCAGCTTATGTGGTTTCCAAGAAGCAGCGCCCCGCCGCTTTGGGGGATGTTCTCCATACCCTCTACAAAGAGACGGTAGCGTATGCGAAGAAGAGGCAGGAGCATCAGCCTCGCCGTAAGCTGGGGCATCTGTGCCGCCGCGTAGATGGTGGAGCCGAGGCAGATCCATGCGGCGATATGGAAGATTCCGAGCGTCGAAAAGCCGACGGCGGTAAGCACGATCGCAAAGAGCAGGAAAAGGAGCATCGCGATATTCTGGACGAAGTTGTTTCCGGCGAGTATCGTACCCATCTTCTTCTCGGGTGCGAGGTACTGGATCAGGGCGTTCAGCGGAACTATCGCAAGGCCGCCGAAAAATCCGAACATGAAGCTGGCGGCGGCCATCGGAGCGGCGCTTCCGGCGCTCGCGAAGAGCAGCAGCGCGACGAACATGCCTACCGAACCGACCGGCACTATACCCATCTCGATATGGTTTTTCGATATCCTGCCCGAGAGCAGGGAGCCGAGTATCAGTCCGATGGCGCTTACGGCGAGGATCGCCTGTATGATCACCGTGTTGTCGTCGCCGGTGATCTGTTTGTAGTGTGCCGGAAAGGCCGCCACGACGAGCTGTGAAACACCCCAGAAGAGGCTAAGACCCGCAATGCTCAGCCATATGCCCCTATCTTTGCGCAAAAGGGAGAGGTTGCTCTTCAGGTAGTCGAGTCGAAGGTAGGCTTTTGGGTCGAACTTCAGGCTCTCTTCGCAGAGACCGCTTTGCGGTATTTTGAACGCGAAAAAGAGCTCCAGGAGCGTCATCGCCACCAGCATCCACCCCAGCGGGGCCACCGAGTGCAAGACGGCATCGGGTTCGAGCGACCCGTCGTACATCGACTCGAAAAGGGTCGAAAAGAGTACGGCGCTTGCGAGTATGGCGGTAATCGTAGCGGCCTGCACCACACCGTTTGCGCGTGCGAGAGCCCTTGTTCCGACCAGCTCTTTCACGAGCCCGTACTTCGCCGGGGAGTAGACGGCGCTCTGTACCGCCAGCAGAAAGGTGAGTGCGAATGCGGCCAGAAACCAGCCGGCATAGTAGCTGAGCATCGCCAGCAGCGCCAGCGCCACACCGGCGGCGGCGGCGTAGCGTACTATCTTCGTCTTTTGGAAGCGGTCGCTCAGAAACCCGGACGGGGAGAAGAGGAGTATGAACGGGATGAGGATCAAAGCGTTCACTACTGCACTCAGGATAATCAGGGTGTCGCCCTCGAAGCTCTTTATCAGGGTGTTCTGTATGGTTATCTTGTGGGCTATGTCGGTCATCGCATTGAAAACCAGTACCAGGATAAACGGGAGAAACCCCTTCGCTTTCCAGACACTGCTCATGATCCGCCTCCTCTCTTTTGATACATATGTACAAGGTGCATGTTGAAAAGGTAGGGTTTGAGTATCAGGGCCGCGTCGAAGAGCCCTTTTGCGATCTCGTTTTTCCTGCTCTTCGAGCCCAGCAGCTTCTCCGCCAGCTCCACCTCCAGTTTCGAGAGCTCTTTTGCATGCTTCACATATGCGCCCAGCAGCTCTCTGTCGCCGTCGAACCTTTCCAGCTCCAGCAGAATCGAAATAATCTCTATCTCCTTCTCGCTGAAACCCCCTTCGCGCATAAAGAGTGCACCTTCGTCCAGCCACCCTCTCAGCTTCTCTTTGGAGATGCCGAACGTTTCGCACACCTCCTCTTCGGTGTAGATCCTGGCGGATGAGGGTCCGGTCAGGGTATCGAGCATGTCGAGCACCGCTTCGAAGCCTCTGGAGAAGTCGAAATCGTTATGCTGAAGGAGAGACCTGATCTGGCTTATCGTCGCATGAAAGTTGTTTTGGAGATACTTGATGAACCTTATGCGCTCTACGAAGTCGTCGTCGTAGAGGTGGACATTGGGCTTCACCTTGTGAGGTTCCGGCAAAAGTCCCTCTTTTATGTAGTAGAGGATCGTAGATTTGGGCGTATCGGTCAGCTTGACGAGCTGATTCATCTTTAGAGGCATTCGGGCTCCTTTTCAGGTATCGGTTGTTGATTGTTGTGACTACATGAGAGAATGTTAGCAAAATATTTTGCAAAGTGTCAAGTGCTACTTTACATATTTGAGGGGAGGGTTCCGTCCAGATCTGCCGAAATGGGCCGATATAGGCTATAATTTGCAAAAAAATTCTGAAGGTCTGTCTTGGCGAAGGTTCCGTGCACCCACTGTCACCTGGAGTTCGACGAATCGGTTATGATAACCGAAAAGGAGGATAACGGCGATGTTCACCACTTCTGCTGCAAAGGGTGCCAGGGAATCTACCATCTTCTGAGAGAAGAGGGGCTCGACACCTTTTACGACAAGCTCGGCAAGAGCAGTCTTGAACCGCCCAAACAGAGGGAGGACGATCTTCACAAGTTCGACCTCGAAGGGTTCAGGAAAAAGTATATAATAGAACGCCCGGACGGGCTTTACGAGATCTTCATGATCATAGAGGGGATCCACTGCAGCGCCTGTGTCTGGCTCAACGAAAAGGTGCTGCACAAGACCGATGGGATCGTCGAAGCGACGATAAACTACACGACCAACAAGGCCCATATAGTCTGGGACCCCGAGCAGGTAAAACTCTCCAAAATAGTCGAAAAGATACGCTCCATCGGCTACAACGCCTACCCTTACGACCCGAAGCTGCAGGAGGAGCGCGCCAACAGGGCACGGCGTGACTACTACGCAAGGCTGCTTGTCGCGATATTTGCGACGATGAATATTATGTGGATAGCGGTCGCCAAGTATACGGGCATGTTTACCGGTATGCGCGAAGATGTAAAGGCGGTACTCAGCTTCGCGGAGTGGGTGCTCGCGACTCCCACGCTCTTTTACAGCGGCTGGATATTCTACAGGGGTGCATGGTACGGCTTTAAAAACAGATTCGTAAATATGGATACGCTGGTGGCTACCGGTGCGTCGATGGCCTACTTCTACTCCATCTGGGCGATGATAACGGGCCACGGGGAGGTCTACTTCGACTCGGTGACGATGATAATAACCTTCGTTCTTGCAGGAAAGTATCTCGAAGTTCTCAGCAAAAAGAGGGCGGCCGACACTATGGATGCGCTCTCTAATGCACTCCCTACCGAGGTGACGGTGGTGCAGGACGGCGAGAAGGCGATGGTTCCGGTAGAGGAGGTCAAACCTGGCGACATCATAGAGGTTCGCCCCGGGGAGAAGGCCGCCATAGACGGTGTGGTGGTAAGCGGCGAGGGGAGCTTCGACGAGAGCTCACTGACCGGCGAGAGCGAGCCCATCTACAAGCGCCCGGGCGACGAGATAGTGAGCGGGACGGTCGCCATAGACGGGGTGGTGAGGTATGAGGCGAGCAAGGACTACGGCACATCGACCCTCGCGACGCTGGTCGGCCTGCTTGAGGACTCTTTGACCAAAAAGCCCAAGATTGAGCGGCTCGCCAACGAGATTTCGGGCTACTTCTCGAGCACCATCCTCACGATAGCCCTGCTTACCTTTGCGGGGTGGTACTGGCTCGGCGGCAGCTTCGAGCACGCCCTCGTCGTGGCGATCTCCGTCATAGTCATAGCATGTCCCTGCGCGCTCGGTCTCGCTACCCCGGTGGCTACGCTCATAGGCATAAACCTGGCGGCGCGGCGCGGCGTACTCTTCAAAGAGGCCGCATATATCGAGACTATGGCCAAATGCGACGTTCTTGTGCTCGACAAGACCGGGACCGTAACAGAGGGCAAGCCGCGCGTCGTAAACTTCGACAAGTACGGCGATTTCGACGTGAACCTGCTCTACTCGCTCGTAAAGAGCTCCATCCACCCGGTAAGCCGCGGTATAGAGAAGTTTCTGAAAGAGCGTTTCGAAAACCTCGAAGAGGTCGAGCTCGAAGGGGTGAAGCAGGTGCAGGCGAGGGGAATAGAGGCTATGTACAAAGGGCACAAGCTATACGGCGGAAATGCGAAGATGATGCAGGAGTTCGGGCTCGAAGCGGATGAATTGAGCGAATATACGCTCTTCTATTTCGCCGTGGACGACCGGGTGGTTGCGCGCTTCGAGCTTCGCGATATGCCCAAAAACGGGGCCAAAGAGGCTATAGCCGATATCCGCAGGCTCGGCATAGATATTATAATGCTCACGGGAGACAACGAAAAAGCCGCGGCAAGGGTGGCGAAAGAGGTGGGCATACCTACCTTCAAGCACTCGCTTCTGCCGGACGAGAAGGCTGCCGAGATAGATATTCTGCATGCGGAGGGGCGCCGGGTGGTGATGGCCGGAGACGGCATAAACGACGCCCTGGCGCTCAGCAAGAGCGACATAGCCATAGCGATGGGAAGCGGCTCGGACGTTGCGCTGGAGGTCAGCGACGTGGTGCTTCTGGACGACCGCATAACCTCGCTGCGCGACGCCTTTTTGATAAGCCGCAGAACCTTCAGGTTCGTAAAACAGAACCTCGCCATCTCGATTCTCTACAACACCGTAACCATTCCGCTGGCGATAGCGGGGTATGTCATACCTCTTGTCGCGGCTCTCTCGATGAGCCTCAGCTCTTTGATAGTGGTAGGCAATTCGATGCGCATCAAATCGGCCTTTAAAGAGAAAAATTAAGTTTATGTGCAGTAGCTGCGTGATAGCATTTACCGAGCTATAATCCGATTTTACGCAAGAAGCGTAAAATCGTCTCGAAATC
>JALWMA010000025.1 GCA_027081015.1 Campylobacterales bacterium | reverse complement strand
GAAGGGCCCATAGCTTCGCAGATCACACCCTCCGCCGCATTCGGGTACGCATCTGCGCAGGAGGCCGAGGCGATCTTCGCCGGAGAGGCGCAAAAGCCGGTCTATGCGAGAATGGGAAACCCTACGGGGGGAAAACTTGAACAGGCTCTCGCGAAGATGGAAGGGGGAGCCGGCGGCGTCGTTACATCCTCCGGCATGGGTGCGATCGCTATGGTTTTGACCGCCTTTTTGCAAAGCGGCGACAGAGTTTTGTGCGCCGGGGGATTTTTCGGCGGAACGTACGCGATGATGAAAGATACGATGCCGCGCTTCGGCATAGAGGCGGAGTTTTGCGATGTGGACGATTTCGACGGTATGGAAAAGAGCCTCGAAAACGGGGCGAAGATACTCTTTGTAGAGAGTGTCGGCAACCCGAACCTGAGACTTCCCGATATCCGCCGAATGGCTATAATGTGTGACCGTCACGGGGCTCTCTTTGTGGTCGACAATACGTTGACACCGCTTATCGTGCAGCCGCTCAAGATGGGTGCCGATATGGTGGTATACTCTACAACAAAGATAATAAGCGGCCACTCGGCGGCCCTTGGAGGGGCGGTGGTTTTTCGTGCACTGAAGAGCGGGGAGGAGAAGCTGATGAATCCGAAATTCTCCTCCATACATCCCATTCTCAAAAAAGGGAGAGGCGCCCTGATGATGGTGCTGAAGAAGAGGGCTATGCGCGATTTCGGCATGAGCGCAAACGCGTTCGCCTCCTTTCTGACGCTTGTCGGGCTCGAAACCCTCGCTCTCAGGACCGAGAGGGTGAACGGTTCGGTGAAAAAGCTTGCGCAGCTTCTGCGCGACGAAGGGGTGAGTGTGAGGCATCCGAGTCTGGCGGACCATGAGCACCACCTGCGCTACGAAGCCCTTTTTCCGGACGGCTGCGGGCCGGTGTTGACGATAGAGTGCAAAACCGCCGAGAGGGCGTTTGCCTTTTTGAACGAAGCGAAGATGCCGATTCAGACCGCCAATATTGGAGACAACCGGACGCTGGCCCTGCATATGGCGAGCACCATCTACCGCGACTTTTCCGAAGAGGAGAGAAGAGAGATGGGGATAACACCCGGGCTCGTGAGAGTTTCGGTCGGTCTCGAGACACCTGTCGCGCTTGCGGAAGATATGATCGGCGCGTGGAAAAAGAGTATCGGCTGACTTCTCACCAAAACTTCATAACCCCCGATATATAGGCCTTCGGCGGCCGTGCACTTGAAAAATTACGAAAATATGATATACTTAAAATAAACTAAAACGCGTGCCTGCAAGCGGGCACCGGTAATTTTCGCAAAAAGGAAAGAGCGTTGGGCCAGAAAGAGTGGATCGAGAGTGAAACCGAGATCGATCTCGATGAACCGGAACTCTACAAAGTGATCATGTGGAACGACGACTATACGACGATGGATTTCGTTGTCGAGATTTTGGCCGATATATTTAACAAGAGTTACGAGGAGGCGATCGAGATCATGCTTGCGATTCACGAGAAGGGCAAGGGTATCTGCGGACGCTACACGTACGAAATCGCGGAGACCAAAGTGCACCAGGCTACAAAAAGGGCCAGGGCCAACGAGTTTCCTTTGCGAGTAACGATGGAGAGAGAATGATTAGCAAAGATCTGAACGATATTTTCAAAGAGGCTGTCAAATATGCCAAGATGCACAGGCATGAGTACCTGACGGTCGAACACATTTTTCTTGCCGTGCTTCTGAGCCGTCAGGGGGCGCAGATTCTCGAAGCGGCCGGAGCCGATGTGGAGAAGCTCAAAAAGAGGATAAACCAGCATCTTGTAACCTCTTTGAGGCCGCTTCCGGAGGGTGTTTCGCGTGAGCCGTTCGAGACGGTGGCCCTTTCGAGGGTTATAGAGCATATGATCCGCCACGCCCAGAGTGCCGACAAGAAAGAGGCGAGCGTCGGCGACCTGCTCGCATCTATCTTCAACGAAGAGCACTCATTCGCCGTGGCGCTTATGAACTCATACGGAATCAACCGTTTGAGTATCCTCGAGGTGATCGCCGATTCGGGTGAACAGAGCGAAAAGAGCGAAAAGGAGGCGGAAGAGGAGAGCGAGTACCTCGGCCAGTTTACCGTAAACCTCGTCAAGCGGGCGCGCGAAGGGAAGATAGACCCGGTAATAGGCCGTGAAAAGGAGATAGAGCGCGTCATGCAGATTCTCTGCCGCCGAAAGAAGAACAACCCGGTGCTTGTGGGCGAGCCGGGTGTAGGAAAGACCGCTATAGCGGAGGGGCTGGCGCTTGAGATAGCCAACGGCAACGTTCCGAAGATGCTCGAACATACAGAGGTATATGCACTCGATATAGGAACTCTTATTGCCGGAACGAAGTACCGGGGAGATTTCGAAAAGCGCCTCAAAGGAGTGCTGCAGGAGCTACAGGAGCGCAAAAACGCCGTTCTTTTCATAGACGAGATCCACAACCTCGTAGGCGCCGGCGCCACAAACGGCGGCAGCATGGATGCATCGAACCTTCTAAAACCGGCCTTGGCAAGCGGAGACCTCAAATGTATTGGTGCGACTACGTTCGAAGAGTACCGCAACTTTTTCGAAAAGGATCGTGCGCTGAGCCGCCGCTTCGCGAAGGTGGATGTAGCCGAGCCCGGTTTCGACGATACGTTGAAGATTCTCAAGGGTCTCAAATACAAATACGAAACACACCACGACGTCCACTTCAGCGAAAAGGCGCTGAAGACGGCGATCGACCTCTCGGTCAAATATATGCACGAGAGGTTTCTTCCGGACAAGGCGATCGACATCATCGACGAGGTCGGAGCCTCTTTCAGGCTCAAGGCGAGAAAGCGCCGCCGTGTAAACGAGCGTGATATAGAAGATGCGGTAAGCCGCATGCTCAACCTCCCCCCGGCGCGGGTGAGCAGCGACGACCTGGCCACTCTTCAAAATCTGGAGAGTGTTCTGAAGAGCCGTATCATCGGGCAGGACAGAGCAGTAGAAGGGGTTGCGGCCGCCATCAAACGTGCACGTGCCGGCCTTGGCGCACCCAACAAGCCGGTCGGCTCTTTCCTCTTTGCGGGGCCTACAGGGGTCGGAAAGACCGCGCTGGCACTGGAGCTTTCAGAAGCGCTCGGAGTCCACTTCGAACGATTCGATATGAGCGAGTATATGGAGAAGCATGCGGTAAGCCGCCTCATCGGCGCACCTCCGGGATATGTTGGTTACGAGCAGGGGGGTCAGCTTACCGAGGCGATTAGGAAGCATCCGCACACGGTGCTCCTGCTCGATGAGATAGAGAAGGCCCATCCCGACCTGATACAGGTTCTGCTGCAGGTAATGGACAACGCCATGCTGACGGACAATACCGGCAACAGGGCAGATTTCAAAAACGTCATCATAATAATGACATCGAACGTGGGCGCTACCGAAGCCAACGTCATGGGGTTCGGCGCCAGAAGCGAGGCGAAACACGACACCGCCATCAAGTCGGCCTTCTCTCCGGAGTTCAGAAACAGGCTCGACGCGGTCATACGCTTCGAGCATCTCGGCTTCGAGGATGTCAAGAAGATCGTCGACAAGTTCATCGACGAACTTAATGCGCAGATGGCCGAGAGAAAGATCGTCATAAAGCTCTCTGATGCCGCGAGAGGCTACCTCGCCAAAGAGGGGTATGACGAGGCGATGGGTGCAAGGCCTCTTGGGCGCGTTATCGCCGAGAAGATCAAGGCGCCGCTTACCGAAGAGATACTCTTCGGCTCGTTGAGAGAGGGAGGCGAGGTGCACTTCGGCGTAAAAGGTAAAGCGCTCAGCTTCAAGGTTGCCGAGCGTGTCTGACGGGCCCGGAATTCCCAGGCTCGGATTCGACCATATATTCCCCAATCCGCGCTATGCGATGAGAGAGGGGCTCCTGGCCTACGGGGGCGATCTAAACCCCGATCGCGTCCTTGCGGCCTACCGTAAAGGGATATTCCCCTGGTACAACGAGGGGGACCCGATACTCTGGTGGTCGCCCGACCCAAGGCTTCTACTCTACCCGAACGACTTCAAAATCTCCAGATCTTTGAGAAAAAAGCTTCGTCAAAAACGCTTTTCGGTAAAATTGGACCGAAACTTCGCTTCAGTCATGCACCACTGCGCGAAGATACCGCGGCATGGACAGGTGGGGAGCTGGATTCTGCCGGAGGTGATAGAGTCATACAGTCAGCTGCACAGGCGCGGTTTCGCCCACTCCGTAGAGGTTTACGACGACGGGGGGAAGCTGGTGGGCGGCCTCTACGGCATCAGTACGGGTAGGGCTTTTTTCGGTGAGTCCATGTTCTCTCTCGTACCCGACGCCTCCAAAGTGGCCCTTGCACATATGGTGGGGCTGGCCGTGATCTGGAATTTCGACTTTATAGACTGCCAGATCCCCTCGGACCACCTGATCAGGCTCGGAGCCGTACGTGTGGAGCGCGACAGGTTTCTGGACGAACTGGAGCAGACCCAGGGAAGCCTCGGAGTGCACGGAAGCTGGAGAGAGTACGAACACCTGCTTGCCGAAATGGAGTGGTGAGGCATCAAGAAGGAGATTTTATATGGTAAATGAGCGTATCGGTTTCTCTTTATGGCTCGATTTTATCGAGCGGGACCATCTGCGAAAGGAGTTCGGGCTGCTTGTGGCCGACGGTGTGATAAACGGCGCTACGAGCAATCCGGCGATATTCGCATCCTCCATAGAGACGTCACCGGCCTACACTGCGCAGCTCGACACACTGAGAAACCACTCCGCAAAAGCGAAGTACGAGGCTCTTGCCACAACAGACATAAGGATGGCCGCCGAAGCCCTCTACCCGCTTTACGAAGAGGGGAGGGACGGATTTGTAAGTATCGAAGTCGATCCGTTTCTATGCGACGACGCCGAAGGCACGGTCGAAGAGGGGCGCAGGCTCTACAAGCAGATCGGCATGGAGAACGTCATGATCAAGGTGCCGGCCACGGATGCCGGGTACAGGGCGATGAAGAGCCTGATGAGCGAAGGGATCCACGTAAACGCGACTCTAATATTCTCTCCGCTTCAGGCCATGCGATGTCTCGATGCCATGCAGGAGGGGCTCAGAATCTACAGGGCCGGCGGGGAGAAAAATGTCCGGGGAGTCTTGAGCGTGTTTGTCAGCCGATTCGACAGGGCGCTCGACGAGAAGCTCGAGAGTGCGGGTCTGCAGCCCGGCAGACTCGGAATAGTAAACGCCGCCCGAATCTACAATATGGTCGAAGCTCGAAAAGAGAGGGCACTAAGAACGCTCTTCGCGAGTACCGGTGTTAAAGGGAACGCCTACGAGGCCGATTATTATATCAAGGAGTTGATGGCACCGCACTCGGTCAATACCGCCCCGCTCGCAACCATAGAGGCTTTTATGGAACATCCGCTACATGCACCGAAGCTCCCGATGGACGAAGCGGCGATCGATACCTTTTTCAAAGCCGTCGAAGCCGCCGGCATCGATATGCAGGCTCTCTACGAGAGGCTGATCGACGAAGGGCTCGAAGCCTTCAAAGACTCCTTTGCGAGACTACTATCCCATTTGGAGTGAAAGAGACGATGGAAAATACAGAACTCGACCGCAACGTAGACGTGAACGAACTGACCTTCGAGATGACAAAGAGGGTGCGTCAGTATATGAAGGGGCTCATCGAACATGAGGGGAGCGACCTGCACATAAAGGCCAACTCCCAGGTTCGCGCACGTATAAACGGAGATATTGTTACCGTTACGAAAGAGAAGATCACCAAAGAGGAGTCGATTATGCTGGCGAAAGAGATGCTTCGCCGGCGTTTTGCGGAGTTTGTAGAAAAAAAAGAGATCGACTTTCTCTATGTTTACGACGAGAAGATCCGTTTCAGGGGGAACATGTTTTTCCAGATGGACGGTGTTTCGGCGGTATTCAGGGTGATTCCGGTGGAGATTATGACGATAGACCAGCTCGAGCTGCCGGAGGCTCTTCACAAGCTGACCGACATCTCCCGCGGGCTTGTTCTCGTCACGGGGGTGACCGGTTCGGGAAAATCTACGACCCTTGCCGCTCTTATCGACGAGATAAACAGAAAACACAGAAAACATATCATCACTATTGAGGATCCGATAGAGTTTGTCCATAAAGATAGAAAGTGCCTTATCAACCAGCGGAGTATCGGGCAGGATTCACTCAGCTTCGCCAACGCCCTGCGATCGGCTCTGCGTGAAGACCCCGACATCATACTGGTCGGAGAGATGCGCGACGTCGAAACGATCGACACGGCGCTCCATGCCGCCGAGACCGGCCACCTGGTATTCTCGACGCTCCACACGCTGGATGCGAAAGAGACGATCAACAGGATTATCAGCGTCTTTCCCGCAGAAGATCAGAACCGTGTGCGAAACACCCTCGCATCGGTACTCGAAGGGGTTCTTTCGCAGCGGCTTGTGAAGACGGTGGACGGGAAGAAGACGGCGGCGGTCGAGATACTCTTCAACACCTCCTACATCCAGAAGCTGATTCTCGAGGGGCGCGATATGGAGATAAAGGATGCGCTCGACGAAGGGACGCAGATTTACGGAACACAGAGTTTCGATACCGCACTTCTGAAACTCTACCAGAAAGACAAAATCTCGATGAAAGAGGCCCTCAGACACGCATCGAGCCCGAGCGACCTGAAGCTTCGAATAGAGGGGATGAACGCCAATATAAAGGCCGGAGAGGCGGGAGAGAGCGCATTCATCCCCGAACACGACTCGGACATTTTCGCTTTAAAAGAAGATTAAACAGAAGTTGGGTAAAATTCGCCTCTTAAAGTACTTGCGGTACTTGATATTTTATGTTGAAGGACAAGACAATGTTGGAAGGAATCGTTAGAGAGAGTATCGGCAAGAGCGATGCAAAAAAACTTCGCCGAGATGGTTATCTAATCGCCAACATCTATGGAAAAGGGCTTGAGAACACTCACGCCGCATTCAAGATGGGTGAATTTATCAGAACTGTCCGCCATAAAGAGAAGCTCACCTTCCCCGTAAAGGTGGGAGGGAAAGAGATGGATGTGGTCATTCAGGAGTATCAGCTTCACCCCGTGACCGATCAGATCCTGCATGTAGACCTGATGGTGGCCCAGCCGGGTGTGGAGACCCACTACATGGTACCGGTAAAGACGGTTGGAACACCAAAAGGGCTCAAAAACAAGGGCGTTTTGGCTATCTCCAAAAAGCGTATCAAGGTTAAAGGGACTATAGAGAACATTCCCGAGTCGTTCACTCTCGATGTCAGCGATCTGGATGTCGGAGACGCCATCTTGGTCAGAGACATACCGGAGTCTGACAAATACAAAATCATGGTGGCCGGACGAGTACCTGTTGTCGGGGTTATCAAAGCGAAATAAGAGTCTGCTGTGTGGCTAGTCGTCGGCCTTGGGAACCTGGGTGTTCAATATGAGGCGACTCGCCACAATATAGGCTTTCTTACACTCGACAGAGTGATTCAGAAGGTGCAGGCAAGCCCTGCATCGTCATCTTCGTTTCACGGCGAACTCTACAAAACACCGAATCTGCTTCTTCTTAAACCTGCCACTTTCATGAACCGCTCAGGCATCAGCGTACAGGCTGTTAAACAGTTTTACAAGGTTGAACTCGAGCGTATCATAGTCATACACGACGATCTCGACCTGCCGTTCGGGTCGGTCCGTTTCAAACGGGGAGGCGGCAGCGGCGGCCATAACGGTCTTAAGTCGATCGACGCCTGTGTGGGAAACGGCTATATACGCGTAAGAATGGGGATAGGAAAACCGGCCTACAAGTCCCAGACGGCCGACTATGTATTGAGCCCGTTCACTCCCGAAGAGAGTGAGGCTCTGCCGGCGTGGATCGAACATGCCGCAGAGGCTGCACTGGAGCTTACGCGCCACACTCTGGAGTATGTCGCCTCGCGTTACAGCGTCAAAAACGGGAGCTGGAAAAAGAGATGAGGATGTTCCGCTACGTCTCCTGGCTCTACTTGCGCCACTTTTTTCTGATAGCTTTCGCGCTGGCCTTCTTCTTCGCCGGCCTCGACTATATGCAGAACGCTTCGAAGCTGACCGGGTTCAATATAAAGATTCTTTACATGTTTTACAAAGGCTCGTACGCTCTGAGCCTCCTCTTTCCGATAGCGCTCGTCCTTTCGATGATTGTGGCAAAGATGGCGCTTATAAGATCGAACGCTTTGGTCAGTTTCTACGCCCTCGGTTACTCCAAAAAGGAGGTGCTGCGCCCTTTTATATTCGTCTCGTTCATATTGACGCTGCTCTATATCGCCCTGCACTCCACTACTTTCGTAAACTCCGAACTATACGCGAAAGCTCTGATGCAGAAGAAGCACAACCTTACCGTTACACGCAACCTCTTCGTAAAGTACAACGACAGCTTCGTCTATATCTCCCAGCTCATACCCTCGAAAAAAGAGGCGAAAGATATTCGGATATATAGAATGCACGACGGCGACCTGGTGCAGACTATCTACGGCAGAAGCGCCAGATTCGACGGGAGCAGATGGCTCATCGCCGACGCGAAGATAGTTACAAAGCCGCACGTGAAGGGGCTCTCTTCGGAGGGACTCGAAATAGAGCGCAGGAAGAATGTGGAGACACTCGAAGGGTTCAAACCGAAAATTCTGACCTCCGTCTTCGAGGGTAAAAGATACTACACGATCCAGGATGCCTACGATGCGCTCAAACTGCTCATATCGCAGAAGCTCGAGACGTCGAAAGTCCGCTCGATTCTCTACTACATGGTCGTATCTCCCTTTTTCGCCATGTCGCTTGTGATCATATTTTTCCTCTCCATACCGCCGCATGCCAGAAGCACCAACCTGCTGCTGGTCTCTTTCGTTTTGACCGGAACGACCCTCTTTGTCTGGGGGATCATATATCTTCTCTACCGCATAAGCCTAAGCGGCGTGATACTGCCCGAGCTCGGAACGGTCGCCGCGACGGCGCTACTTGCCGCGGGAGCGCTCTACAGCTATATGTTCAGGACGGCCAGATAGTCCGAAACGGTGCCCTGTTCCGGGTAAAATCTCTACTTTAACGATTTTTTGATAAAATACCCGTATTTACGTAAAATCCCGATGCTATCCCTCGTTTCGAAGATCGAGGGGTACGGGCAGGCCGGAACGCACAAGCTCCGGATTTTGACAAAACGGCGCAGCGGGCGCTGTAAAACATAGAGAAATTTTCAATTAAAGGCCCTTTTTTGATCGACTTCAAAACCCTTGCAGAGAGATATGACACACCGCTGTACGTATATGACTTCGAGCATATTACAAGAGAGTACGAGGAGCTGAAAAGAGCATTCTCGGGAAGGAAATCTCTCATAAGCTACGCCGTCAAGGCGAACTCCAACCTCTCGGTTGTCTCCCACCTCGCCGGACTCGGCTCCGGTGCCGACTGCGTCTCGATAGGCGAAGTCCGCAGAGCGCTGCTCTCCGGCATTCCGAAGTACAAAATAATCTTCAGCGGAGTAGGCAAGCGGGACGACGAGATCGAAGAGGCCCTGAGAGAGGATATTCTGCTTCTGAACCTTGAGAGCGAGGCGGAGATGGAGCGCGTCGAAGAGATCGCGAAAAAGCTCGGCAGAGAGGCCAGGATAAGCATCAGGGTAAATCCGAATATAGACCCCAAAACACACCCCTACATATCAACCGGCCTGCATGAAAACAAATTCGGGGTCGATCTCGAAACGGCCAAGCGCATGTACATACGCGCCAACAACTCTGCGCACCTCGACCCTGTAGGGGTGCATTTCCATATCGGCTCACAGCTTACGGAGCTGGAGCCCATAAAAGAGGCCGCCGCGATCGTAGCCGATCTCGTCCGCAGCCTGAAGGCCGTAAAGATCGATATCCGCTTTTTCGATGTGGGCGGCGGGATCGGGATCGTCTACGACGACGAGAAGACGATAGAGCCCTACGATTACGCCCAGGCGATCTTTTCGGTTCTGCACGGGCTCGATGTGACGGTCGTCTGCGAGCCGGGCCGCTTCATGGTCGGAAACAGCGGCTTTTTCCTGACCCGGGTGCTTTATGAGAAGGTCAACGAAGGGAAAAGGTTCGTCATCGTCGACGGCGGTATGAACGACCTTTTGCGACCGAGTCTCTACAACGCCTACCATAAGGTGGAGGTTGTAGGCAGAAGCGGCGAGTGCAGCGAAGCGGACCTGGTGGGCCCCGTATGTGAAAGCGGCGACTTTTTCGCGAAAAACCGTATGCTGCCCGCAACCGAACCGGGCGACCTGGTGGTAGTGCACAGCGCCGGGGCCTACGGCTTCGTCATGGCGAGCAACTACAACAGCCGTCCCAGGCCGGCCGAAGTGGCGATCGTGGACGGAAAAGAGCGCTGCATAAGGGCGAGAGAGAGCTTCGAAGATCTAATCAGACTGGAGAAGATGTGCCTATAAAAGGGTTTATGATCGATGTTCAGGGTACGCTGATCGACGATATCGACAAAAAGCCGATCGCCGGCTCGTTGGAGGTGATCGCATCTTTGAGGGAGAGAGGCTTCCCGTTTGTACTCGTGACCAACAACACCAAGATGGAGAGCGCCGAGTTTCGCTCATATCTCAGAGGGCTCGGTTTCGACTTTTCGGACGACCAGTATCTCGATCCGCTTATGGTTCTTGAAGAGAGGGTGCCGCCCTGTCCGGTCGCGGCCTACGGGAGTGAACCCTTTTTGAGGGTGCTGCAGCGGCGGGGCTACAGGCTCGAGTATGACTCTCCGAAAGCCGTGCTCATCGGCATAAAAGAGGATTTTTGCAACGATGAGTTTGCGACGATGATAGAGGCGCTTCTGGGAGGTGCCGAACTGATCGGTATGCATGAGACCTCACTATACTCCAAAAACGGCCGCAGGTATCCGGGTGTCGGAGCGCTGCTCAGGATGCTCTCCTTCGCTACGGGCCGAGGGTACGGCGTGGTTGGAAAGCCGAGTAGAGGCTTCTACGGCGAGGCTATGCGAAGACTGAAGAGGCAGGATGGCTCCATAGAACCCGACAGCGTCGTCATGATAAGCGACGATCCGGTCGGAGATCTGAAGGGGGCCAAAGAGATGGGTATGCGCACGGCACTTGTTCTTAGCGGAAAGGTGGCCTCCGTCGAAGAGGCGGAGGATCAGTTGAAGCATGTCGAGCCGGAATGGGTATGTGCCGATATAGCCGAGTGGTTCAAATCTTACGAAAGAGGTGCCGCATGAGCCTTGAAGAGCTGAGAAAGCAGATAGACGAGATAGACGACAGGCTGCTGGAGCTGCTCAACAGGCGCATCAGCGTTGTGCAGAAGGTGGGTGAGCTCAAGCATAGAACCGGGGCCTCCATCTACAGGCCGGAGCGCGAAAAGGCGATAATCAAGAGGCTGGTCGAAAAGAACGGCGGGCCGCTTACGGAGGCGGCGATAGAGGCGATATTTCTGGAGATATTCGCCGTAGCCAGAAACTTCGAACAGCCGCAGCGTGTCGCATATCTCGGCCCGGAGGGGAGCTTTACTCACCAGGCCGCCGAGAACCGTTTCGGCGCGATGAGCGAATATATCCCCCTGCACTCGATTCCTGCCGTTTTCAAAGCGGTACATGCCGACAGGGCGCGCTTCGCCGTGGTCCCGATAGAGAACAACACCAACGGATTCGTCGGTGAGACGCTCGACGAGCTTGCCAAGAGCGATCTTAAGATAGTGGCCGAGCTGTATCTGCCCATACACCACTCCTTCGTCACGAAAGCGCAGCATATCCACCAGATCAAGCGGATATACTCGAAAGATATCGCGTTTAATCAATGCAGAAGTTTCCTGCTCGAGCATGAGCTTGACTCCATAGAGTACGTTCCTGTAGAATCGACAGCCAAAGCGGCGAAACTGGCAGCGAGCGACAGCGAGAGCGCGGCGATCTGTTCGCACATAGCAGCCAAGCTCTACAAGGTCCCCGTGATGTTCGAAAACATAGAGGACAACCACAGGAACAGAACCCGCTTCATTATCCTGAGCGACTTCGAAAACGAGCCGAGCGGATCTGACAAGACCTCCATTCTCGCGAAGCTTTCGGACAGACCCGGAAGTCTCTACGAGTTTCTGCGGAGTTTTCACGAAGCCGGCATCAACCTCAAAAAGATCGAAAGCAGGCCCGCATCTTCGGAGGCGGAGTTCGACTACTGGTTCTATATAGATTTCGAGGGCCACAAGGATGAGCCGGCCATCAGCCAGGTCCTGCTCAAGCATAAAGATGAGATCAAGTATCTGGGCAGCTATGTCCAGAACGGTTAAGGAATAGAATGAAGTTCAATCCGGTTATCGAACATCTCAAGACCTACGAGCCGGGCAAGCCGATAGAGCTCGTCGTACGTGAGTTCGGCATAGAGCCCTCCGAGATAATCAAGCTCGCATCGAACGAAAACCCATACGGATGCAGCCCCAAAGCGGCCGAAGCGGTGCGTGAGGCCGCAGAGCTGATGTTCCGCTACCCGGACGATACGATGAGAGGTTTGAAAAGCGCACTTGCCGGCCGTTTCGGTGTCGGGAACGGCAATCTGATTATAGGTGCCGGCAGCGACCAGGTTATCGAACTGGCATGCAGGGCGAAGCTCTACGGCGGGGCGAAGATCCTCCAGAGCGAGATAACTTTCGCGATGTACCAGATATATGCGGCCCAGTGCGGAGCCTCTGTCATCAAGGCGCCGGGAGTCGCCCACGATCTCGATGCGATGTTCGAGCTTTACAGAGAGCATGAACCGGAGATAATCTTCATATGCGCACCGAACAATCCTACAGGAGACTGCCTGGACAGAGTCGATATAGAGAATTTTATCGATGCGATAGACCGAGATACGCTTGTCGTGCTGGACGGGGCATACCAGGAGTATGCGGCATACAGAGACGGCTCGAAAGCGCTCGATCCTGCCTCTATGGTCTCGAAGTTTCCCCATCTTCTATACCTGGGGACCTTTTCGAAAGCATACGGCCTCGGCGGTATGCGCGTCGGTTACGGCATAGCCGATGAGGAGATCATCAGGGGGCTCTACAAGCTGCGCCCGCCTTTCAACGTTACGACTCTGAGCCTGATAGCGGCCGAAGCGGCGCTCACGGACGAGGAGTTCGTGCAGATGACGCTCGAGAGCTGTTTCGAGCAGATGCGGAGATATGAAGCTTTTGCCCGAAAGTACGGCATAGGTGTCATAGAGAGCTATACAAACTTCATTACCTATCTGCTCGAAGGTGTCGCCGACTCTACCGAACTCAGCGATGCGCTGCTTCGCAGAGGGATCATAGTGAGGGATCTGAAGGGCTACGGTATCAACGCCATACGGATTACGATCGGGAAGCCGGAGGAGAATCTCCGCTTCTTCGAAGAGATGGAGCGACTGCTCGATAGTGGGGAAAAATGAACTTCAAAGATCTGGCGACACAGCTTACACGTCTCTATGAGCGGCTGAACCGCGCACAGAAGCTCGTAATACTCGGGACGCTGCTTGCCGTAATCGGTTTTATCGTCTTTCTGGTACTTTACACATCATCTACGCGAAACGCCGACTATGCCGTCCTGTTCGACCATCTCAGCAGCAAGGATGCGGCGCTCGTGATACAGGAGCTCGAGAAAGAGGGGGTTCCCTACAAAATCCCGAAAGACGGCGTGATAGAGGTGCCGCGTGACAGGGTCTACAAGGTGAGGATCGATGTCGCATCGCAGGGGATTCCGAAAGAGAGCCACGTCGGATTCGAGCTCTTCGATACGCAGCAGTTCGGCTCTACGGATTTCGACCAGAAGGTGAAGTTTTTGAGGGCTCTGGAGGGGGAGCTCTCCAGAACGATCCAGAGCCTCCAGCCCATCGAGAGCGCTTCGGTGCACCTCGCACTCCCCAAAGAGAGCGTCTTTGTCTCGAAGTCGACACCTCCAAGCGCTTCGGTCGTCGTTAAAACGGTCGAAGGGATGCGCCTCACCAGGAAGCAGATAGCCGGTATAAAAAATATAGTTGCCGCCGCGGTTGCGAACCTCTCTCCACAAAATGTAAAAGTGGTCAACGAGTATGGAGAGCCGCTCAACGAAGCCGGTGCGGACGGTGCGGACGGAGAGTTGGCCAAACTTCAGATAGAGTACAAGAACCGTTACGAATCTCTCTACGAGAGAAAGATCGTAAACATACTCGCCCCATTTATCGGCTCGAAAGACAGAGTCGTGGCGAAGGTGACGATAGATTTCGATTTCGCCCAAAGAGAGAGTGTGGAGGAGCGCTACGATCCCGAAAACGTCGTCAGAAGCGAACAGAGTCTGGAGGAGAAGAGGGAGGGTGTGGCACCGTCTCAGACCGGGGGTGTTCCGGGTGCCGTCAGCAACATCGGCCCGGTTCAGGGAATCGACTCCTCTTTGCAAAAGGAGAAGTACCAGAAGTCTACGACTACTACAAACTACGAGATCTCAAAGACCGTTTCGAATGTCAAGGGCCCCTTCGCAACCATCAAGCGTGTAACGGCGGCGGTAGTGGTCGACGGAAAGTATGTGCCGTCCGAAAGCGGAGATATGGAGTATACACCCAGAACCCCGGAGGAGCTGGAGAAGATCGCAACGCTTGTCAAGCAGGCGATCGGCTTTGACAAGAACCGCGGAGATGAGGTGAGTGTCTCCAATTTCAGGTTCGAGTCGGTGGCGAAGAGGATGGAGCCAGATGCCTACAGATCGGCCGTATCGACGTTTTACTCCTATATAGAGCCGATAATGCCGATACTGAAGTACATGCTGCTGGCCCTGGTGCTCTTCTTCTTCTATAAAAAAGTGATTGTTCCGTTCAGTGAACGAATGATGGAGATTCCAGTGCAGGAGACGACGGAAGGGGAGCCGGTTCTGAGTCTGGGCGAAGAGGAGCACGAGTCGCTTACAGAGAAGTTTACAGAGATGCGGAAGAAGGTCGAGGAGCAGCTCGGCCTCACCGAAGAGTTCAGCGAAGATGAGCTCAAATATGATATATTACTCGAAAAGATAAAAGAGATGGCCGAGGAGAAGACGGACGAGTTCGCGGCACTCATAAGTGCCCTGATCCGTGACGAGAACGAGATGGAGCAGAACGCGGCCGGCAAGATCAAGAAGGAGGGCTCGTGAGTGTACAGTTGACGCCTCAGCAGCAGGCGCAGCTCGAAGAGTTGTCGATGGCCGAGAAGGTTGCAATTTTGCTGATACAGCTCGGAGAAGAGGCAACGACCAATATATTTGCACATCTGGATGTAGAGTCGATTACCGAAATATCGAAATACATAGCGATGGCCAAAACGATAGACAAGCCGGTCGCTATGGCGATACTGGAGGAGTTTCACGCGATAATGCAGTCCAATCAGTACCTGAATACCGGCGGGCTGGAGTATGCGAAAGAGATACTGTACAAAGCTCTGGGACCCGATGATGCCAAGAAGATTATCGAGAGACTTTCGAAAACGATGCAGAGCAGCCAGAACTTCAGCTTCCTTTCAAAAATCAAGCCGCAGCAGCTGGCGGACTTCATAGTCAACGAACATCCCCAGACCATCGCCCTGATACTCGCTCATATGGATCCGACCGATGCGGCCAACGTTTTGAGCTTCTTCGAAGACGATCTTCGTGCGGAGATCGCAATGCGTATGGCCAATCTCGGAGATATCTCTCCACAGATAATCAAGCGCGTCTCGACCGTTTTGGAGAACAAACTCGAATCGCTGGCCAGCTACAAGGTGGAGGTAGGCGGACCGAGAGCCGTTGCAGACATCTTCAACCGTCTGGGGCAGAAGGCGGCCAAATCCACCCTCGTTCAGATAGAGCAGCTCGACGAGCAGCTTGCCAGTGCCATCAAAGAGATGATGTTCACATTCGAAGATATAGTCAATCTCGACAACAACGCCATAAGGGAGATACTCAAATCGGTAGACAAGAAGGATCTTATGCTTGCGCTAAAGAGTGCACCCGTAGAGCTGAAGGAGCGCTTCCTTTCCAACATGTCGCAGCGTGCCAGGGATGCTTTTGAGGAGGAGATGCAGTTTATGGGAGCAGTCAAGGTCAAAGAGGTCGAAGGGGCGCAGAGAAAGATTGTGGAGGTAGTGCAGAAACTGGCCGAAGAGGGAGTGGTCAGCATAGGTGAGGCAGAGGAGATGATAGAGTAGCATGGAAACCGTTATCCCCCCAGGCAAAACCTGCGGACATGTGATTCAGAAATACCATTTCAAAGTGCTTTCCGAGGATGCAGTCAAAGAGGAGGCTGCTGCACCCGGCGAAGATCTGACGAAGGGGGACGAAAACGCTTCCAGAGAGTGTTCGGAATCTGCGGAGCAGCCACGGACCGTCGAGTCGAAAGACGAAGTTGTGGAACAGATGCTCAAGAGGGCCGATGAGCTCTCTACAAACCTCGTGAAGATGCAGATGCAGATGGAGAAGCAGCAGCAGGAGTTCGAGAGTCGAATCGAAGAGGCGAAGGCCGCCGCTTTCGAAGAGGGGAAAGAGGCGGGCCGGAAAGCCTGCATGGAGCAGATGGAAGCGGCAGCAGAGGAGCAGAGAAGACGGTTTGCCGCCGCGATAGAGGCACTGGAGCAGAGCAGGCAGGTATTTCTAAAAAAGGTCGATACGATCGAAGAGGAGCTGATAGAGACCGCACTCGATCTCGCCAGGCAGGTAGTAGCCAAAGAGGTCCAGAACGACTCGAAGGAGGTGGCGCTGAGACTTGCCCGTCTTCTCCTTGCGGAGGTGAAGGATGCTGCCAAAATCACTCTAAAGGTCAATCCGAACGACTATGAGTTTGTAAAAAATGATCTTGAAGATGCCGGCGGCGATGTAGAGATAGTGGCCGACCCGGCCGTCGCCGCAGGCGGTGTAATCATCCTGAGCGATATAGGGAATATCGACGGAGAGATAATGCACAGGTTCGAAAGAATCAAAGAGGCGGTTTTCGGAACCGTGAAGCAAGGAGAGCGATGAAAAATGTCAAACAGATGAGTCTGCCTGAGCTTGAAAAGCTGGCGGACGATATACGGCAGCGGATACTCGATGTGGTGAGCCGTCACGGGGGGCATCTGAGCAGCACGCTTGGGGCTACGGACCTGATTGTCGCGATGCATTATGTATTCGATGCGGAAAAGGACCCGTTTTTGTTCGATGTCAGCCACCAGGCCTACGCCCACAAACTCCTCACCGATAGGTGGGAGGAGTTCGAAACTCTACGCCAGTTCGGAGGCATCAGCGGCTATACCAAGCCTTCCGAATCGCCGTACGACTACTATGTTGCGGGTCACAGTTCGACTTCGGTCTCTCTGGCGGTGGGGGCGGCCAAAGCGATCAGGCTTAGAGGCGAAGAGGGTGAGCGCTTACCGGTAGTCATGATAGGCGACGGAGCGATGAGTGCGGGTATGGTCTATGAAGCGCTCAACGAACTTGGCGACAGAAAATATCCCGCCGTAATCGTACTAAACGATAACGAGATGAGCATAGCGAAGCCGATAGGAGCGATAAGCCGTATACTCTCCCAGGCTATGGCGAGCCCCTTTTACCAGAAGTTCAAGCAGAGAACCGAGAAGATGCTCGAGCACTTTCCCGACTCGGCCGCATATATGGCCAAAAGGATGGAGGAGGGAATACGCATGATCACGCCCGGTATCCTCTTCGAAGAGATGGGGCTCGAGTATATCGGACCCGTCGACGGGCATGACATAGAGCAACTCATAGAGACTCTCGAGATCGCAAAACAGATGCATAAACCGGTGATAGTACACGCCCAGACCGTCAAAGGTAAAGGTTACAAGATCGCCGAGGGGTATTACGAGCACTGGCACGGCGTAGGTCCGTTCGACAAAGAGAGTGGCGAGATCCTGAAAAAGGGCAGCGCCAAGAGCGCTACGCAGGTTTTCAGTGAAAAGCTCTGTGATCTGGCGCAGAATGACGAAAAGATCGTCGGGGTGACCGCCGCGATGCCGAGCGGTACCGGAATGAAGCTGCTCATGGAGAGATTTCCGGAGCGTTTCTGGGATGTCGGTATAGCCGAACAGCATGCCGTCACCTCGATGGGGCCGCTAGCAAAAGAGGGGTTCAAACCTTTCGTTGCGATCTACTCCACATTTCTTCAAAGAGGGTTCGATCAGGTCGTGCATGACATTGCGCTTATGAATCTTCCTGTAGCTTTTGCGATCGACCGAGCCGGAATAGTCGGTGAGGATGGAGAGACGCATCAGGGGGCTTTCGATATAGGCTACTTGCGCATCATTCCCAATTTGACGCTGTTCGCCCCCCGTGACAATAAGACCCTGGAGCTTGCGGTAGAGTATGCGGCATCTTTTCCGACTCCTTGCGCCTTCAGGTATCCTCGAGGCTCCATGATGCTCGAAGAGGGGAGGTACGAGGCTACCCGATTCGAACTCGGCAAGGCCGAGTATCTCGAGGAAGACGGTGAGATACTCCTGGTAGGTTACGGAAACGGAGTCGGAAGGGCGGTGAAGGTTGCGGACAGGCTTGGGGAGTCGGGTCTGAAAGCCGCAGTTTTGGATCTGCGTTTCATCAAGCCTATCGATAAGGCGCTTCTCGAGGATGCGGCCGCGAAGTTTTCGAAGTGGTTCGTTTTCAGTGACGGTGCTAAAAAGGGCGGGGCCGCATCGGCTATCATGGAGGCGCTGGCACCGAAGGTTCTGCAAAAGATAGAGATTGTCTCGTTCGAGTATGAGGATAGATTCATCCCCCACGGAAAGACAGAAAAAGTAGAGGAGTCTTTGGGGCTGCTGCCCGAACAGATTGCCGATAAGATTCTGGAGCTTAAAGGGTTGTAGAAGTACCCAGACGTTGTCGAACCGCGGGCTTGGTCCTGAGTTTTTGCATCATCGGGTTAAAAAAGATGTTCAGTGATCTTTCTATCCGAGGCGAGAGGCCTACAGTGTGGCCGAAGCCAAGGGGGTGCCCCTCTTGGCTCCTCGTTTGCAGCGTGGAGTCTTAGAGCTCTTCGGCGTGCTTCTCCAGATATTCGGCGACACCTTCAGGGTCGGCTTTCATGCCCTCTTGACCTTTGTGCCATCCGGCCGGACATACCTCGCCGTGCTCGTTGGTAAAGTGCATCGCATCGATCATTCGGATCATCTCGTCGATGTTTCTTCCGAGCGGAAGGTCGTTTATAACCGCGTGGCGGATGGTTCCGTCGGTATCGATCAGGAATGAACCGCGAAGGGCGACACCCCCGTCAAGAAGCACATCGTAGTCGCGTGCGATATCTTTTGTAAGATCGGCGACGAGCGGATAGCGTACCTGCCCGATACCGCCCTTTTCTACGGGAGTGTTTTTCCACGCAAGGTGTGTGAAGTGTGAGTCGATGGAGCAGCCGATCACATTGACGCCGCGGCTTGTGAACTCGTCGAGCCTGTGGTCGAAGGCGATGATCTCCGAAGGACAGACGAATGTGAAGTCGAGAGGGTAGAAAAAGAGTACGGTACCCTTCTCGCCGAAGTTTTCATAGAGATTGAAGTTGTCGACTATCTCATTGTTTCCAAGAACCGCATTTGCGGTGAAGTCGGGCGCTTTTTTAGTTACAAGCATGATAGATTCTCCCTTGATAAGATTTTTTGAGTAAAAATTATATCACAATGAAATAAAAATATAGATAATTTGGAAGCATTAATTTTTTACGAATATTTGGATATAATCAACCCCAAATATATTATTAATAAAGGATATATGTGTCAAGAAGCTATCTCTTCACTTCAGAATCCGTAACCGAAGGCCATCCCGACAAGATGGCGGACCAGATAAGCGATGCGATTCTGGACTATATCATCGAACGTGATCCCAACGCGAGGGTCGCTTGTGAGACGCTGCTCTCGAACGGCTTTTGCGTCATAGCCGGCGAGCTCAAAACCAAAACGTACGCTCCGATGCAGGATATAGCACGCGAAGTCGTACGCCAGATAGGATATACGGATGCGCTATACGGCTTCGACTACAGATCGGCCGGGGTTTTGAACGGAGTCGGCGAACAGTCGCCCGACATCAACCAGGGGGTAGACCAGAGCGGCGGCGCTATAGGTGCCGGAGACCAGGGCCTGATGTTCGGATATGCTTGTCGGGAGACACCGACGCTGATGCCTCTTCCGATCTATCTCGCCCATAGGTTGACAGAGGGGCTTGCCAAAGCCAGAAAGGACGGTACGCTCCCGTTTTTGCGCCCCGACGGCAAGGCTCAGGTTACGGTTGAGTATGTCGACGGCGTGCCGAAGAAGGTAAAGACGATAGTGGTCTCTACCCAGCACGACCCTGACATATCGCAGGAGAAGCTGAAGAATGCGATCATCGAAGAGCTTGTATACAAGGTGATCCCCGAAGAGCTCATAGATGACAATATAACCTACCATATCAACCCTACGGGACGGTTTGTCATAGGCGGACCGCAGGGAGATGCCGGACTTACCGGAAGGAAGATCATAGTAGATACATACGGCGGCAGCTGTCCCCACGGCGGCGGCGCATTCAGCGGAAAGGACCCCACGAAGGTGGATAGAAGCGGGGCCTATGCGGCGCGATATGTGGCAAAAAACCTTGTAGCAGCCGGTGCCTGTGACAGGGTGACTATACAGATAGCATACGCCATAGGGGTGGTAGAGCCCGTCTCTATCATGGTGGATACGCACGGAACAGGGAAAGTGGATGAGAAGAGGATAGAAAACTCCATCCGAGAGCTTTTCGACCTTACACCCAAAGGTATAATAGAGTCGCTCGACCTGCTGCGTCCTATATATAGGCAGACGGCCGCGTATGGCCATTTCGGACGTGAACTTCCCGACTTTACATGGGAGAAAACGGATAAAAAAGAGGCGCTAAGAAACGCTCTTGGACTCTAAGGGAGCCATTTAAATACTTTTTAAAATTGTTGTGTTATAGTACGGATGATTAAATTTAAAAAAGGAGCTGGGAATGGCTGTATTGATTACAGATACCTGTATTAACTGCGGTGCTTGTATAGACGAGTGTCCGGTAGAAGCGATAGTTGATGATGAGGATAATCCGACTGGAGAAGAGATATATTATGTTTATGCGGACAAGTGTGTAGAGTGTGTTGGATACCATGACGAGCCTGCATGTGCGACCGCATGTCCTACCGAAGGGTGTATCGTTTGGGATGTATGTGCCGAAGGTACTACCTGCCGCGACGATATCTCCGAAGAGGCTCGTACAGAGCATCAGCCTGTAGTAGAGTAGCGACCTCTCTTACGGTTTCGGCAGAGCTTTTCTGCCGAAACGGCTTTCACTTAAACAATTTCCGTCTTTTAAAGAATCTTAAACTAATTTCATGTATACTTCCACCCATTTTTATTTATATGAGGAAACATCATGGAGCGAACGCTTTCTATTATTAAACCGGATGCGGTTGCAAAGAGTGTGATCGGAAAGATCATCGACAGGTTCGAGAGCAACGGCCTTCGAATAGCGGCAATGAAGAAGCTGCAGCTCAGTGAGCAGGATGCCGGAGAGTTCTACGCTGTGCATAAAGAGCGCCCCTTTTTCGGTGAACTTGTCGAGTTCATGACTAGCGGCCCCGTTGTAGTAATGGTGCTCGAAGGTGAAAACGCGGTTGCGAAAAATCGTGAGTTGATGGGTGCTACGGACCCGAAAGAGGCGGCCCCGGGAACCATAAGGGCAGATTTTGCACAAAGTATCGACGCTAACGCGGTTCACGGAAGCGACAGCCTCGAAAATGCAGAAAAAGAGATAGCGTTTTTCTTCGCCCAGAGAGAGATAAGCTGAACTATCGTTGATGCAGATTCCACTTCGCAAGATTCATGAGTCTCCCGGCAAATTCCGCCTTAAAGAGGATGGGATAGAGTGCTTCGGGACTTTTCACAGGAGCGGAAGGGACAGGGTCAAGATCGAAGGAAAGCTTAAAGGAGAAGCTGTCTTTGTCTGTGACCGCTGCGGCAGCAGCTTCAGCGCTCCTGTGGAAGAATCTTTCGTTCTCGAAGCAGTCGACAGGCCGGTTAAGGTGGAAGAGTCGCTAGATATGATAGAATGCCTCGACGGAGTTGTCGATTTCGATTCGGTTTGCAGAAGTGAAATCGCATCGATCGAGAGCCAGTATCACCTCTGCCCCGATTGTGAAGGTGAAGAAAATTTTGAAATTGAAATTTGATACAAACAACTCAAGGAGAAGATGATGGCAGTACCAAAGAGACGAAACAGCAAGACGCGTGCGGCGAAAAGAAGAACCCACTACAAACTGACTCTTGCAAGACCGGTCAAAGATAAAGACGGTACATGGAGAATGCCCCACCGTATGAACAAATTTACAGGTGAATACAAAGCGTAAATGGTCAGAGTCGCCATTGACGCAATGGGCGGTGACTTCGGTCACTACCCGATTGTAGAAGGGGCAATCTTCGCCCTTAAAAAGAGAGACTATCTGCCTATATTTGTGGGTGACGAGACAAAAATAGCTCCGCTCATTCCTCCAAAGTTCAAAAAGCGTGTAGAGATCGTTCACTGCGATGATGTCATATCTATGCACGAACACGCCACAGACGCTCTCAAAAGAAGAAACTCTTCCATATATGTCGCGGTCGACCTGGTTAGAAACGGTAAAGCAGATGCCGTGGTTTCGGCGGGCCACAGCGGCGCCACGATGAGCCTCGCGACGCTTCGAATCGGTCGCATAAAGGGGATATCCAGGCCAGCGATTGCAACTTTCATGCCTACATCGATAAGCGGCAAGATGACTGTAGTGCTCGATGTCGGAGCCAACGTCGACTGCGATGCCGAAAACCTCTTTCAGTTCGCTGTCATGGGAGATGCGTACGCAAACAAGGTTTTGGGGTGTACAAAAGCCAAGGTCGGACTTCTATCAAACGGTGAAGAGCCTTCGAAGGGTAACGAGGTAACGAAAGCGGCCTATCCCCTCATAAGTCAGCTCGACAGCTTCGTAGGCAATGTAGAGGGCGGAGACATATTCAACGGCTCCGTTGACGTAGTGGTTTGCGACGGCTTTGTGGGAAATGTTCTGCTAAAGGCCAGTGAAGGTGTCGCCGACACAATAAGCCACTACCTGAAATCGGAGATAAAACACTCTCCGGTAGCGATAGCGGGTGCGATACTGATGAAAAGGGTCTTCAGAAAGCTGAAAAAGCAGACAGACTATGCCGAGTACGGCGGCGCACCGCTTCTGGGTGTCAAAGGGTGTACGATAATAAGTCACGGCAAGAGTAATCCGAAAGCTATCAAGAATGCGATGTTCCAGGCGATAAGATTTGTTGAATCTGATGTCAACAAAGCTATAAAAGAGCGCCTTGAGTCTATGAATTCGTAAAAGGGAATAAGAGTAATGAAAGCCGCTTTAAAATCTATAGGTGCATACGTTCCCGAAAGGGTTATGACCAACAGAGATTTCGAGTCTTTGGTAGATACTACGGACGAATGGATATCAAAGCGTACCGGAATCAAAGAGCGGCGAATAGCACGGGATGATGAGTTGACCAGCGATATGGGCGTTGAGGCCGCAAAAATCGCGATCCACCGTGCCGGTCTGAAGATAAACGATATCGATATGATCATATGCGCTACGATCTCGCCCGACTACCTCTGTATGCCTTCGACAGCCTGTGTCATCGCGTCGAAACTCGGCAGAACAAACGTAACGGCTTTCGACATCTCCGCAGCCTGTACCGGATTCATTTACGCTCTTGCGATCGCAAAGGCTTTCATAGAGTCAGGAATGAAGAAAAATGTTCTTGTGGTAGGTGCCGAGAAGCTGAGTGCGATCGTCGACTATACCGACAGAACCACATGTGTCCTATTCGGAGACGGCGCCGGAGCGGCAGTGGTGAGTGCGACTCGTAAAAGGAGTGAAGCCATCACCGATATACATGTGTCGGCCGACGGAAGTTACGGAGATCTTCTAATGACACCCGGGTGCGGTGTAAAAAACCC